>NZ_CP143258.1:1941428-2265000 GCF_036320655.1 Porphyromonas pogonae
CTGATTTACTCCTTTTTCAAGACGATCACCAATCATCTTTTTGAGCATAAAATTCAAATCGGCTCTGAGCGTTAGACGCATACGTGTATCAGCCTCATTGGGTTCTAGTAACTGAATCCATACAGTAGCAGGGACGGGAGACTTTTCAGTTTCAAACTTAATGGTTTTCTCATCCTCTCGCTCAATAATTTTAAGGACAAGACGACCGGCTCCCGGCACAACAAAAGCACAAGTATCAGCATCAATAACTTCAATCTCAATCTTTTGGTCTTCCGGGATTTTGTTCTTTACAGATTCTATATTTGTCAAATCCGAAAGTTTATCATAAACTTTGCGTCTAGGGGCTGCGATAGATTTAATATCGCTGATATAATCACTCATTATTTTACTTGTTTTTACCTGTCCAAGAGGCGGGATCTTTGCGCCACTCTTTCAACATCTCTATATCAGATTTGTCGATATAGCCAGTGCTAAGAGCTTCCTCAATGACAGCATTGTAATTACTCAATGTAGATAGCTCTACGTTGGCTGCAGCAAAAGCATTTTCGGCTTGTGGGAATCCGTGTGTATATATGGCTATCATACCCAAAACCTCACAGCCAAAGTTGCGTACAGCCTTCACAGCATTGAGGCTACTACCTCCTGTCGAGATGAGATCTTCAATGATGACAACTTTGCTATCAGGCTTGAGATCTCCTTCTATTAAATTCTCCAGTCCATGATCTTTGGGGGTAGAACGAATGTAAACAAAAGGCATCCCTAATAAATCAGCGACAAGAGCACCCTGTGCTATAGCACCTGTGGCTACGCCGGCAATAGCATTGGCTTGGGGGTATTTCTCAGCAATAACTCTAGCTAATTCGATTTTGATAAGGCTTCTTGTTTTAGGGTAAGAAAGCGTTTTTCTATTGTCGCAATAGATCGGAGATTTCCATCCGGAAGCCCATGTAAAGGGGTTATTAGGCTGAAGTTTTACCGCTTTTACGTCAATTAGTTCTTTAGCTATCAGCTTTTCAAGTGTCATCATTTTAGAAGATATTTTAATTGTTTCTTGTATGGACGATGCTTTTGATGGCTCCGTTTTTTATGTAAAATTTTACAAAGTTACAATTCTATCTTGAAACTATCAGCATCTTGCCATACCGGAAATTTAGACCTCATTTTTTGGAGAGAACTTTTTTCTATCTCGGCATATAACAATCTATCGTTTTTGTCTTGTTCGTTTAGGAGAGATTCACCCTTGGCATTTATTATGTCTGAGTGTCCGGTGTATACTAATCCGTGCGGATCAACACCTATTCTATTCACAGCTACAACATAGCAAAGATTTTCTATAGCACGGGCTTTGACCAAAATATCCCAAGCAGAAATACGTGATTGAGGCCAATTGGCAACAACAACCATGAGATCATATTCATTATTGACATTTCTGCACCAAACAGGAAAGCGGAGATCATAACAAACTACGGGTAAAATACTCCACCCGTAAAGATGGAAAGTCTTGCGGACATACCCCGCACTCATGACCTCATCTTCTCCTCCCATACTAAAGAGGTGTCGCTTGTCATAATACTGTGGAATGCGAACCGGTGTAATGAGAAACTCTCTATTGTATATATTTCCATGTTGATTTACAACATAGCTGCCCATAATGGCAATATCTGTATCATCGGATATTTGTTGGAGTTTTGTGATAGTATCGCCATCTGGAATTTCCGCCAAATCTTCGATCTCCATAGAAAATCCTGTTGTAAACATTTCCGGCAAAACAATAAGGTCTGTTGTTCCTATATGACCATGAGCTATTTTGTGGAGTTCAGATATATTGGCATCAATATTATGCCATGTAATATCCAATTGTACTGCGAGAATACGGAGCTTTTCACTTCTTTTCATAGAATTTCTCAGGAAATTTTGCTTGAGAACGATTGTATTTAGACCTAATATAATCAATATCAGCCTCTAAATCCCCCGTTGGATAAAATATTTCAAAAACGCCTATTCCCTTTTTCTTGTAATCAATAACAGCCAAAAGAATAGGCACGTTGGCTCCTGTGGCAATGTAGTAAAATCCGGTATGCCACTTTTCGCCTAAACGTCGAGTTCCTTCCGGGGTAATAGCGATATGTCTACTGCCGGGCTTCTTGAAAAACTTCTTTACCTCTTCAACAGTGGATCCTCTTCTGGAACGATCAATAGGAATTCCTCCCATAGCTTTCAGGATGATACCCAACGGGAAGAAAAACCATTCCTTTTTCATCAGAAAACCTGACGTATATGAAGTTGCCCAAGAGTATAACTTCCCTAAAAAGAAATCATGATTACTAGTGTGCGGTGCAACACATATTACACTTTTATCCGGTAATCCTTTAGGTGGTTCTATTATTTTCCAACCGAGCAAACTCAGTACACGCTGTGCTATTTTTTTCAAAAGCTTAAAGTATTTTATTTTAATGTTTCTGCAATTGCATCAAGCTCATCAGACATTTTATCAACATCCTGCTGAATTCTTTGACGCAAATCTGTATAGTATTTTTTCAACATTTTGGTGTTGTTTTTAGCATCGGGATGTCCTACTTTATTAATTGTATTATTCATCCAATCAATAATCTGATTCATGATCTTTTCTACCTTGGACAAATCCTTTTCTTCAACGAGCATCTGTAAAACGATAGTATCTGAAAACAGCTCACTGGCTATGCTTATAATTTCTTTTTTTAGGGATCTTTTACTTGCCATAGTCTTTATTTATTGTTATTGTTTTTTATATCCAGAAAATTATTATCACAAACAAAGATAACCAGAAATAATGCTAATAAAAAAGGATATTACCGATTATAAAAAAATTAATCGGGCACATTTGTTCTTTGATGTATATATATTGCTTATAAATTTAGACTTTACGAAGTTTGGCAAAGCGTAAAAGCAACTTTTTAGACCCATTCTGGTCAAATACAACTGTAGCTTTGGCATTCTCACCATCTCCTTCCAACAATTCTATAACACCAAGTCCAAACCTATGATGCAATACTTTATCCCCTACAGAAAGGTCTCCTATCGAAGAGTGTTGTGTTTCTTGAGGGAAAGAATCGCCCTGTAAAGTCCTTGTACCAATAGGAACTTTACGCCCTTTAGGACGCTGTGGGAGAAAAGAGCGGTCAGTTTCGGTATCGAATCTATCAGGGATAGCATTACGTTTTTGAAGACCCTGCCTCCATAAGTTACCGTTATCTGATAAACTTATATATCTTATGAGAGAAGGAGATAATTCGGATAAAAAGCGGCTAGGTCTTACAGATTCTGTGCGTCCGTTCCGAAAACGCTCACGTGCATATGCAATATGGCAAGTTTGTTCGGCTCTTGTGATTGCTACGTAAAAGAGTCTACGCTCTTCTTCCAATTCCCGCCCTTCTGAGCTCATAGGTGAAGGGAATAATTGTTCTTCCAACCCCACTATATACACGTGAGGAAATTCTAATCCTTTGGCAGAATGAATAGTCATGAGAGTTACCATTTCGCCATCGGAAGTATTGCTATCTTGATCAGTCATGAGAGATATTTCAGCAAGATAAGATGCAAGCGTGGGTTTCTGATCTTCTTCTTCACGAGCTTGCTGATACTCTTCGATGCTCAATATTAATTCTTTCAGATTTTCTTGCCTTGTAATACCTTCCGCAGTATTATCCGCAAAAATATCAGAAGAAATACCCGTAGTACGAATTACATTTTGTGCAAAATCAACAAAGTCAATATTGTCCATTTCCTCCCTCAACGAAGTTAACATTTGAGAGAATGCAGAAATTTTAGTTGCAGTAGCTTTGGATATTGATACATTATGGGTCAAAGGATCATTGATAATCTCAGAAATAGGAATCTGAGATTGGTTGGCTGTAGTACGAAGCTTATCTACCGTAGTACTACCAATGCCTCTCTTGGGATAATTGATTACACGCAACAATGACTCCTCATCATTAGGATTGACAAGTAATCTGAAATAGGCAATTACATCTTTGACTTCTTTATGATCAAAGAAAGATCTGCCGCCATAAATCCTAAAAGGCACGTTACGCTTACGCAACTCCTGCTCCAATATACGGCTTTGGGCATTAGTTCTGTATAATATTGCAGAGGCGCTGTAAGGTACACCCTCTGATTGTTTGGCTACCCTAATCTCATTGACTACCCAAGCAGCTTCAAGTTCTGCAGTAAAAGCTTCATGCACCACCACGGGTTCTCCCACCACATTCTCAGAAAAGACTTCTTTGGGTATCTGCTCTTCATTATGCGCAATGAGACTGCCTGCAACCTGCACTATAGTTTGAGTAGATCGATAATTTTGCTCTAATTTGAAAAGTTTAGCATCTTTAAAGCTATTCTTAAATCCTAAAATATTATCAAGATTAGCCCCTCTGAAAGAATATATACTCTGAGCGTCATCACCCACAACAAAGATTTTCCCTTTCTCACCCATTATTTGCTTAGCGATCATATACTGGGCAAAATTGGTATCTTGATACTCATCGATTAACAAATAATCGATTCGTTCTTGCCAGCGCTTCAGCACTTCAGGATGATCACGAAAAAGGATATTGATATTCATCAATAAATCATCAAAATCCATTGCATTGCTCTTTTTCAGGTCAATGGAATATCTGCTGTAAATCTCTGAAATTCGAGGCATATGACACTGCGCATCATATTTCGCAAACTCAATATTAGAACCATAAGCTTGTGCTGAGATAAGTTTGTTTTTTGCGCTTGAAATACGATTGTATACACTGTTGGGTCTATAACTTTTGTCATCCAACCCCATATCTTTTATAATGGTACGTATACGGCTTTTGGAATCAGCAGTATCATAAATTGAATAATCAGAAGTATACCCCAACAAGTCTGCATGTATACGTAGTATTCGAGAAAAAACAGAGTGGAAAGTACCCATCAATATCTTATTGGCACTTCTTCCAGCATAAAATTCTACCCTGGACTTCATCTCTCTAGCAGCCTTATTAGTAAAGGTAAGAGCCATTAGTTTTTCGGGGCTATAACCTTTTTCTAATAAATGAGTGAGCTTTGCCACCAACACTCTTGTCTTTCCTGATCCTGCACCGGCAATCACCAATGCTGGGCCATCATCATATAAGACAGCTGCCCTTTGAGCAGAATTTAACTCTTCAAGGTATGATGAATGATCTACCACCTATAATAAATAAAACAAATTAGGAATAAAATATTTTCACAATGCTACTATGATGTAGCGAGTTATAATGACTTGAGCTTCTCTAATAAAATCAATCGAGCCTCTTCATCTGCAAGAATTTCGGTAAGTGCGCTCAAAAAAGCCTCAGCCTTACCTTCAGCTGTAAATGGGAATTGATTTACGACAGAGTCTTCTACAGGCCCCCCCTCTAGAACAATAGCCTCAATAACCTTGAGTAAATCTCGGCCAAAGAGATACACTGAATCCTTTACCTCTTCCGGTAAAGCGGATGCATCATCCTTAAGCGGGAATATAGGGCGATATGTATGAATAAATTTGTAAAAAGGGCCCAACACAAACGGGCTGATATGTTGTAATATCGAAGAAAGCTGAACAGGAGTCAGATATTGTAGTGTATCAATACGCATATAAAGATGTTTGATGCTCAATTTCTTCATCGCCATTGACACTGGATTGCGCCACTCTTTCAATCCTTCAGCATGATCTACAAATACAAAGTTACATTCAGGTGTAGTATTTGCTACATGTGATGCAAATTGCTGGGCTGTGAGTATCTCCAAAGGTAATCCAGACGGCATGTACATACGTATAAGTTTTTCCCATTCCAGAACCTCTTGATTGTCTTCCAAAACAATATACCCATTTTTACTATCCGGTTCCCGAACAAATATCTCTTGAGCGAGACGAAGCATAAAAAGTGGGAAAAACTTATTCGAGGGAGATACAATAAGGCCAAATCCTGAATAAGTCAGATCAAACAGTTTTTGCTCTATACCTATAGAATCATCATATAGCGATACAGCGTCCAAGGGTATTCTATGATCGGGATAATCATTTTCCAAATCCTGATGCCACTCTTCCTTATCAAGTTCTTGGTTCACGAGTTCATATACATCGTCATAGCAACGAAATGAGGATGATATTTCCTTAGCCTCATTCTCTATTTGGGTAAAGTAACGATAATTGGCAAGAGGAAGTACTCCGTCCTCATCGAAATATTTCCTTTTAAGCTCCTCGTATTGTTCAGTCTCAACTTCTCCTACTTTAAGTTTTATAGCCCGACCTCCTTTGTAACTTACATAAATAGATGAATAAGGAGGAATGTATGACATCTCTGCCCAAGGATATCCTGCGACATGTTGTTGGAGATAAAGAGTAACTGCCTCAAGATGCTTACATGTACCCAAACCATTTGTTCGAAAGTCAAGGCAAGAACAGAAATTTCTATCACTTCTTACTCCTCTGAAAGCAACTCTATATCTTCCGGTATCACTGCTTACCATGTAATCGCCCCAAATACGATTTTCATCTAAGTGTTCAACCTGAAAACCCGCATCAATAGCATTTTCACGGCGAAGAGCTACTTGCCATTCCTCGACAGACATATTGTCCGGGCAAATCTTATTAGACAATCGACCTTCTTTTTTAATCATAACTAATAAATTATTCCTATTATGTTGTATTTATTTCTTTTCCTTCAATTCATCCATGAGGAAAGGCGTTGTAAAACTTTTCTTACACCTCTTCATATTTTCCGGGACACCCTCATAAAGAAGCTCCCCTCCTTCTCGCCCTCCTTCGGGACCAATATCTATAATCCAGTCGGCACATTTGATTACATCCAGATTATGCTCAATCACTATAATAGTATTGCCTCTATTGACCAATCTATCCAATATGCCAAGCAACACTCTTATGTCTTCAAAATGCAAACCGGTGGTAGGTTCATCCAACACATAAATTGTATTTCCGGTATCTCGTTTACTTAATTCTGAAGCCAATTTAACTCTTTGACTTTCCCCCCCTGATAATGTTTTGGATGATTGCCCCAGTTTGATGTAACCCAAACCAACATCTTGCAGCACTTTGAGTTTTTTGATAATGTGAGGAACATTTTCAAAAAACTCCACAGCTGCATTAATAGTCATATCCAAAACGTCGGCTATAGACTTTCCTTTATATCTCACTTCAAGCGTTTCCCTATTATAGCGTTTGCCTTGACAGACTTCGCAAGGAGCGTATACATCAGGAAGAAAATTCATCTCTATAGTCTTGAACCCATTACCCTTACAGGTCTCGCATCTTCCTCCGGCAACATTGAAAGAAAAACGTCCGGCTTTGTACCCACGAGCTTTACTCTCAGGCAAAGCTACAAACAGATTACGAATATCGGTAAATAATCCTGTATAAGTTGCCGGATTACTTCTCGGACTTTTTCCTATTGGAGACTGATCCACAGATACAATCTTGTCCACTAGCTCCAATCCCTCAATATTTTTGAATGGCAAAGGATCGAGCAATGAGTTATATAAATGCTGACTTATCGCCGGGTATAATGTCTTATTGATCAGTGTACTTTTTCCGCTTCCGGAAACACCTGTCACACAAATAAACATACCCAACGGAAATGTTACATCTATATTTTTTAGATTATTTCCTGAAGCTTGGTTTATTCTTATAAACTTACCATTACCTTTTCTCCTTGTCGCAGGGACTTTTATTTCTTTTATACCATTAAGATATTGAGCTGTAAGGGTGTTTGCTTTAAGCATCTCAGCAGGTGTACCGCTAAATACAACATCTCCACCCAAACGACCGGCTTTTGGCCCCATATCTATTACATAGTCTGCATTGAGCATCATATCTTTATCATGCTCTACAACAATAACAGTATTCCCTAAATCTCTTAGATTTTTCAAAGAGTGAATTAATCTAATATTATCTCTTTGATGGAGGCCTATACTCGGTTCATCCAAAATGTATAAAACCTCAACAAGTTGAGTCCCTATCTGAGTCGCTAATCTAATACGCTGACTCTCTCCCCCGGAAAGCGTAGCCGCTGTACGATTCATTGATAAATATCCCAGACCTACATCCAACATAAAGCCAAGACGAGATTTTATTTCTTTGAGTATCTCTTTGGCTATGATACGTTCGTTTTGCCCTAAACTATCATCTACGTTATCAACCCATTTTGCAAGCTCCGATAAATCCAATTGGCTAATCTCGCCAATGTTTTTATCCGCTATTTTATAATGTAAAGCTTCTTTATTGAGTCTCATGCCGCCACACTCCGGGCATTTTTCCATTTTCATGAATTGATTAACCCATTTTTCAGCGGTTGCTGAAAGATCAGAGTCATCATACATCTGAAGGATATATGTAGCTACACCATTAAAGGTCGTAGGAAAGGAAGAAGATCCGATAAGATCATTCTTGACAACAATCTTCTCATCGGATCCGTATATAATATCTTGAATTAATTCTTGTGGTAATTTAGAGATCTTGTCTTTGATAGAATATCCATATTTTTCACATAGAGCTTCTATCTGCCAAAAAACCACGGTATTCTTATACTTTCCAATAGGGCTTATGGCTCCTTTATATATACTTAGACTTTTATCGGGAATCACAGCATCCATATCCAAGATATTGACTTCTCCTAAACCTTTGCATCTGGGACAATATCCATTGGGTGAATTGAAAGAAAAATTATGAGGAGCCGGATCACTATATGAGAGTCCCGTTTCAGGACACATAAGTGTTCGGCTGAAAAATTTAATATTGCCGGAATCCATATCCTCCAGCATCATCATGCCCTCGCCCTCTTTCATGGCAAGTTTCAGGCTGGCTACAAGTCTTTCACGATTAGCCTCGGTGATTTTAATCTTATCAATCTGAACTTCTACGCTGTGTTGCTTATAGCGATCCAACTTAAGCCCATGAGTGATTTCCCGTATTTCACCATCTATCCTTACAGTAACATATCCTTTTTTACGCAAATGCTCAAAAAGCTCTTTGTAATGCCCCTTACGTTGCTTAACTACAGGAGCCAATAACATCACCTTGTGGTCAGCAAAGCCTTCATAAATGAAATCAAGAATTTGTGATTCCGAATATTTTACCATGGGCAAGCCTGAAAGATAAGAGTATGCCGTCCCTACTCTTGCGTACAAAAGTCTGAAAAAATCATATATCTCCGTCACAGTACCGACGGTAGAACGTGGATTTTTATTAGTTGTTTTTTGTTCGATAGAAATAACTGGCCCTAACCCCAGTATTTCTTCCGCATCAGGACGTTCCATCCCCCCTCCCAGAAAACCTCGTACATAAGACCCGAATGTATCAATATACCGACGTTGACCTTCTGCGAATAAAGTATCGAAAGCTAAAGAAGATTTTCCACTTCCACTCATTCCTGTTATTACAGTCAAAGAATGTCTGGGAATTGAAACATCTATACCTTTCAAATTATGAACTTTTGCCCCGTAAACCTGAATATTCTGCATAAATAAAACTAACCTCTTGCAAAAATAAAATGTCTTTTTGGCAATTAATACATACTAATGAAATTCAACAACTTTTATCATAAGAATTATTAATGCAAAAAAAATTTCATCATTTGGTAAAAACAGTCCTTATAAACTATGATAGTGTCTTTATTATACAACATAATATACTGTGAAACATACACATTATAAATATATCGCATTGATTACATAGCCTAAATATAAATCAAATTTTCTCTTAATTGTTTTTTCGGTACAAAATTACCATTTTATAGTATCTTTGCAAATGAGTTTTTAACATTATCACAGATTTATTATATGAATGTTCATCTAAATAAGTTTTTGATTACTTTTTCTGTAGTAATCTTATATTTTGCAAACTCCTATGCGCAGAATCGCACACAGATTCAAGAGCATATTATTAAATCAGAAGAGACAATCTATAGTATCGCCAAAAAATACAATGCCTCTACCGAAAAAATCTACAAATTAAATCCATGGGCAAAAGATACCATACACCCAGGTAAAAAACTTCTAGTACCGATAAACAGCAAAGAAGATAGTACTGCCTTGAGAACTCAACCAGTCAATCATGTGATTAAAAAAGGTGAAACCTTATATGCTATTAGCAAGCAATATCAGGTTTCGGAGGAAAGGATCATGATTGCCAATCCGGGCATAAGCGCACGAACTTTTCCGATTGGAAAAAACATCATTATTCCCGCTAATTCTACAAAAGCCCCTACTCCACAACCTACTAATTCAACAAATATCAATACAGATAAATCAGATAGTGATAAAGTAGAAAAACAAGTTGTAAATGCAGCTCTGATATTACCTCTCGAGAAGAATAATGCGGTCAAGTATATGGAATTTTATGAGGGGTTTCTTATGGGGTTAAATGACCTCAAGAAAGATGGCATATCAGTGCGACTGAAAGTAATCGACGCTTCAACGGATGCGACAGTGAATGATGCCATAAATTTAGGAAAGCTAAACAGTTGTGATCTTATTATAGGAGGTGTTTCCGAAAACCAGATTTACGCTATCAACATGGCTCGTAAAACAGCTAATTATGTAATCCCTTTCAATTCTAATAAAGATTTCACGGACAACAACCCTAATTTATTTCAGATCAACCCCCCGCAAGAAAACCTTTACCGTATCATCGGCTCTGAATTTGTTCGAAAATATAAAGGCTATACTGTAAAGTTTATAGGCAGATCTTCAGATTTTGAAGATAATTATATAAAAGCCATAAAAGAGGCCGTACGTAAAGCCAATATGCCTTTTGAAGAATTGACCTTAAGCGGTAATTTACCTCTTCAAGGTAATAGGACTGTATTGGTTCCGACGAACGCAGAAAAGGAGCTTGCCAAGAAACTTTTGGCATCTATTAATAAAGATGACGTATGTACTATTTTTGCTCCTGCTCAATGGCAATCAATGAGAGGCATTCAGATGGAACAGATGAAGAAGTATAACACTACTATTTACAGCACTTTCTTCTTTGATGCTAATACATGGGAGTCAAAACGTTTTCTTTCTCAATATAATGTTTGGTACAACCATAGTATAGCATTCAGTTACCCCAAATATGGGGTTTTAGGATATGATATAGCTAAATACTTCGTAAGAGCTCATACTGTATATGGCAAAAGCTTTATGAGGAAAAGCTATATGTTGCCTAGTGACGGCTTACAAACAGACTTTAAATTCCAATCGTTAAAATCAGGAAGTGGATACCTTAACCAAAATTTATTCTTCGTGTCTTTTATGAAGGACGGATCCATCAAACGAATAGCATTCTAATGAAATATATTTTCAGAGTCATAAAAAAATCAGCTATATTCTCAGTAGTTTTGGGGAGCTACTGCATAATATATGCTCAGAACATCTTGCCGCCATCAGCCAAAGCCTTCAAGCCCAAAGTTTATGTAGGAGCTTCTGCCGGGGCCAATTTTAGCAAAGTATTATTTAGCCCTTCAGTAAGTCAGGATATCAAAACAGGAGCCTTGGCTGGCATCACTCTTCGATGTGATCTTGAGAAATATGCCGGTATTCAGATAGAGTTTAACTATTCCATGCAGGGCTGGCATGAGCGCTATGATGTAGCCAAAGGGTTGAAATACTCAAAAACATTACATTATGTAGAACTTCCTATTATGACACAGCTTTATTATGAAATGAAGAGAGTCAGATTTTTCATCAATGCCGGGCCCAAAATAGGCTACCGGTTTAAGGAGTCCGTGATAATAAACGGCAGTGAGTTTGGTGAAGTTGATAAATTACGTCATGATTTGCATACGGTTCAACCTGTAGAATGGGGCTTGTGTGGAGGCCCCGGAGTAAGTATTAGACTGGGAGATAAAAGCCTTCTTGAAGTAGAAGGAAGATTTTTCTATGCTTTTGGTGATGTATTCCGTACAAAAAGGGTTGATCCTTATGGACAAGCATCCGAGCAAGTTATTTCAGGAAAAATAAACTATCTATTTCGTTTCTGATAAAATTTTTGTCACAGGAAAGGGGCTTCCATTTATCACAAAGCTACGCATAGAACCGACTGAATTTACTTCTATCTTGTAATCCTCTTACTCAAAAACGAACTCTTCATTAGTTTTTTTAATAACATGATTTATTTAGGGAGTTCCAATCAAAATAAACATACAATAAAGCTTCATCATTGTCAATAATACATACACCACGGGAAAGAGTTAGATACAAAAGCAGATTATAATCAGTCGAATTTCATGGTTTGCGCCGGTGTAATCTTATAAATAATCTTTGATGGTCCCCATATCATAAGCATGATAAGAATGAGTGTACCGGCATTGATCAATATCCAAGCAACAAGATCAAATTGAATAGGCACAGCATTCATAAAATAAGTCTCGGGATTCAGTTTTATAATTCTTCCGTATTTCTGAACCATACATAGCGTAAAAGCGATAAGATTCCCAAAAACAAGTGCTTTACCGACGAGCATTCCGGAAAGTGTAATGAATATTTTTTGGATAGACCCGTTAGAAGCCCCCAAAGACTTTAGTACTCCAATCGTAGTAGTATTATCCAAAACTAATATGATAAGGCCTGTAATCATAGTAAAACCACTCACAATGATCAGCAAGGTAAGTAATAAGATTATGTTGGAGTCAAGCATATCGAGCCAAGAAAAAATTTCAGGACTGATCTCTTCTGCCGAATTGATTGTCAATGTATTATCGAAAAGAAGGTCTTGACGTTCCTTTAGTTTGTTTATAATATCATTGGCCACAGTAAGAGGATTGTAGGCATTATCTACATTTATCATGATACGCACAACCTGATCCTGATCCCAGCCATTGACTCGTCTCAATGTGTTGATATTGCAAAGAATGGGAGCCGTATCTACACCTCCGCTTTCGTATATACCTCTGACTGTAAAAGCTCGTACTTTTATCTTTGTAGTGAAAAAATAGCCCTTGATTTTATCCCCTATCTTGGCATTGATTTTATGAGCTACTTCTTTAGTTATCAAGATCGGATTTACCGGCTCATCAGAATTATCCTTGAGATCAAAAGAGCCTTGCGTAAGATTATCAGAAAAATATGCCGACTTAAATGTATCATCTACACCCAAGAATATTGCCCCTTCAAACAAACTATCAGTTTTGAATATTCCCGGCTGATAAATAATAGGATATGTATCTTTTACCCCGGGTGTTTTTTTGAGTAATCGAAGTAGTTCATGGGGGGCTCGTATAGGTTCTTGTGCATTATTGACAGAAGAACCATATTTATAAATCACTAAATTACCTGTAGTACTATAGGCATATTTTCTTACATCTCTTTTGAATCCCATCATGATAGATACAGCCATAAGCATGACGGCAAGACTCAGCGAGATACCGATTAAGGAAAGTCTAACGATAGGTCTTGTAGAACTTTGAGTCTTATTGCTTTTGGGCTTCTTGTAAAGACGTTTTGCTATAAAATATTCGAACTTCATTGGGGTTTAGACTCTACAGTAACTAATGAATCAATAATTACATGCGCTGCTCGGTCTGAAGTATCAGATGTTCCTAATATGTTACAGAGTTTTTTATATCCTTCTATAACCTGTTCCCTTTTGTTTCCTCCGGGCAATATTGCACCCAATTCCTGCATAAGAGCTTTATCGGTAAGATCAGCCGATAATAACTCCTCAACCACCTTATTATTGGTTATGAGATTGACCAATGAAAAATACTTAATAGGGAAAAAGTTTTTGAAGCCCCAGTTGAAAAGCTTGAGTCCACTCATCTTATAACATACGACTTGCGGTGTACCGATAAGGGCTGTCTCCAATGTGGCTGTGCCCGATGTCACCAACGCTGCGGTAGACTGCTCCAAGATATTATATGTCTTGCCAAAAACAATCTTTGTGTCAGGATATTCATTGAGGTATGGCAAATAGTCATCTATTGTAAGTCCGGGAGCTCCTGCTATGACACAATTGTAATCAGGATAACTATTGGCTGCACGCAACATATATGGAAGATTACGTCGTACTTCCTCTTTACGACTACCCGAAAGCAATGCAATGTAAGGTTTCATTTGAAATAATTGCTCATCTTCCATCCTATTATCCTTATATGATTCTATAGCATCTACACAAGGATTTCCCACATATTCCACATCCAAATCATAATTTCTATAAAACTCTTGTTCGAAAGGCATGATGCACAAAAGCTTGTCCACATATTTCACCAGAGACTTTACACGCCATCTCTTCCAAGCCCATAGTTTAGGTGAAATATAGTAATAGATAGGAATATTCAATTTATCATGGACAAAAGGGAGTATATACTTAAAGTTAAATCCCGCATAGTCCACAGGGATGACTACATCAGGATTGAACCTCTTTATTTCTCGCTGTACATATGCGCCGGCTTGATTGATCTCTTTTAGATGCAGCAATACCGGCATCACTCCCATATATGCTACAGTATTGTAATGTACCACAGTTTTCTGCCCGGATGCCTTTTCCATCAAATCTCCTCCCATAAATGCAAATTGGGCATGAGAGTCTATCTTTCTGATAGACTTGATTAGATTAGAAGCATGCAGATCTCCGGATGCTTCTCCGGCTACAAGAAAATAGCGCATAGGCGTAGTCAATTACTCCTCCGGATCTGTAGAAAAAGATTTTTCTAGCAGAGGAAGATAATCAAAATTGGTCATTTCTATCTTTATAGGGGTGAGAGCAGCATACCCTTTCTCCAAATACTCCAAATCACCTATAATATCAGGATACTTATTGATCTGTTTTCCTTGCATCCAAAACACTTCTTTTCCCTTAGCATTTTGGCTCCTCATATACTCATTGGTAAAACGTCCGTTGGTCATCCTACAAACCTTCAGGCCCAGTGGTTTTCCATCAGGGACATTTAATGAAAGTAATGTATTTTCGGGCACGGGGTATTTGAGCATATGTTTTACCACCTTATTGGCATACTCGGCAGCATATTCCATATTAGGCTCTTCTTCACTGTTATTGAGAGAAACAGCCAAGGACTGAATCCCACATACAGAACCTTCCATGGCAACACCTATGGTTCCTGAGTATAATACACATATTCCGTCATTACGACCATGATTGATACCTGAGACCAGAATATCAGGCTTTTTCTCAGCAAAGATAGTATTGAGAGCTACCTTGACACAGTCTACCGGAGTTCCTGTAGAGCTGTATACGGTGAGTCCTTCCTCTTGATGTCTAAGTTTCATTGTAATAGGAATGGTAGAAGTAATTGCGGAGGAAAATCCAGAACGGGCTGAATCCGGAGCAACTACCGTAACATTACCAATCTCCATAAGAGAGCGCATAAGTGCCCTTATACCAGGAGCACGAAAGCCATCATCATTAGATACAAGAATTTCTATTCTATCTGCCATCAATCAGGATCGTTTTCCGGGATAATCTTATCCAATCTTACAATATATCTCAAGGCAGAAAAATTCATAATACCTAGAGGTTTGGAGTTTTCACCATACCCTAAATACCAAGGAATAATTACTTCCGCCTCGTCTCCCTCTACCATATTCATGAGCGCTATACGCATTCCCAAGGGCAGGTTTTTACCATCAGCACCTCTATTGAGAGAAAATCGGTCAGGCTCTTCCGAAGAATAATTGCTTGCAATGGGATTTTCAATACCTAGTATGTATTGCTGGTAATGCAGCAACACCCTACTCGTATAAATAGGATGTACTTTACCCTCGCCCTTTTTAATATATTTCATCATCACGAAGTTATCCCCCAAAATGCCTGAAGTGGATACTCGTTTGTATTGGCTATCATTTTTATACTTATCAAAGCGCTGTTCACTCTGAGAGCGCCATTGAAGATCCGAGTCAATAGCATCTTTACAAGATACCATTGCCAGGCTTAGTGTAACTATAAGAGCCCAAAAACTTTTTTTTGTTATATTCATTGCTCAATTTTTTTGAGTAAACTTTTCATACTTGTAGCTTCTCCTATTATTTTTGCCAAATCCTCAATAGCTACACGTTCTTGTTGCATCGTATCACGATTCCTTATGGTCACAGTATTATCTTCGAGTGACTGATGGTCCACCGTAATACAATATGGAGTGCCTATAGCATCTTGTCTTCTGTATCTCTTGCCAATGCTATCTTTCTCATCAAGTTGACAGTTAAAGTCGAATCTAAGATTATCCACTATTTCTTGCGCTTTTTCCGCAAGGCCATCTTTACGAACCAGCGGAAGCACTGCCAATTTTACCGGCGCAAGTGCTGCAGGTAATCTCAAAACAGTTCTAACCTCTCCGCTCTCTGTAGCTTCTTCTGCATACGAACCAAACATCACGGTAAGGAACATCCTATCAAGACCTATAGATGTCTCTATAACGTATGGCACATAGCTCTGATTGAGTTCGGGGTCGAAATATTGTAGTTTTTTGCCACTAAACTCTTCATGTCTCTTTAGGTCAAAGTCGGTACGGCTATGAATACCTTCGACCTCTTTGAAGCCAAATGGCATTTCAAATTCAATATCGGTGGCTGCATTGGCATAATGAGCCAATTTTTCGTGATCATGATAGCGATATTTAGTATCACCCAATCCCAAAGCCTTATGCCACTTGAGGCGCATACTCTTCCAATGTTCAAACCACTGTAATTCTTCTCCGGGTCTTACAAAAAACTGCATTTCCATCTGCTCAAATTCCCTCATACGAAAAATGAACTGACGAGCCACAATCTCATTTCTGAAAGCTTTTCCTATCTGTGCTATTCCGAAAGGCACTTTCATACGCCCCGTCTTTTGGACATTGAGAAAGTTTACAAAAATACCTTGAGCTGTTTCAGGGCGTAAATATACTTTCATTGCACCTTCTGCTGTAGATCCCATCTCAGTGGCAAACATGAGATTGAATTGGCGCACTTCTGTCCAATTTCTGGTGCCGCTTATAGGGCAAACAATCTCACAGTCCACAATGATCTCACGTAAATCCTCCAGATTATTATCATTGAGAGCATTGCTGAAACGTGTATGTACTTCCTCGTATTTCTTTAAATTGTCTAATACACGAGGGTTGGTTGCACGGAATTGTGCTTCGTCAAATTGATCACCAAATTTCTTTGCTGCTTTGGCTACTTCTTTATTGATCTTCTCTTCTATCTTTGCAAGGTAATCCTCAATAAGGACATCAGCACGATATCTTTTTTTCGAATCCTTATTATCAATCAACGGATCATTGAAAGCATCCACGTGACCTGAAGCTTTCCATATCTTAGGGTGCATAAAGATGGCTGAGTCAATACCTACTACATTTCTATTGAGCAGAGTCATTGCTTCCCACCAATACCGTTTGATATTGTTTTTCAGTTCCGAACCATACTGTCCATAGTCATATACTGCACTGAGTCCATCATAAATTTCAGATGAAGGGAAAACAAAACCATATTCTTTACAGTGTGATATGATTTTCTTGAATAAATCGTCTTGTTGTGCCATTTAGCTTATCTATTTCTTATCAAAGATACAAAGTAAACACTTTTCTTTCTGTGTACCAAGCTTAGAGTTGATATTTAATTCCATATCAATATAAGCGTATTGGGCAATACTTCTAGAGAGATCGAAGTAGGTACCAAAACAATATTTAAAAAGAAGATTCATCAAACAATGGCGGATGAAAAAGGTCTTCGTTCATTATAGTTTGATTATTTATTCATTCATAAAATGAGACTGTTGCAAAAGTCAACAGTCTCATGGATTTTGGAGGCAAAGCCGACAAAAGACACTTTGACCGGGCAGAGAGGGTAAAGTGCAAGGCGCTAAGAGTGAGTGCACAGGGAGTTTACTTCAGGTTAATGACCAAGTGCGAATCTCGCAAGCAACGAAGCAATTGGCCTGCTATGCAACGGTCTCAAAATAATGATAGCAATTATTGCAACCTCTATAAAGACATGGTCATAGGTGGCAAATATTGCATAACAGTAGTTAATAGTGATAAAACAAATAGAACAGAGTCAGGTTACATTTTGTTTATTTGGCCTACCTCTTAGCCTAGACCCACAAAACATCAAATAGCTACACAAATACACAAAATCGAATCAAATCGATAGTAATTTCCGGCAAACTGGATACTTATAAAAAAGTAATGCGGAGCTAAAACTCTCTTAATATTTTTTTAACTAAGTCTTGATATTTTCTTAGTTACGTTTCATTTTTTTTCTAACTAAAAAATCTGAATGTCGTAGTTAAGAAAATATCAAGACTTAGTTAGAAAAATAATGAAATGTAGTTAGTCGTCCCTTAAAAAGCACATTTCAGCGCAATCCTCTCCATTGGGAGTGTTTCGCTGATTTTGTTTATTAGGTACAAAAGAAGCTTCATGGCTCTTTTGAAGTTATATGCCGCTGCAGCTAACATTACATTGATAGCATCCCCGAAGAGCCCTTTGTAAAAGTTACGTCCCAAGCGATAATCTGATTTTAAATGTCCGATAGTTGGTTCTATTCCTGCACGCTTGCAGAAAAGTCGATGCTTCTTTTTACGTTGATAATAACTGTCTTTAGCTTTTGGAGTGTCAGGAATCAATATCTGCGTACCGTTTATTTCTTTTTTTCCACGGTAACCTCTATCTCCGGCCAGTTTCTTAATCCTTTCTCCCGTGAGTCTCTTCACCTGATCGAGGCTTTGCTCTATGGTATGTCCGTCGTACTCATTACGGAAAGAAGAGGCTCCCAAAATCACTCCCGTCATGGAGCGTATAATCGAGACTTTGTTTCCAAACTCATATTTTTTGTGCTCCTTACCTTTACTGATGCATTGAACATCCGGTTCATGAAGAGAATAAATCTTTTGAGTGGAATTACGCCGTTGCGAAAGAATCCTTTCAAAGAGGGAAATGAGTTTGTCGTACTCCCTGTTACTACCTAGGTTTCGTTTAAGTTCCCGAACCAAACGTCCCGCTATTGTTCGTAACCGTTTATCCGCTTTAAGAGCTTTCTTACGGTTCTTGGGATGGTTGCGAAAACGTTGATCCCGATAAATTCTTTTCAATACGAAAGTATAGCTTTGACGAATGGGTAGATTGAGAGCCCTTGCGATTTTGAGAACCTTGCCTACTATCTTCTTATGCAACTTGGCATCTGTAGGATAGGTCACATTCTTTTCCTGCACGGTGGAGTCTATAAAAGCGGTATCGTGGTGATCCTTATCATTTTTGTCATCATTCACACGAATACTTTCTGCAAGAATAAGCTCTATCCCTCTTTCGCCGATACGTTTGCGGAAGTGAACCAGTTCCGAGGCATTGCAGGGAAAGGAAGGTGTAAACTCCTGCATGCCACAAAAATATTGAAAATAAGCGTTCTCACTCCATTGTTCTACAACAGATTCATCTGAAATATTGCGCAAATGCTTGAGAATTAAAAGACCACACATTAAACGAATAGGCTTACCGGGACGACCATTGTCAGGGCAATACAAGGAAGAAAAAGCCTCTTCGAACCTTTTCCAATCGATTTTATGGGAAAGTTTATACAGAGGATGTTGCTGGTTGAGCAAATCGTCCAGCGAAGAGAACAGAGATTGAACTGTTTGAGTAGGGCGTATCATAAAAAAATCTGCAAGTTTCTATATCCAAAGATACAAAAACTTGCAGATTTATCAAAGAATAGAAGAGTGCAATTTGCTGTATATCAGAAAATAAACACGATTTTAAGGGGCGACTAGTTAAGAAAAACACACATTACTTCACTCTAACCAAAAAGCCGTAGAGAGTATATTGAATACTCCATACGGCTTTTTGCCTTGATTGTAAGAGGATATTGCTATATTTGACAATTTAATATTTCACGCCTTTTGTCTTATTTTGACAAAATGTAAGCTCCGACAAGCCTCAATCCTCATTGGGCATGCTACACAGCAGACCTTGACAGATGCAGCGGTGTTTAGTCTGTAATTTATTACAATATTCATTGTCTTTCGATTTGTGTTATTCTTTCCTCACAAAGATACAACATTGCTCCCCCCTTGTCAAGAGGAACGGATAATTTTTTCAGAGCATTATATTACCACAGTTTCTAAGTCAGTTTTCTGAAAGTTTTGGGCTGAGATGTGTTTTATTTTTGACATTACAAAAATACACGGTTGCATCTCTTTCTGTGTCAGACGAAGTAGATACTAATTGAAATATATGTACTGACTCAATGTTTAGGAACGGAGGTATTGCTCTCTTTTACTTCATTGGATATAAATATGGAGATCGATCCTCCCGTTACCGAAACAGAGACCATATTTCCAACTGCTTCGTTGAGGGTACCGCACCACAATTCTTCAAAAATAGCATCATTAAGTTCCCATCTCAAGCCATGGGTAGTAATCCTGGCATTACCAAGAAAATCAAAAAGAGATATCTGTAGTCTCGGCTCACAAGAAAACTCAACAACGTTATTTTGGAACGATAGAAAAACCCCCTCATCTGTCATCATGATAATGAGAGGGGTTTTGTGTGCATATCTATTGAGCAAAGATACATTGGCAATCAAGTGATCTTCACGCCCTCCTGAAGCTCCTAAGATAAGTATTGATTCAGGATTATAATAATTCTGCACATAGGTAACAGCCTTTGTAAGATCGTTTGTTTCTTGTTCGGAGATCTGGATGAGCTTGCAAGAAAGAATCTCTTTTTCTGCGCTACTCAGCGAATCAAGGTCCCCAATCACAATATCAGGTATCAATCCCGTATGTGTAAGAAGCTTGTCTACCGCCCCATCACACACGATAAGTAATCTATCCTTCTCACGCACTGTGACATTAAGAATCTCTTTTATTACAGTATCCTGAGGGAAGTCTCCATTGGCAAACACTACAATGGAGGGAGCGTTGAGAGCACTAATTTTACGGAATGAAATCATACTACTTTATATTTTGTTGCATCTTCATCTTTCGCCAATTGAAGAAACCTAATACGGAAACAATGGTATTGACGAAAAATACAAAAGTGGAAATATAATCTCTGGATGCATAAAATATAAATATGCTGATAAAATTGGCTATCATCCAACAAAACCAATGTTGTTGCCATTTGTTGGCCAACCAAATCATACCAATGAAACTTATAATTGTCGCCAAGGCATCTGCCCATGGCACTAAACTATCAGTATAAGATTTCAAAAGAATGTAAGCACTGATATAACCTACTATGCCAAGGCCAAGGCTAATAAACACAGCGCGACGGCTAATATCTGTAATAGGAGCAGCTTCTTGCGAGTTACCCTTACGCAACCACATTATCCAACCGATAATACTGGTTACGAGATAATAGACATTTATAATTACATTTCCATAGAAATGTGCATTGAGCGAAACTACAATGTAAAGCATGGGAAGAATGATACCTACAGGCCACAACCAAGTGCTGGCTTTGAACTCAAGATATACCCAAATAAAATTAATGAAAGCGGCTAGGAGTTCTATCCAATGGGCCGTAATAAATTCTATCATTTAATGAAAAATTGTTTAAATAATTGCGCAAGGTAGTAAAAAAGACCGATTACCGTACTCTCTATAAAAGAGTCTCGATAATCGGTCGGGTGTGTATACATGGAGATATTAGAATGTAATTGTCAGTGATCCTAAGACATGCGTTCCGGCTTGTGGGAACAATCGGATATCACTGTATTCTTCTAGGCTTTGACCTTTTTGTACAAAACCATTATCATAAACATAACCATTGGATGAGTAGTCTTTATTGAAAAGATTATTTACCTGAAGCCCAAGATTACAGTTTGCAAGTTTAAATGCTCTAAAATCATATCCTAACCTAAGATTGCTTACAAAATACGACGGGAGTTTGCGAGCATCATTTTCTGTATTATCAAGATATTGCTTACCTACATACTGACCTGTTAGAGCAATTTCAAAATTTTTCCAATTAGCGGTGAAGCCTGTAGAAGCAATAACTTCGGGAGAAAAAGCAATTTTAGCATTTTTGAGATTTTTCTCTTCGAGTCTCAACCAATTATATTGTGCATCATATACACTGTAAAATACCTTGTAATCTTTGATCTGATTACTACTTAGGGTAAATGCAACATCCCATTGCAACCACGACGCAATTTTCCAGTTGGACGAAAGCTCAAGTCCCATACGTGAACTCTTAGGAACATTTACCGTCAACATTTCACCCACATCACTTAACCTACCGTTCAACAGCAACTGATCTTTATAACTCATATAGTAAAGGTTTGCTCCAAGCCTGATATTATTATCAACATATTTATATCCTAATTCATAGTCTATAAGTCTTTCGGCTTCGGGGTAAGCATCAGCTCCCGATTCTGTGTAATTGTTACGGCTGGGTTCTCTATGAGCGACAGCTACAGAGGCATATCCCTGATGATTACTATTGAATTGATAAAACAAGCCGGCTTTAGGATTGAAAAAGTTGAAATTGCGCTTGAGATGCATCACCTGCAAATCCTTTGTATTTTCATCATAATGATCTATAGTTCCGTCAATATGATAATTGATATGACGCATTTGCAAATCAGCATATATATTAAGTCCCTGAAGCAATTCATAATTTAACTTCAAAAATCCCAAAAAATCCGTTTTTCGACCATCTCCTTCATAGTATCTATGGTTTGGATCAAGGGCTTTGTTATAATTTTTGATCCATTTGATTTCGCCAAAGTGATCTCCTTTATACTGGTTAGCACTCAATCCCAACGTAAGATTCAATCTTTCGGGAGACCAGACTAAAGAAGCATTACCTCCATAAAAGTGATTGTCAAGATATTTGCGACGAATAAGATCGGACTTCTGAATATCTTTATCTCCGATTTTATAACTTACTAAACCATATTTTTTGAACTTCCTATTCGTGCGGTACTCATCTGTATAGCCTTTGCCTCTGGTGTAATGCCCATTGATGTTCAGATTAAGAGCAGGTGTCAGCACATGAGAAAAAATGGCTTGATAATGACGTTGATCATAATTATCAGTATTTCTATAATATTTGAAGTTTTTAGGATCTGTTTGATCTTCCTTGGAAATTAACCCTGCAGTATTGTATCTTCGTCCATAACTCTTGATATCTTCAGGAGAAATGCCGTTCCATGCAATTCCCGTAACTTCATTTCCACCGAATGTAATCAGTTTTAGCACCGAATTATCCGCAGAGTAAGCTCCTTGAATAAAGTATGATTTGAGCTTTACGCCAGAACGATCCACGAAGCCATCGGAATTTAACTTTGAAAAACGTGTATCCAATGACCAGTGGTCATTGATGATCCCTGTACCGGCTTTTACACTACGCCTAAATACTCCATAGGAACCACCACTTACACCTACCTCTGCATATGGTTTTGACTTGATACCTTCCGTTTTCATATTGATGCTTGCCCCAAAGGCTCCTGCACCATTCGAGGACGTTCCTACCCCTCTTTGTACTTGAAGATCTTGTACTGAATTGATAAAATCCGGCATATTTACCCAAAATACAGCTTGTGACTCTGAGTCATTCAAGGGAATACCATTAGTAGTGATATTAATGCGTGAAGCATCAGTACCACGAACTCTAAAACCGGTATAACCAATACCTATACCCCCATCACTCGTAGAAACAACAGAAGGTGTTGTACCGAGAATATAAGGGATATCTTGTCCGTAATTGACTTTCTTTATTTTAGATTTATCTATATTGGTAAAAGAAATAGGGGTTTTTACACCGGCACGAGTACTACTTATGGTAATCTCTTCAAGATGATAAATCTTTACGGAGTCCTTATCGGTACGATATGCTTGTGCATAAACCTCTTGCGATAAAAAGGATATTATCGGAAATGCAATAAGAAGTGATTTTATATTTTTTCTCATAACCTTTTATTGTTATTAATAAATAATCAAAGCTTATGAGGAAAAAAGGATGTGTACGTAGTATAACTTAGATATTAATAGGATAACTCAAGAAAATATTCCTACGCCGGTACTAACCGGATCAGGTTCAAGGGTAATTTCTCAGCCAAAACTTACGTGCATGGCACCCCTTATTCCTTAAAGCCGGAACAAAGATATAGAAAAAGAATATGATTTGTGCCACCACTGCGAAATATAAACCAATCTGATAGATAATTAAAGTTCAGATAGTAAGTAATGGGCTAAAAACAACTTCAAAATTATCCAAGAAGATGGAGGCAAGAGAATGTATATATTACATGGTATATATAGCAAGCATATTATTTATAAAATGAGCGAGTATAGGCAACTTGAGGCCTCTACCGTATGAATATAAATAACCAAAGCCTACACCTAAAGCGAGACGAGATAGAAACCCCGTTATAGAAAAATGGACAGCGCTAAATATGATAGCGACAATCCATATTGAGGTATTCCTACGTCCTCCGGTAATATTTATAGTAATGGGCAGTAAAGCTCCTCTGAAATACATCTCCTCAAAAACAGCCGGAAAGAGAGCCATTGTAACAATCTTTTTGATTTGTGACACAATCCCCTGTTCATCAATAATAGATTGAATCAGGGTATCCTGATCACCCTCCCATTCTAAAACTTTATTTTTTAAAACATCTGGTAAAAAATCTAATAAATATTGAGAGAAGGAAGCCAATAATGCACTCGCCCCCAATAAAAGTATAAAGATACACAACACAACAATCCAGGGTTTGGAAAAGTTGAATTTGGGTGGAAGGCGATTAAATTTGAGTGGATGGATTTGTTTTCTATTATATAATGAACACCACCCTATGGCAGGCGCCCCTATCACTAAAAAGGTATTGAATGCAAAAATGTCATATATATCCAACAGCCCCAAAAACATTGTTGATACCACAAATAAGACTAATGAGCCCGTAAAAGAAAGCACAAGCAATACCACCAAACTTTTCCACTTGACTTCTATATGTTGTTCCATATTATTAGTTAAAAGGGAGGAGTAAAATTAGTGACTAAAGAATACATATTATCATAAAAAACGGATGTGTTTGATGTAACTCATGAAAAGATAAAGGGAAATTCTTGATCGAGTGAACTTGTGTAATCCAAAAAAGGTGCGAAGTTTCTTATCAAAGAATTTTAAATTATCTGAATTTAACTGATCAGCCGAATAATCCTTTAACAATCGGGAGTATCGTAGTAGAAGTCTTTTTTCACTCTTAATTTTAAATCTGATTTTTTCCGTCCTTGTTAGCGAGTCACATTTTTGACTAAATTCCACCCTATCAATTAATGCTAACATATAATCGACATCAGATTTATATTTTTTTAGATTGACAATGCTGGTATTAACTTGCCTATAAAAATATAAATGATCAGGAATTACCACTACCCTCTCTGCCTTATCAAACACATTAAATACCCGAGCATAATCCTCATAAACACGTCCTATAGGAAATATGACATCTCTAAAAAGTTCTGATTTGTATATACTTCCCCACATATAACTTTTTATTTTTTTGTTATAAAGTAGTTCTTTGATAGCTTGTGTTTTATTATATTCTACAGGATGCTCATCAATCTTGGAATATTTCTCTTTGTAAGGTTTGTCCCATGTAAATATATAATTTCCTATTACGATATCAGCAATATATTGTTTGGCTGCATTGTATAGTTTTTCTACATAATCAGATTTTACCCAGTCATCAGAGTCTATAAACATAATATATTCGCCTTTGGACATAGATATGCCCACATTACGAACGTCCGCAAGCCCCTTATTAGACTGATGAATCACTTTTACGCGCTTGTCTTCAAAAGCCCATTGATCAGCAATCTCTCCACTCTTATCTGTTGATCCATCATCCACAATAATAACTTCAAAATCTTTATATGTTTGGCTTTTAATGGAGTCTATACATTGAAAAAAATATTTCTCCATATTATATAAAGGAACAATAATAGAAATTAAAGGATGATGACTTACGTCCATGCTTGCTATCGTTAGTAAGTAAATGTTTTTAATCTTATTTTGCCATGAAAAAGTTTAACATAAACAAATTTAAGATTTAATATTCTTTCATAATACTTAAAAGAAGAATGATTGTATTCCTTTACATTAAGCAATTCAGACAATAGCCTTTTTATTTTATTATCATATTGTTGATTAATTTCTAATTCAAATAAATCAGAGTGCCTATAATATGATCTCATTACTCTTTTACAGACCTTTGTAAAGAATAAAGCTTTTTGATAATCGGGGAAATCATTTTGTTGAATAACAAAATTGTAGAGGTCGATAAGGGCTGTAATATAATCGTATTCGTTTTTAGCGTGTTTTGTATTTACAATGCTTGTTTCACAGTAACGGTAATGATAAAGTTTGTCTTTAATTATATAAATATTACGTGCTACAGAGAAAAATTTTGGGACACTTATAATATCTTCAAAATTCCGTTTATTAATAAAGCCAAACTTCTCTAAAATACTTTTTCGATATAATTTATTCCAAACATATAACTCAATGATCTTACCATAGATCACATAGTTTAAAGCATTATTCTTAGATATTCTTCCAAACCGATTCAAATGTCTTTTTGACAGATCTTTTGTCCAGCCTTCTGAATAAAAATTACAAATCGCAATATCACATTCAGAGTCTAATTCAAAAGGGCGAAAAAGTTTTTCGTACATATTAATATCGATCCAATCATCACTATCTACAAAGCCGACATATTCGCCTTTTGAAAGAGTTAGACCTTTATTCCTTACTTCTGCAATACCGGCATTTTCTTGATGAATTACCCTTATGCGATTATCTTTATCTTTCCATTGATCTGCAATAGCCGGAGTATTATCAGTAGACCCATCATTAATAACAATTATTTCTAAATTTGTGTAGGTTTGGTCAACGATAGACTGTAAACACTGATCTAGATATTTTTCCACATTATAAGCCGGCACTACAATGGAGATCAAAGGCTTTGATGTAAAATCCATTTATAAACTACAGATTATTAAGATTATTTAAACAATCATCAAAAAACAGCACAAATTTAATATAAATATTATAGTATGCGCTGATTATTTAATCCTTTCCATAAGGAAAGAACTTTTAAGTTCCCTATAAATCAAATAAGTTCCACCCTAATACTAAGATACTGTAATCGACACTTACTTTTAATTCTAAATACTCCACAGTCCCAAATACTGCATTTTATAATTAGATTATTCCTAACATCTAGTTAAGGCATAAAAAAAGAGCCATCCTCATAAACAAAGGAAAGCTCTTTGATTGCAAGTACCCGGAGCGGGACTTGAACCCGCACAGCCATAATGGCCAAAGGATTTTAAGTCCTTCGTGTCTACCATTCCACCATCCGGGCGATAGTACATTGCGGTTGCAAAGGTAGAATAATCTTTTAAAAGTCCAAACAGACTGACTGTTTTTTTGATTTAAAGAGGATAGTATATGTATCTATTTATTTCATAAATTAGCAGTATGATTAATAAAGCATTTCAACCCCTGGCAGAGCGAATGAGACCCTCATCACTTGCTAATTACTTTGGTCAAAAGCATTTGATCGGTTCAGGAGCAGTATTACGCCAAATGATTGACAAAGGGCAAATACCTTCTATTATATTTTGGGGACCTCCCGGTGTAGGAAAAACGACTCTTGCGGAAATTATTGCTCATGCCGTAAATGTCCCTTTTTACACATTAAGTGCCATTAATTCAGGAGTCAAAGACGTAAGGGAGGTAATCAACTCAATTACACAACAAGACAATTCCATTTTTGCAGGACAAGGGAGAGCTATTTTATTCATTGATGAGATACACCGTTTCAGTAAAAGTCAGCAGGATTCTTTATTATCTGCAGTAGAAAGAGGTATTATCACGCTGATAGGTGCCACTACTGAAAATCCGAGTTTTGAGGTAATAAGACCTCTTCTTTCAAGATGTCAGGTCTTCACCCTCAACCCGCTTACGGATGAAGACATCAAATCACTTATCAAACATGCCATCACTACAGATGAGATACTTAATAAAAAAAATATAACCATAGAAGAATGGGAAGCTTTGATACGCTTTGCTGGAGGTGATGCACGCCGAGCGCTCAATATTATAGATATGATAGTAAGTTCTGAAGTTGAAAATACTATTTTTATAACAAATGAGTTAGTTCGAAACCGTGTCCAAGAAAATCCATCTGCTTTCGACAAAGGCGGAGAAATGCATTATGATATCGCTTCAGCTTTTATAAAAAGCATACGAGGGAGTGATCCTGATGCTGCTTTATATTGGTTGGCAAGATTGATCGACGGTGGAGAAGAACCTTCATTTATCGCTCGCAGGTTAGTGATTTCAGCAACTGAAGATATTGGACTTGCTAATCCGAATGCTTTATTAATAGCCAATGCTTGTGCTGATGCCTTAGATCGATTAGGTTGGCCGGAAGGTCGTATCCCTCTGGCACAAGCCACGGTTTATCTTGCTACCAGCGAAAAAAGCAATTCCACATATTTAGCTATAGGAAGAGCTCTCGAAGCAGTAAAGCAAATAGGGAGTCTTCCTGTACCAATGCATCTGCGTAATGCTCCTACTGACCTAATGAAAGATATGGGTTATGGAAGTGGTTATAAGTACGCTCATGATTACCCCGGGCATTTTGTAAAACAACAATATCTACCTGATCGACTA
Organism: Porphyromonas pogonae; assembly: GCF_036320655.1. Lineage (NCBI taxonomy): Bacteria > Pseudomonadati > Bacteroidota > Bacteroidia > Bacteroidales > Porphyromonadaceae > Porphyromonas > Porphyromonas pogonae. Next base: position 1,970,087 of record NZ_CP143258.1, read on the forward strand.
ATAGATGAAAAATTTTGGGCTCCCGACTTATCATCCACAACAGAAAGGAAGATAGCTGAAAGGATGATTAAAATAAGGGAATCCGATAATTAAAATATTGCTTTTTTGGTTGTTTATTATATTTCCATTTAATATCTTTGTCGAAGAAGGATTGAGATAATAAAATAAAGAAACTAAAGCCTTCATGATAAATAGTAAAACAATTATAATTCTTTTTAACATTAAAAATTCAATTCTGCTATGAAGAAGCACAATTTCTCAGCGGGACCATCAATCTTACATGATGAAGTAATTAAGAATGCAGCCGATGCTGTAATGAATTTTGCAGGTACAGGTCTTTCATTATTGGAAGTATCTCACCGTGGCAAAGAATTTACTGCAGTGATGGAGGAGGCTCGTAAGTTATTCAAAGAACTTATCGATGCTCCTGATGGCTACGAAGTACTGTTCCTCGGAGGCGGTGCAAGTTTGCAGTTTTATATGGCGCCTTTGAACCTACTGCAAAAGAAGGCTGCCTATATTAATACAGGAACATGGGCAACCAATGCTATCAAGCAAGCTAAATATGTAGGAGATGTTGAAGTATTAGCATCTTCCGAAGACAAAAATTTCTCATACATCCCCAAGGGTTTTTTTATCCCTGAAGATGTAGACTATTTCCACTACACCAGTAATAACACAATCTACGGAACAGAGATTCGCAAAGACTTTGATACTAATGTAAGGTTAGTGGCAGATATGTCTTCAGATATTTTCACTCGCCCTGTAGATGTATCCAAATATGATCTGATTTATGGTGGAGCTCAAAAAAACATCGCTCCTGCAGGTGCTACTTTCGTACTTGTAAGAAAAGATGCCTTGGGTCATGTAGATCGTCCATTACCTGCTATGCTGGATTATAATATCCACATCAAAAAGGATTCTATGTACAATACACCTCCCGTATTTCCAATATATGTAGCGCTACAGACACTGAAGTGGTACAAAGAATTGGGCGGAGTAAAAGTGCTTGAAAAAATGAACATTGAGAAAGCCGGTTTATTGTATGATGAAATTGATCGTAATAGATTGTTCAAAGGCACAGTAGCGGTAGAAGATAGATCTCTCATGAATATATGCTTTGTAATGAATGACGAGTACAAAGAACTCGAACCTGAATTCGCTACATTTGCTGCAGAGCGTGGTATGGTAGGCATCAAGGGTCACAGATCTGTTGGAGGATTCCGTGCTTCCCTTTACAATGCAATGCCCAAATCAAGTGTAGAAGCATTGGTACAGGCAATGAAAGACTTCGAAAATAAGCATTAATTAATGCTTATTTTCGATTAAAAAAATTTGGCTAACCTAATTAGATCTTTAATATTATGACAAAAGTTTTAATAGCTACCGAAAAGCCTTTTGCAGCCAGTGCAGTGGAAGGCATAAAAGATATACTTACACAGGCGGGGTTTGAAACGGTATTACTAGAAAAGTACGCAGACAAATCCGCTTTACTCAAAGCTGTTGAGGATGTAGATGCTATTATCATCAGAAGTGATGTGATAGACAATGATGTTTTCGATGCAGCCAAGAATCTCAAAATTGTGGTAAGAGCCGGTGCCGGTTATGACAATGTAGACCTGAACTCTGCTACCCAACACAATGTTTGTGTAATGAATACTCCCGGACAAAATGCCAATGCTGTAGCAGAGCTTGTTATCGGAATGCTTTTATTTGGAGCAAGAAACCGATTCAACGGCACCTCCGGATCAGAATTGATGGGCAAAAAATTGGGATTACTTGCTTACGGAAACGTTGGTCGTAATGTAGCAAGAATTGCCAAAGGTATAGGAATGGAAATCTATGCTTTCGACCCCTTTACTCCCAAAGAGAGTATGGAAAAAGAAGGCGTAAAACACGTAGATACAAAAGAAGATCTTTTCAAAACCTGCGATGTGATTTCATTACACATACCAGCTACTCCCGAAACAAAAGGCTCTATCAACTATGAACTCATTTCAATGATGCCTAAAAAAGCCGTATTAGTTAATACAGCTCGCAAAGAAATCATTGATGAAGAAGGGGTATTTAAAGCTATGAAGGATAGAGAGGATATCAAATATTACACTGATATCACACCTGGCAATGACGCTGCAATGAAAGAGTTTGGCGATAGATATTTTGCTACACCTAAAAAGATGGGAGCACAAACAGGAGAGGCTAATAATAATGCCGGCTTGGCTGCTGCTAACCAGATCGTTGATTTTATCAAAAATGGTGTGGAGAAATTCAGAGTAAACAAATAATTTTATAAGTCAAAAATTGATCTAAAGCTCTCTGGTAATGTTTATAACCTTACTCGAGAGCTTTTGGTCACCCAATACATACATTATATTTATGGCAAGAATTAAACCATTCAAGGGTGTAAGACCCCCAAAGAATTTAGTAGAAAAAGTAGCTTCACGTCCTTATGATGTACTCAACTCAGAAGAAGCTCGTGAGGAAGCAAAAGGCAATGAAATGTCTTTATACCATATTATACGACCTGAAATCGATTTTCCGGTAGGCACAGACGAACACGATGAGAAAGTATACCAAAAAGCCGCTGAGAATTTCCAAAAGTTCCAAGACAAGGGCTGGCTCAAACAAGACGATAAAGAGAATTATTACGTTTATGCCCAAACAATGAACGGCAAAACTCAATATGGTCTTGTGGTATGTGCTTACGTAGATGATTACATGAATGGTGTAATCAAAAAACACGAATTGACTCGTAAGGATAAAGAAGAAGACCGTATGAAGCATGTACGTGTCAACAATGCCAATATAGAACCAGTATTCTTTGCTTATCCTGAAAATGCAGAGATTGATACCATTGTAAAGAAATATACAGCCAAAGAACCCGAATATGATTATGTAGCAGATTTCGATGGATTTGGTCATCACTTTTGGATCATTGACAATGATGAGGATATCAAAAGAATCACTGAGCTTTTTGAGCGCATGCCGGCTCTTTACATCGCAGACGGTCACCATCGTTCTGCTGCTGCTGCATTGGTAGGAGCAGAAAAAGCAAAACAAAATCCTAATCATAAAGGAGACGAAGAATACAACTATTTCATGGCTGTATGCTTCCCTGATGAGCAACTTACAATCATTGACTACAATCGTGTTGTAAAAGACCTCAACGGATTATCAGAAGAAGAATTCCTCAAGAAACTGGAAGAAAACTTTGAAGTAAAGAAAGAAGGTAAAGAAATCTATAAGCCTTCCAAACTGCACAACTTCTCCTTGTACTTAGGAGGTGAGTGGTATTCACTTACAGCCAAGCCCGGCACATTCAACGACAATGATCCTATAGGAGTATTGGATGTTACCATCTCTTCTAACTTGATTTTAGATAAAATACTTGGAATCAAAGACCTCAGAACAGACAAGCGCATTGATTTCGTCGGTGGCATAAGAGGTTTGGGAGAGTTGAAAAAACGTGTTGATAGCGGAGAAATGAAGATGGCTTTGGCTCTATATCCCGTATCGATGAAACAACTTATCGATATTGCAGACTCAGGTAATATCATGCCTCCAAAGACTACATGGTTTGAGCCTAAACTTCGTTCAGGTCTTGTAATCCATAAGTTGAGCTAAGAGTATTCTTTAGCATATATTATTTACAGCCATGAGGATGAGTTATAATTCTCATGGCTGTATATTTATGATTATTTTGCTATCTTTATAAAATACTTGTGTAATATACCACACAATATATAGAGGATATTAAGGCATATGTACATAGGCTATCATTATGAGTCTATATATTGATCATAAATCCCCCTAGTAGTTCAACATGACACTTTATAAGAATCATTGTAAGACACTCCATTAGTTATTACGAGTGGGCTAAGATTATTGAGGGTATATTAGGCTCTTTCTAAACAATCGTATTTAAACCGAATAGACACTTCATTAAACATGAAAAAAAGTTATTTTCTTTCAGTTTTTTCTATCATCGTCGGATCATGTATGTTGTCCACGCCTTCAAAGGCTTGTTCTGATCTGATTGTAGGGAAAAAAGCATCCACAGACGGATCTGTAATTATTAGTTATGCAGCAGATTCGCACACACTGTATGGCGAACTCTATCATTATGCTCCGGGAAAATATCCTGTAGGCACCATGCGTCCTATCATCGAATGGGACACCAATAAGCCACTGGGATTCATACCTCAAGCTTCTCAGACTTATTCTGTCATAGGCAATATCAACGAACATCAGGTGGCAATCACAGAAAGTACTTGGGGTGGGCGCAAAGAGCTGGTCGACGAAAAAGGAATGATCGACTACGGAAGTCTTATTTATATAGGACTACAACGCTCCAAGACTGCAAGAGAAGCAATAAAAGTCATGACTGATCTGGTACGTGATTATGGTTATCACAGCTCAGGCGAGTCATTTACTATTGCAGATAAGAACGAAGTATGGATTTTGGAGATGATTGGCAAAGGTCCGGGCAAAAAAGGAGCTGTATGGGTAGCCATCAGAATACCTGACAATGCTATCTCTGGGCATGCCAATCAAGCACGTATCCAACAAATACCATTCAATGACAAGGAAAACTGCATGTATGAGAAAGATGTGGTGAATTTAGCTCGTGAAAAAGGTTATTTTAAGGGTAATGACAAAGATTTCAGTTTCCAAGCTGCATACAATCCCTATACATCAGGGGGGCTTAGAGGCTGTGAGGCGCGAGTTTGGTCGTTTTTCCGTGAATTTAGCAAAGACATGGACAAATACCTCCCACTTGTAAAAGGCGATGTAACACAAAAGCCTATGCCTCTATATATCGTTCCTGATCGTAAAGTTTCTGTAGCTGATGTAAGAAAAGCCATGCGCAATCATTACGAAGGAACAGAACTCTGCATGACCAATGATCCTGGAGCAGGTCCTTACAATGTACCCTACCGCTGGAGACCTATGAATTTCAAAGTGGATGGTAAAGAATATTTCAATGAAAGAGCTGTTGCCACCCAACAAACAGGATTTGTGCTTGTGGCGCAACTAAGAAATAAGTTACCCGATCCTATAGGAGGCGTATTGTGGTTTGGTGTTGATGATGCAGATATGGCAGTATTTACGCCAATGTACTGCTCCATGACAAAAGCTCCGGAATGTTATAGACCCGGCAATGGAGATATGATGCATTTTTCATGGACTTCAGCTTTTTGGATCCACAACTGGGTAGCTAATATGGCATATCATCGCTATGCTCCTATGATCAAAGATATACGTCCTGTACAGAAACAACTTGAAGATCGATTCGATGCCCAGCAAGCTATGATAGATCAGGAAGCATTAAAGCTCTATAAAAAAGATCCTAAGCAAGCCATCGCTTTCCTTACAGATTACTCTATCAATGAAGCAGAGAATGCTACAGCACGTTGGAAAAGGCTGGGAGAGTATTTACTGGTAAAATACATGGACGGTAACGAAAAGAAAGAGGAAAACGGAGCTTTCAAAACCAATGGTTACGGATTGAGTGAAATGCCCAATTTTCCTGGTTATAGTGAAGAGTTCTACCGCAATGTAGTAAAAGCGGCAGGAGAAAGATTAGAAGTCAAAGGCCCCTCAGAACACTAATCCCTACCCTATCTATTAGGAATCAACAATTTATAAAAACTATAAAGCGATTGTCACAAAGTCATTAATAGACTTATGGCAATCGCTTCTATTTTGATCAGCTAATATGAATCTTCCATCTAATACTACCAGCAAACTTCACTCATACTATTGAGCTCCCACTATACCTAATCTAGTACTGATATTCACTGTTCAAGTATCCCGTAATTAATCATAGGTGAATTACTAACATGCCCATTCTCTTCTTTGTAGAACTCACATGCTCCTTCCATCGATATCTCTCTTGAGACTGTTGCAAAAGTCAACAGTCTCGTGGATTTTGGAGGCAAAGCCGACAAAAGACACTTTGACCGGACAGAGAGGGTAAAGTGCAAGGCGCTAAGAGTGAGTGCACAGGGAGTTTACTTCAGGTAAATGACCAAGCGCGAATCTCGCAAGCAACGAAGCAATTGGCCTGCTATGCAACGGTCTCCTCTTATCAATCCCATCAAACACTTTCCCCTTGCGAAGAATTAATAAAGGCTCAAATAATTTCCTTAAATGGAACCTATATAAGTCTCATTATTGTTATTTTTTTCCTTCAAAAATCTAAGACAACATTCTTGAGCCTTACGCACTTTTTCGGAATAGTATGATATTTATAAAGTGATAATGCGAGCATTCTATCAAATTGATTATTTTATACAGACATTACAATTTCAATAAAAAATCACTTAGAAACTTTTAAGGCGAATATTAAATAAAAGTAACATTATTTATCGAATAATAAATCATATTGTTTTTTTTTCGCTGATTTAGATTATAAGTTGTTGTGAAAGTATTTTATTATTATATTTCCCGAACTAGGTCGTGATATTTTTGTAGTTAGGTCTTATTAATTTTCTAACTAGGTGATGAAAATTTCTTAGTTAGAAAAAAACTGAGAGCTAGTTACAAAAAAAACAAATCTAAGTTAAAGGAAAACTCTATTTTGTAATACAAAATATCCGCAGAAAGGTTTATAGAACTCTATCTGCGGATAATTTATAAATTTGAGATATTTATTTTTTTTATTTTTTTGACTATTTGATATTTCTTGTTTTCTCTTTAATTCTGACAATATTTAAGACCGACCATTCGTCATAATGCAGTATCACATATGAGTATCTATCATTCTCCGATTGTAATGTAATATTAATTCTTGTTTCATTTGTATATCCCAATAAATTTCATCTTAATTAATAGTGTAATTCACTTCTGTAGTATAAAATACTCGTATAGTAACAAAGATACAACATTATACCCCCCTTTGTCAAGCTAATCTTTATACACATCTTTTAATTTTTTTGTTTCATGAAAGATAGTACAGTGAGGTGCTCATGGAAAACCTTTAGACCTTTGCACATGGTATTATATCCTGGAGGTCCGCCAGATTTTACATAAGCTTTCCATGATCCCAGTCGGGCTATTATCCACGAAGCCCAAGCTAACGAATCTTCCCGAAAAGGATTATTCCCATCTTTTGATCGAGGAGACTCTTTATGTAGCATTTCCATCTCTAGATGCAGCATCTCGCACTCTTCCTCTGTAAAGAGTCGATTACATGAAACGCTCTCATTGGCAGTGTCATATTTTTTCTTTAGAGTCATACACTTTAGCACAACATAGAACCCCATTGCCATAAGCTTTTTCATCGCCATACCGTTTTCTAATTGGGCAGAGGTAATACCCAAGCCTTTGGTTTTCATTAATCTAAAGACTTCTTCGATATGCCATCGATACTTGTACCACTGTATAATCCGGAGTGCATCTTCCTTACTCTTTACTTCGTGCGAGGTGAGCAAACGCCATTCGATAGGCTTTTCACCCTCGGGAACGCTACCGGCATCTTCTCTGACATGAACGTAGTGGCAGCTAATACTCTTTGAAACATCGTCTTTACCATTACCTGTGTTGCCGAAAGTGACTGGTGCATATTTGACGTCGAACAACGCCTTGCGAGGTTTACGCCCATTTTGCCTAGTGATCTGGGATGTGCAACTGAAACTAACCGGTTGTTTATCCAACCATTCGATGATACGTTCTTTTTTAGATTTTGAATCTCCCTCGAGAAGCCGATTGTGAATGGAGCGAATCAGAAAATCACATCCTTCTTCCAACGTCTTACTCATGACGGTGTAGATATCATTCTCACGATCACCCACCATGGTTTTACGTAAATTTTCTGGCAAATTTGCGTTTGCCATTTTAGCCGATGCAGCCCAACGAGACGATTCTTTCTCATTAAATCCAATTTTTTTACGCAGCTGTTTCTTCTGGCGTGCGTCTTTGCGATCTCTGTTATACAACTCAATCGAACTATAACCCATAGGGGTTTCCGTCTCAGGGTCAAAGAGCAAGCAAGGATGAGCAAAGATGCTGTACTCCGAACTCTTGTTGGTTCCATACCCATAATCTTCGTCATTAGGGTTTAATCTGCCACTGATATTATCAAAAGTAAACTCTGTAGTATCCTGAATGCAAAGCACATGCTTAAGATCTTTGCAACATTGTGCGCTATTTGCGGTAACGCAGTCCAAAAACTGATCCATTTTCCATCTTTTATTATTTAGGAGTCGATAAGCCCCCTGCCTTTCTGCATGATTCTTAAAACAACTGTTCATGACCCCGTCCACACGACGTGTCATTGCTGCCAAGACGAAATATAATCGCTTAGCGATACGTGCATCTTTTATGACGCCTGAAAATGTTAAGTTACATATATAAAGATACGAAAAAAACAACGAGGATACAATGCAATAAATTGAATAAAAGTATGTTAAATCGTTGAGATATGTGTATAGATTAGTTTGTCAAGAGCCCCAAGGGTAATTTATGTGTCAAAGAGAAATCTTTTTGATCACCCGATATATCCTATTTGAGTCACATTATAATTAAAAGGGTAAGCAATTGTGTTTTTAGTTATAAAAAACTATCTTTGCGCTTTCTAAAAAACAAACGAACTATTAATTTTTTAGGCCTATGAAACGAATCTCTACCTTAGTATTCAGCCTATTTATCCTTTTAGGCGCTTCATCACACGCACAAAACATCCAGTTCAATTATGATTTTGGTCGCGACATGTACTCAAAAGATCTACCCGCTCGTCCTCGTGTTTTCACAACAGTGGAGCATTTCAATATGGACAAATGGGGCAGTAATTATTTCTTTGTAGACATGACATATTCCAAAGACGGCATTTCTAGTGCTTATTGGGAAATATCACGAGAGTTTAGTCTTGGAAAATCCCCCCTTTCTTTACATTTGGAATATGATGGAGGTCTGTCCAATAAATACTCTTATAATGATGCTTACTTAGGTGGTTTGACCTATGGATGGAACAGCACTAAGGGCAATTTCGGCTTTACTGTTACCCCTATGTACAAATACATTAGGGGTATTGACAATCCTAATACATTCCAGCTCACGGGGACATGGCGTTACAGCTTTGCAAATGATAAACTACTCTTTAGCGGATTCGCTGATTGGTGGTATCAGGATCAATGGTTTTATGGTAATTGGATATTCATTTCAGAACCGCAATTATGGCTCAATCTTAATAGGCTCAAAGGCTTCAGCCCTGATTTTAACTTGAGCGTAGGTACAGAGTGGAAATTCTATTACAACTTTGTAGACGAAGGGATGAAATGGATACCTACCTTGGCTTTGAAATGGACTTTCGGAAAATAAAATAATAAACATGAATTGGCATACAGCATTGGGATTTAATCCCAAAAAACATTCATTCCGCACCGAACTTATTGCGGGGATGACCACCTTCCTGACGATGAGTTATATACTTGCCGTCAATCCCGATATCTTACAAGCAGCAGGTATGGATAAGGGCGCTGTATTTACAGCTACTGCTTTGTCATCTGCTTTGGCCACCATTCTACTTGCTTTTTTGGCTAAACTCCCCTTTGCGCAAGCTCCCAGTATGGGTATAAACGCTTTCTTCGCGTTTACTCTGGTTCAAGGCATGGGATATAGCTGGGAGGCAGCTTTGGCAGCGGTATTCATTGAGGGTATAATATTTATTCTTCTCACGGTTTTTAATATTCGTGAAAAAATAGTCAACTGTATCCCTATAAGTCTCAGGTTTGCTATTTCGGCTGGAATAGGCATGTTCATCGCATTCATCGGTCTCAAAAATGCAGGTATTATAGTATCACATCCCGCTACATTCGTAACACTGGGCAAATTTACCGGGCCTGCATTATTAGCATCAATAGGTATTATCATCAGCGGAGTATTGGTAGTACGCAATGTAAAAGGAGGTCTTTTTTATGGTATTGCTATTTGTACCATTATAGGAATACCCATGGGTGTAACCGTTTTGCCGGATCATTTTTCACCGGTATCCATGCCTCAAAGTCTTTCCCCTACATTCCTCAAACTTGATTTTGCACCTCTCCTTAGTCCCGATATGATACTAACCATTTTTGCTTTGGTATTTATGGATATATTCAATACCATAGGCACATTGATAGGAGCAGCGGCCAAAACAGATATGATGGATGAAAACGGAAATGTGATACATATAAAGCAAGCTATGATGGCTGATGCTGTAGGAACTAGTCTTGGAGCTATGTTGGGAACCTCTACTGTTACCACTTACGTAGAGAGTGCATCCGGTATTGCCGAAGGCGGAAGAACGGGTCTCACTGCATTCTTTGTAGGAGTCTTTTTCTTGATAGCTCTATTTTTCTCGCCTTTGTTTTTACTTGTTCCCAGTGCTGCTACTACAGGAGCATTGGTGCTCGTTGGGGTGTTTATGCTTGATGCTATTAAGAATATCGACCTTACTGATATATCGGAAGCCATGCCCTCATTTATTACTATGATCACAATGGTGCTTACCTACTCTATCGCTGAAGGTATGGTACTCGGGATGCTCTCGTACGTATTGGTAAAATTACTATCGGGTAAATTGAAAGATATTTCTATAACACTGTGCATCCTGAGCGTGCTCTTTGTCCTGCGCTATATTTTCATGTAGTGTAACGTCTTTACAAAGTAAAAAAAACTGTCCGATAAACTTCAATAACATAAGTTGTATTCAGAAGAGCGACTTAGGTTATTGAAGTTTATCGGACGATCTTTTTTCTTTTGATTAGAATTTCTCAGGGATTACAGTAAAAAATACAGTTATGATTTGAGTAGGTCTAAGAAGCTTGAATTTCCTCTCATATTATTTCAAAATAGGAGTAACTTTGTACCCCTTGGATCTTAGGATTTCAATAAGTCCTTCTTTACCTACCAAATGCCCTGAACCTACAGCTATTAATGTAGGGGCACTCTCAATATATGGTATAATCTTTTCCAGCCACAACTGATTCCGTTCATATACTAGCACATTCCTCAACACACTATCCATCTTATCAATATCAGTAGATAATCGATGGAGATAACCATGCTTATAATTAAGAATCATCTGATTTGTTTGTCTTTTCAAAGAATCTTCAGATTTAATATCATTGAGAAGGTCTTCATATTGTCTGCCTAATGATTTAGAAGTAAATAGAATACGCATATAACGTGCTGCCTGTTCGGGGATCTCAAAAAAAGCGTTCTCTTTTTTATCCCTTAAAGCACGCTTTTGTAAATTACGATCCATTGCTCCCTCTTTACCATTTTCATCTATGATTTTGGAATACTCCGCCAATTGTAACATCAGACCAATTACAGAAGGTCTGAATTTAAGCATAGATTGATCTCCTAATCCATTCCTCTCGAGCGCATCTTTCAATATCTTTAGATCTTGAGGGGTACTCAAAACATCATAAGTTGTATCTGCCGGCATTATCATAGCAGCCTGCATATATGTCATAATTTTTGTGGAAGCCTCTTGAGAAAGGTCTTGCTCTGTGACAAGACGATCGACATGGGTCCATGCTTTTTTGAAACCAGGAATACTATCAATATAACTTCCGCCAACTACATGGAATGTACCCAATAGATAACTTGGAGATGATAACTTACCTCCGGTTACATACCATAAAACAGCATCGTCTTTAGCTTGTTTGAGTTTGGGTGTTGTAGCAACAGTTCGTGGTGATTTAATTGCAGGAGAAGCATCCTTGTATAAAAAACAGGAAGTAAGGACACACACGCCGACAATAAAAAACAAAAGTTTTTGAAAATTTTTCATCCAATATTATTATATGTATATACTTGTAATACAATATTACTCATAATATATGTAACTACCAGATGAAATAAAAATCTCATGCCCCCTTTTTAGGGTATATAAATAGGTGTAAAATCACTATAATGAGGGATTGAACGTTTTTTTAATTATAAATACTTTTGATTGTCAATTGAAATAAAAATGTTTGTAAAATTTTTGGGTAGAGTATTCCTGATTCTCGTTTTAATTAAAAGAGATAGATATTGATTTACACAGCGAAGTCTCATCCAGCCATAAAACAATAGTATTTGATAAATCGTCCATTGCCAAATGAAAGAATATAGGAGATACAGATTGCTATCCAAATTATTTTTTGCCATGCAATTTCACAAGACAAGCAAGGATTATAATAAATCCGAGAAAAGCCCGACAAACATGTTGGGCTTTTCTTTTGAACGACACTTAAAAATGTTCATTATATGAAAGGATCAACCATTTCCAATTTGAGGAAGTACATGGGAAATAGAAAAGAGTTACTCACCATGTCTCTCATTACTTCTGCTCTGAGCAGCATTGCCGGAGTGATTCCCTTTATATGCATATGGGTTATTGTACGTATGATTTTTGAAGACAATCACTCTACAGACACTATTTCACTTTACGCATGGGTAGCCTTTGGCTTCTCTATTCTATGCGTCATTTTGTATTTTGCTTCATTGATGCTATCACATTTAGCAGCATTCAGAGTCGAAAAAAACATGCGCTTTACAGCCATGCAGAAAGCAGTGCATATACCACTGGGATTTTACAATAAAAATACGGTGGGAAAAATGAGGAAGATTATTGATGACAATGCAAGTATTACACATGTATTCACTGCTCATCAACTACCGGATCTTATAGGAGGTATTATGATGCTGGTGACAACATTTATTTTCTTATTTGTTTTTGACTGGAGGATGGGACTGGTATGCCTTATACCTCTAATCATAGCAGTATGGATGTTTCAAAACATGATGGGTAATAAAACATACCAAGAAAGCATGACACAGTATATGAATTTTCTGGAAAAAATGAATACTGAAGCAGTGGAGTATATACGAGGAATACCGGTAGTAAAAGTATTTCAACAGACAGTATACAGTTTCAAGCGTTTTTACAAAAGTATCATGACCTATAGTGAATGGGCCGGGAAATATACTGTGAATAGTCGTACTCCAATGCTTATTTATACTCTAGCTCTGAATGGGTTCATATTTTTGCTCATTCCTTTTGCTGTAATTCTTATTAATACAGGAAGCGACTGGCGAGAAGTGGTTATCAATCTTATTTTTTATATCCTTATTACTCCATTCTTCAATCAGAGCTTAATGAAAATCATGTTTATGTCTCATGGCAAACAGCAAGCAGATGAGGCACTTATCAGAATAGATAAGTTGATGAGTGAATACCCTTGTTTCGAAACGGAGGAACAAGATAAGCCAATCATCAAATATGACATCGATTTGATAAAGGTATCATTTACTTATGATAAGGGTGAAAAAGAAGCTATACATAATTTAAGCCTTCATATTCCTGAAAATAAAACATATGCTTTGGTAGGAGCATCAGGTAGTGGTAAAACGACCTTGGTACGCCTAATGGCAAGGTTCTGGGATTGTACGCAAGGTGAAGTCCGTATTGGTGGTATAAATGTGAAACATATAACTCCTGAAGAATTGATGAAACATATTTCTTTTGTTTTTCAAAATACTACCCTTTTCAAAACAACTATTAGAGAGAATATATTATATGGCAAGCCCGATGCTTCACAGGAAGAACTCGACAGAGCCATAAAAATGGCTCAATGTGAAGATATTATTAATAAGCTTCCTGATGGATTGGATACCAAATTAGGTACTGAAGGTATATATTTATCGGGAGGAGAACAGCAACGAATTGCACTGGCACGTGCATTTCTCAAAGATGCTCCGATTCTTTTGTTAGATGAGGCTACTGCATTTGCAGATCCGGAAAACGAGCATGAAATACAAATAGCGCTTAGAAGCCTAATGGAGAATAAGACTGTAGTAATGATAGCACATAGACTATCTTCTGTAACTAATGTAGATAGAATTATAGTAATAGAGGAAGGAACTATAGCAGAACAAGGTAATCACCAAGAGCTTCTTGATAACAAAGGCCTTTACTATACTATGTGGAATGAATACCAACAATCAGTTCGCTGGACAATTAAAATGGAGGAAGTACAATGATCAAATATATTCAGAACCGATTTGCAATGAGTGAAAAAGGCGCACGTGATTTTCTCAAAGCATCTTTTGCCACAACATTACAAAACCTGACATTCATGCTACCGATCATGCTGGTATATATCTTTTTGGAAAAAGATCTACTACCCCTTATGTCAGGCACAATAAATCAAAGTAGCCATATTGGGCTATATATTGCAATTATAGTAATATCATGTATCATTATATACATAGCATCGTACTGGCAATATAATAGCTCATATCTCACCACTTACACAGAATGCGCCAATAGACGCATTTCTATTGCAGAGAAACTTAGAAAACTTCCACTTTCATTCTTTGGCGAAAAAAATCTGTCGGATCTTAGTAGTACCATATTAAGTGATGTAGCAGATTTGGAGCAATTATTCTCGCACTGTGTACCCCAACTTGTGGGAGCATCGCTGACGCTGATAATTGCATTCTTCGGCTTAGGATATTTCAATTGGACTCTGACTATTGCTTTGTTTTGGGTGGTACCTATTGTGCTCATTATTTTTATCGGAACAAAAAAAATAGAAAAGAATATACACCAAAAGGAATACGTAAGAAAACGTAAGTTGAGCGAAAAAATACAGGAAGGGATTGACCAAATCCAGGAAATAAAATCATACAATCATGAAGAGCGTTATCTCAATGAGCTTAAAACAGAACTAGATGATTATGAAAAGAATCAAACAAAAGGTGAATTGCAGATAGGAATTATCATTAATCTGATACAAGCTATTATTAAGATGGGGCTCCCTACTCTTATTCTCGTAGGCGCAACTTTGTTGATCAAGGGTAATATAGATTTTCTCACGTATCTTTTCTTTCTTATTATATCGTCTGTAATTTATGAGCCTTTGCTCCAAGTCCTCAATCAAGGTGCTATCTTATTCTATATTGATGTAAGGATCGACAGAATGAATGAAATACTCAACTTACCCACTCAAAAGGGGGTAACACACTGTGAGCCTAATAACTTTGACATAAGATTTGAACATGTAGATTTTTCTTATCAAGACGGTAAATCTGTACTCAAAGATGTTTCTTTTCTTGCAAAACAAGGAGAAGTCACAGCTCTTATAGGCCCTTCAGGAGGAGGTAAAAGTACCTCTGCAAAGTTGAGCGCACGATTTTGGGATATCAATAAAGGGAGTATAACTTTAGGAGGGATCAATGTTAACAGTATTGACCCCGAAACCCTTTTGCATTATTATGCAATTGTATTTCAAGATGTGGTTCTTTTCAATGCTTCCGTAATGGACAATATTCGAATCGGGCGTAAAGAGGCTTCAGATGAAGAAGTATTACGAATGGCGAGCTTGGCACAATGCGACGAATTTGTCAATAAGTTGCCTGAGGGTTATGACACCATCATTGGAGAAAATGGGAATACACTATCAGGAGGCGAAAGACAACGTATTTCTATTGCACGCGCTCTTTTAAAAGACGCACCTATTGTATTGTTGGATGAGGCTACAGCTTCGCTTGACGTTGAAAACGAAACCCAAATACAAAAAGCGCTATCACACCTTATCAAAAATCGCACTGTTCTTATAATTGCACATCGTATGCGCACAATAGCCAATGCCGATAAGATAGTGGTGCTACAAGAAGGTCGTGTAGTAGAAAGTGGGTCTCCAAAAGAATTAATGAATAAAGAAAGTATTTACAGACAAATGATAAATACGCAATCGTGCATAGAAGTATAGATATTAATATTATTAAAAAAGATGGGGATGAAATAATAAAATACAATTGATTATGTCTACTTTTAGTTTTCTAGATAATTCAATTCAGACAAAAAATAATAGAATATATAACCTTGATATAAATTTAGTATTAAAGCAAAATAACCAATGAGATATAATTTTGATGAAATCATAGATCGGACACATACAGACTCAATAAAATGGGACGGTCTTACAGAACGCTGGGGAAGAAATGACTTATTACCCATGTGGGTAGCAGATATGGACTTTCGCACTCCCCCCTTTATTATTGAATCAATACAAAAACAATTAAATGCAGGAGTCTTAGGTTATACAATGAAACCTGCTACATGGGGTGATAGTATTATAAAATGGCTGAGTAAACGCCACCATTGGGATGTGGGCTCTGAGGAACTAACTTTTGTCCCCGGTATAGTAAGGGGATTGGCTTTTGCACTACAATGCTTTACTCAAAAGGATGATAAAGTCTTAGTAATGCCACCGGTATACCATCCATTTTTCATTGTTTCTCAAAAATTAGAGAGAGAGGTGATATTTAGTCCATTGGAAATACACGATGGACAATACCAAATCAATTTTGACAGATTTAGAAACGATGTAAAAGGTTGCAAAGTGCTTATATTATGCAACCCTCATAATCCCGGAGGCAGAGTATGGACAAAAGAAGAGTTGCGACAAATAGCGACCATATGCAAGGAAAACGGAGTATTGGTCTTCTCTGATGAAATACATGCAGATCTGACCTTAACACCATATCAACACCATCCTTTTGCAAGCGTATCTTCTGATGCATCCTCAAATAGTATAGTATTTATGGCTCCAAGCAAGGCTTTCAATATGCCGGGACTTGCTTCTTCATACACAATTATTCAAAATCATGATATTCTTAGAAAGTTCCAAGATTTTATGGAAGCAGGAGAGTTTTCTGAAAGTCACATATTTGCTTATAAAAGTTTGATTGCTGCTTATACTCATGGTGAAGAATGGCTTTCGGAGGCTTTAGATTACATAAAAGGGAATATTGATTTTACTCAGGAATACTTACAGAATCATATTCCCGAAATAAAAATGATACGCCCTCAAGCATCATTCTTAATTTTTCTGGATTGCAGAGAACTAAAACTACCTCAAAAGGAATTAGTTCATTTATTTATTGATAAAGCTCATTTAGCTCTGAATGACGGAGTAATGTTTGGTCAAGGCGGAGAAGGTTTTATGCGTTTTAACATAGCATGTCCTAGAACATTATTGGATCAGGCATTAACACAATTAAAAGAGGCAATACAACATTATAGACAAAAGTAAGCAGAATTAGAACCCTCATGACTTTATAAAAAAGAATTTAATCCGAACTAGTGGTACAAAATATTTGTTCAATAAGATATAAGAATTAAAGATAAAGATATTGGATACAAATAAGCATTTATAATGACTAAAAATCATATAGAGATCGTATCGCTTTCATCATCTACATACCCTCAATATAGAGCTGAAATATCTCAGCTTTATATTGAGGCTTTTACAATGGGAGAATATGCACAAAGCATTACTTTCGAAACAGCTACCCATACTTTAGATAAGTTAATTGAAAGTGGCTCCGGTTATATGGTATTTAGTGATGATCTATTGATAGGCTTACTCATTGCAACACCTTTATCTTATGATAGAGAGTTTCCTAAAGAGCAAGCTCCTCAAATTGATTACAAGCAAGCTATTTACATAGCTGAAATAATGGTGAATAGCCTTTACCGGGGTAAAGGAATAGCCTCTATGATGATTAAAAAACTGATAAACGAATTATCGAAGGATTTATATCACGACCTTCTATTGCGAGTCTGGGACGATAATATGCCTGCTGTACATTTATATAGAAATTTGGGGTTTAATCCCATTGCGCACATAGTTCAGCAGAAGACTAAGGTTTTAGGAGAACAATTCGAAATGAAAAAAACTTACATGTACAAAAAATTGTAACACGTCATGAGAGATTTAATAACAAAGACAATAAACCTACGCAACGGTGACAGCGAACATAAAAGACAGGAAATACGGGAGTATTTCCTTAAGACGTGGGAAATAGATGAGTTGTTGTATATGCAACTTAAATCAGATGATATTTTCTATCACCGAGGTGATCCCTTGAGACATATAATTCTCTTTTATCTTGGACATACGGCTGCTTTCTTTATTAATAAACTCATGCTTACCAGAATAATTGACAAAAGGGTAAATGCAGCATATGAATCAATATTTGCTATAGGAGTGGATGAGATGAGCTGGGATGATCTTAATAACAATCATTATGACTGGCCTTCTGTGTCTGAAACTCGTAAGTTCCGAGACGATGTTAAGGATATTGTACTAAAGGTGATTGACAATGCTCCTTTAGAAATGCCTATCCGCTGGCAAAGTCCTTTTTGGATTATTATGATGGGAATCGAGCATGAACGCATTCACTTGGAAACATCATCAGTACTGATACGCCAACTCCCAATTGATGAAGTTGTAGGAGGGCGTTTCGGCGAAATTTGCTTAAAAGACAATCCTCCTCCTTCCAACGAACTTATACTTGTACAAGGCAAAAAGATGGTATTGGGAAAACCTAAAGATCATCCATACTATGGATGGGATAATGAGTATGGTGTATATCATGAAGATGTACAAGACTTTAAAGCAGCAAAGTACCTTACGTCAAACAGAGAGTTCTTGGAGTTTATCCAAGATGAAGGCTACAATACTCAAAGGTATTGGACAGAAGAAGGATGGAGTTGGCGTACATTTAAGAATGCAACAATGCCACTTTTTTGGCGTAAATCCGATGACAAGTATCGCCTTCGTTTAATGGCCGAAGAAATTGATATGCCATGGAGCTGGCCTGTAGAAGTTAACTATTTAGAGGCAAAAGCATTTTGCAACTGGAAAAGTGAAAAGACTGGAAAAAGCTATCGCTTACCTACAGAAGCTGAATGGTATTGCTTATATGAGGCTACAGGTTTGAAAGATATGATGGAATGGGATAAAGCTCCCGGAAATATCAATCTTGAATATTATGCATCGTCATGTCCGGTAAATGATTTTAAGCAAGGTGATTTCTTTGATGTAATAGGTAATGTTTGGCAATGGACTGAGACTTCAATAACAGGGTTTCCGGGATTCAAGGTACATGAAGCATATGATGATTTCTCTACTCCTACGTTCGATGGCAAGCATAATCTGATAAAAGGAGGTTCATGGATTTCTACAGGAAATGAAGCAACTATTCATTCTCGATATGCTTTCAGAAGGCATTTTTATCAGCATGCAGGATTTAGATATATTCAAACCGATGCTCCCCTGATAATAATAAGAAATGATTATGAAACAGACCCGGAAGTAACATTGGCTTGCGAAAAAGATTGGGGTGATTCATTTGCAGAAATTCCCAATTATGCAAAAAAACTTAGCGCACTTATTCGTAAGACTGTAGGAGAAATATCATCAGCATCTGTTCTTGATCTTAATGCGGATACCGGGAGGTTGGCTTTTGAATTGGCTCCTTATTATAAATCCGTCATGGCTCTTGACTTTACCGCCAGAATGTTGCGAATGGGGAACCAACTACAAGAGCAAGGAGGAATGCGGTACACGATGAAGGACGAAAATGACTTGGTTCTTTACAGAGAAGTTCTTCTCAAAGACTTGGGGTTGGGCGTAGGAATGGATAAAATCAACTTCATGCAGTCCGACATCAATAATCTTAAGCCTATTTATACAGGATATGATATTGTGGTAATATCTGATATATTACAGGAGGTTGCCCGACCAAGAAGTTTTTTGGCTTCAATATCCGATCGTATAAATAAAAACGGATACTTGATTATTGCATCCGACTATAACTGGAATTTAGATATTACTCCTCATAAATATTGGTTGGGTGGATACAAAAAAGATGGCGAACCAGTAACCGCATTAGATGCCCTTAAGAAAAGTCTTTCTGAACATTTCAATGCCGTAGGCGATCCGCAAGATCTTGAAATTATATCTCCTAAGTCATCCCGCATTTCAGAGAAAAGATTGCTTCAAGTAACCTTTTGGCGCAAAAAGTAAATCAGCAGAATACCTCCAATATGCTATTCTGAGAAAGTATTTAACTACAAAACCAAAGTTACAAGCAGGTAAAGAACTCACGTTAATAGATGGCTTTATTAAATCTGTGAAACTTAAAAAAGGCATAAGGACTGCCACTGCGTATTAAAAAAGAGTGTCATGAAGACACTCTTAAAGACACGCATTAGGCGCCCAAAATCTATCCCTTGCAAAGTTGCTCCTCAGCAGAGCTTTACTCCGTTTTGATTTACAAAAACAAAAATAAATATAATTAGAACAAGCTAAAAATATCTATAAAAAGTAGCCTACTTTTTGACCTATACACCGAAAATTCGGAAATCACCCACAACTCAACTACAAGCAAAGCACTGAATATCAATGACAAAGAACCAAATTTGGTGGAGATTGTAATCGTGCTATTTTATCTCCACCTTTTGCTCCACCCGGATCGGTAATATTCTGCTATATTTTGCAGATTCGAGGAAAAAGAAAACTCCTGAATTCATCTGAAATTCAGGAGTTTACGTCGTTTTGCTATTCTTCAAAGTGGTACCACCAGGAATCGAACCGGGGACACAAGGATTTTCAGTCCTTTGCTCTACCAACTGAGCTATGGTACCATCAGCTTTTAAGCTTATTGCGGAGACAAAGATAGAACATTTATTTGAATTGACAAGCATTTTGCACCTATGTCACAACAAAAGGCTGATTTTACTTACTTCAATAATAGTCAAATCTAAGGATTATAGTATTTAGGTCATTGAAAAATAGTTTCCTAATTTGCTTCGCTGATCATATTGATTACTTCTTGGTATCTGATATGAAAAAACTAGGTGTATAGCCTCTTCACAGAAGGCTACACTGCATCTTTTAACCCACACAAGTGAGATTTTATTTGCTTTGCCTTAATTTATCTACTGATTCTAAGCTTTTGAGATTGACTTTACCAATCTTTGAAGATGACCTAATCAATCTTTGAGAATGATATGGTGAAGATTTGAGATTGTAAAAGCAACTATTTTTGACCTATACGCCTTATTTTTTTTGGAATTGAGCACTAAAATCAAATAAGAATTCTTTTTAGGAGTAAATGCAAGCTAGTATTGAATTATCATTATTAAAGAAACACTTTATTATGACCCCATTTTGATACATAGACATTGATTCTCACATCTAAAAATAATTGTACTTACATAAACTATTCACTCAAGTATATCAAAAAGGAGTTTCGGAAATCTGTATTGAAGCTAGCCCACTTTAATAGATTTAGACCTCAATCAGATCAATGTGCGGAAGATAATGGATGCCGATGTATAAAGGAGAGAATACAAAAATCGGATTGCTCATACATGAACAATCCGACAATCATTGTTGTGATGGTGTAATTTATCCGTTTATTTCATCAAGGATTGATTGGATATCATCTTGGCAACTACCACACACTGTGCCAGCATCAATAGCATCGCCAACTTCATCGATGGTTTTAAGCCCTTGCTCACGAATGGCATTCTCAATCTGACCTCGAGTTATTTCATTACAATGACAGATTATTTCATCTTCTTGTCCCATAATAAATTGAATGTTTAAGTGATTATCTTACGTGTATATCTCTAACAAATATACAATCGAATTATAAAACTATCATGATCAAATAGTAATTCTTTTGTATTTTTGTTATGATTTCATAAGAATAACTCCTAAAAAGTAGTATTGGTTTACTATGAAATGAGTAATTATAGCTTTTTTAGTAGCAAAAAGTATTTACTATCTATTTTATAAGTATTAAGAAACCACATTATGATCAATTCACCTTCAGAAGTAATAGCCATCACAAAAGAGATGGCTAAAAAGAAATATAATACGCCTTTCCCTAAGCTTGCTTTATTGGGCATTTTTGCCGGCTTTTATATCGGCATGGGAGGATTACTCTCCACGATGGCCGCTGCCGGAGTAAACGGCATTGCCGAAGCAAACCCGATAATCCCCAAACTTCTTAGCGGGGCAACATTCCCATTAGGTCTTATGCTGGTCATCCTTGTTGGTGCGGAGCTTTTTACAGGAAACAATGCTTATCTTATCCCGGCTGCCGTACATGGAGACATTCCCAAGTCTTACATTCTTAAGAACTGGGGTATTATCTTTATTGCAAACTTTATAGGAGCCTTTTTCTTCGATTATATTTTTGTGTATTTGTCTGGTGTGATGAAACCGGAAGTATATGCAAGCTATGTAGCTCATGTGGCAGAATATAAAACCGCATTACCATGGTACCAAGCCTTGATCAGAGGTATAGGTGCCAATTGGATGGTCTGCTTATCTGTATGGCTTGCATTATCATCGCGAAGTATGGTAGGAAGAGTAATAGGATTATGGTGGCCTATTATGGGATTTGTGGTCATGGGTTTTGAGCACTCGATAGCTAACATGTTTTATATACCCACGGGTATATTACATGGAGCTAATGTAAGTTGGATTGATTTTGCAGTAAAAAATTTACTGCCGGTAACTATAGGTAACATAATAGGGGGTGCCCTGTTTGTTGGAAGTGCCTACACCTACTTATATGGTAAAAAAACTGAATCTAAAACTATCTGAAAGTACAAAGCTGAAAGCAAAACGAAAAAACCGATCTTCTATTAATAAAAAAACAGCAAGTCATGGCATCATAAGATGCATGACTTGCAGATTTCCTCATATCATAGGAGGGATATAACACTCAAGATGAATCCCATATGATGTCACTTTTATAGAGTCAATTTTACTTATTGGCGGATTCGGCTCCCGCAAATTCCATGAGGTATGCCTTGATAAACTCATCAATGTCACCGTCCATCACAGCATTTACATTGCTGGTCTGGTAATTTGTTCGGTGATCTTTGACTCTACGATCATCAAAGACATAACTTCTTATCTGAGACCCCCACTCTATTTTCTTCTTGCCGGCTTCAACCTCAGCCTGTGCCACTCTACGTTTTTGGAGTTCTATCTCATAGAGTTGTGAACGCAAAAGGCGCATGGCGTTCTCACGGTTGTCAAGTTGTGAACGACTCTCAGTATTTTCTATTACAATCTCCTGCTCCTCACCCGTATCAGGATCTTTGTAGGTGTAGTGCAAACGCACACCGGTCTCTACCTTATTAACATTCTGCCCGCCTGCACCACTGGAACGGAAAGTATCCCAGCTAATATCACCGGGATTTACGTTGATCTCAATGGAATCGTCCACCAAAGGCACCACAAAGACTGATGCAAAGCTGGTCATGCGCTTACCTTGAGCATTGTATGGAGAGACCCGCACAAGACGGTGGACCCCATTTTCACTCTTGAGAAATCCGTAAGCCTGATCCCCTTCGATCTGCATGGTTACTGTTTTGACGCCGGCTTCGTCGCCATCTTGCCAGTTGGTTATAGATACTTTGTATCCATTTTTTTCAGCCCAACGCTGATACATACGCACCAGCATAGAAGCCCAGTCTTGACTTTCCGTACCACCTGCACCTGCATTTACCTTGAGCACAGCACCCAGATTATCCTCTTCTGCACGAAGCATATTTTTTAGTTCTACCTCTTCTACAAGAGCTATAGCTTTGGCATAAGCCTCATCTACCTCTTCTTCTGAAGTAATACCTTCTTTACAGTAGTCAAATGCCAGCTTGACCTCCTCGGCAACCGTATCGATCTCTTCAAAAAAACCAATCCATTTACGCAAGTCTTTTACCTTGCGCATCTGTATTTCGGCTTGTTTATTATCTTCCCAAAAAGAAGGGTCGGCAGTCCTCAGTTCTTCTTCTTGTAATTGTATACGTCTATTATCGACGTCAAAGATACCCCCTCAGCGCGTCACGGCGCTCCAACAGAGAGTTCAGTTGGTCTGTAGTAATCATTTTATTATAGATGGATGTATAATATTAAATTAATTTGTTACTTGTTTTTATATATTTTCTTGATACATCAGTGCTATCTCAGCCGCATAATGTTCATTGACGATACGTCGTTTGATCTTAAGTGTATTGGTAAGCTCACCATTTTCTATACTAAACGGTTCTTTAAGAAGAGTGAAACGTTTGATCTTCTCGTACTGAGCCAATGCACCCAAAGCATTTTCGATACGTGCCATCATGAAGCGATAAAGCTCATGATTGACAGCCATCTTATCTATTGATTGGCAGTCAGCCAAATCGCGCTTTACACACTCGGCTTTCAATAGATCCCAGTTGGGGTAAATCAAGGCACTTACAAATTTATAAGTGTCACCAATGACTGCGACCTGCTCAATAAAAGGATCCGCAGCAAGCAAGCCCTCAATCATCTGAGGAGCAATATATTTGCCATTGGCAGTCTTGAACAAATCCTTGATCCTTTCGAGGAAATAGAGGTTGTTCCCTTCTATACGCCCGGCATCACCGGTTTTGAAAAAACCATCGGCAGTAAAAGACTCTGCATTAGCTTGGGGATTTTTGTAGTATCCCGTGGTAATGCTAGGACCTTTGAGCAGGATCTCATTGTTAACAGGATCGATCTTTACCTCCAACCCGGGTATTATCTGCCCAATAGAATCAATATCAAACCCACGACGAGAGTAGCACGATACGGTAGCAGTGGATTCGGTAAGCCCGTAACCGTAAATAATAGGGATGTTTACCGATTGTAAGAATACATTGACCTCTTTGGATAGAGGTGCTCCCGCTGTAGGAAAGAATTTGCCATTCTGAATACCCAACACCCGCTTTAGAGTACTAAACACTGTTTTGTCATAGAACCAAAACATAGCGCTTAAACCCATAGGGGCTTTTTTCTTTTTGAGATAATAATCCAGCCTATATTTGCGTCCCACATTAATAGCATGTTTATAAACCCGCTGGAGTACTGTGGGAGATCCTTGTATTTTCATATTTACGCCATGATAGACTTTCTCCCAGAAACGAGGCACATTGCACATAAGTGTCGGTTTTACTGCCGGCAATGCCTTCTGTATCTTCTTAGGATCCGATAGTATCGCTATAGTTACACCCTGGCTCAAACAAAAATAAACCCACGTCTTTTCGAAGATATGGCTCATAGGCAAGAAACACATACTTGTATCCTTGGAATTGATAAAGGGAAACATCAGAGTATGCACCCTGATCTGACTCATGAAATTACTGTGTGTAAGCATAACCCCTTTACTATTGCCCGAAGTCCCTGATGTGTAAATAATCACAGCAAGATCAGAATTCAGAGCGTTACCAACAGATACCTTAGCAGCAATCTCATTGTGCATGGAGTCGCCCAGACGTACAAAATCATTATAGAATATAGATGTATTATCATCAGGGTTGAGGACAACATGCTCATCAAAAATTATAATGCGCTTAAGGACATTACTCTTGAGCTGCGCATGATATGCGTTATTATATTGGAATTGCTCTCCTACAAAAATAGTCTCAATACCGGCATCATTCACAACGAACTCTACTTGTTCAGGAGATGCAGTGGCGTACAGAGGGACAGATACTCCTCTCATCATAAATATCCCCATTTCTGTGTATAGCCCTCTCACTGTATTCTGAGAGTATATACCTACCTTATCCCCGGGATTGAGCATGATGTGAGCAAATGCTTTTGCCACACCCAATGCTCCGTGATAAAGGTGTTCGCCGTGAAGCTTGTCCCAATGATCTTTTTCTTTATTATAATATTTTAAGATTGTTTTATTCCCATATTCCTCAAATATCCTTTGAGGTAATTCGGCCAAGTGATATACCAACATGATGAATTTGTTTTTAAGAGATAAAGCAAAAGTAATATTTAATGATGAGTTTAAGAAATGCTTATAACAGATTTGAGAGCACGGGTAACCATCGATCATCCAAGACACCGTGAAAACCTTGTAATCATGCTATACAATCATGGTTTATTTACAAAATCAGAATCAATGCATAAAGTACACATATAAATGATGTTTTGATAATATTATGAGTTTATGATACTCATGCCTAAGCGTACATTACAAATATTTCATCCGATACCATTGTGGCTACAAAATATTAAATAACTTTGCATTCAGAATGAATTACAGTGACCATTTACACCTAATACAATTATTTATAAGGTTATATGACCCACAATAAGCCTCAGATAGCACAGGACTTCCTCCTTATTTTCTTCGGATCATTGATACAAGCTGTAGGATACTCCATCTTCATAGCTCCGTTCAATATTGTTCCGGGTGGTGTATATGGTATAAGCATCATCATCAATCACCTTTCCAAGGGCGTGTTTGAAACATTCCCCAATGGATTACCTATTGGTACGGTAGCATTATTCTTCAACATTCCTCTTTTCTTGTTAGCAACCAAAAGACTTGGGAAGCTTTCGGGTGGAAAAACGGTTGTTACCTTTATACTTGTAGCATTCTTTACGGATCTTATCACATCACTTACTGGTGGTAGACCTCTCGTGGAAGGAGATGCCATTCTTTCCAGCTTTTATGGTGGAGCTATCCTCGGACTTAGTGTCTTCATGATATTCAAAGCTAACAGCACCTGTGCCGGTACGGATGTACTCTCAAGAGTTCTAGCCAGAGATACCAATATCAAGATAAGTAATCTTATCATCATGATAGATTCTACCGTAGTATTATTGGGTCTCATTGCTTTTGGTGACTGGAAAGTCCCTCTTTACTCATGGTTGGTTATCTTCATATTCGGCAAAGTTGTAGAGTTTCTGCAACCTGAAAATCCCAATAAAGCCGTATTTATAGTATCAGAGATGCCACAAGCTATACGTGACGTAATCATCAATGATTTGGGGCTTAGAGGTACATATCTTCACGGCAAAGGCTTGTATGCAGGAAAAGAGAAAGACATTATATTTCTGATTACAGAAAGGAAGCATCTACTGGAGCTTAAGAAGGCGGTATTAGCCACCGACCCTCAAGCTTTCATAACTACTACCAATGCTGCCAGTGATGCCATAAAGCCATCCATATAGACTTATATACTTCAAAATTATTTATCCGACTATGATCAAAAAGATATCTCTATTAGCATCGCTGTTTATCTGTCTTGCATTTGTATGTAATATCAAAGCGCAGCAAAAAGAAAATAACCGAGTAAAAATATTGGTTGAGACAAACAAAGGGAAATTTACGATCGAGCTATACAACGAAACACCGCTACATAAGCAAAACTTCATCAACCTAGTGAGCAGTCATGCCTATGATGGCGTCATATTCCACCGAGTAATCAAAGATTTTATGGTACAAGGAGGTAACTTAATGACAAAGCATGCTACCGCAAAAACAGATGTGACGCAAGATACTCTCAAAAGAACTGTTCCCGCAGAAATCATGACGGATCAGATATTTCATGTTAGAGGCTCACTATGTGCCGCACGAGAACCTGACGAATCTAACCCTGAGAAAGCCTCTTCAGGCTCGCAGTTTTATATTGTAACGGGTAAGTATTATACAGCTTTTGACTTATCGGAATTAGAAGCTAAAAAACATATCAAATTTTCTGACAAACAAAAAGAAGCATATATGCATGAGGGCGGGACCCCTTCGCTAGATGGAGGCTACACTGTCTTTGGCAGAGTGATAGACGGATGGAATGTCATCGATAAAATCCAAAGAGTAGAAACCGATGGCATAGATCGTCCCATCAAAGATGTAATTATCAAGTCTATGCACATCATTGCACCCAAGTAACATACTTGCAACATTATGATATTATGCCATTCAAAGGCAAACTGTTGGATTAAATTACTAATTTAGGGGATTCATTTTGGCATGAGTCCCCTATCTATTTTTTATGCTCAATCAATCATATCGCACCATGATTACGTTAGGGCTACCTATAATACTCGGACAACTCGGGATTATAATAGTAAGCTTTGCAGACAATATCATGGTTGGCTATCATACCACACAAGAACTTGCCGCAGCATCGTTCGTAAATAATCTGTTCGGATTTGCTTTTATTGCCGGGATGGGATTTTCCTATGGACTCACACCTATCATAGCCCAATGTTTTGCACAAGAGAAAATGAATAAGGCTGGTGAAATACTCAAACATAGCATTTTTCTCAATACAGCTATAGGCTTTGGTATGGCCTTGGCAATGATGGTTGTATATAATAATCTGCAATGGTTTGATCTCCCTGAATCTATACATCCGTATATCAAGCCTTATTTTATATTACAAAATATCAATCTCGTTCTTAGTCTTACCTTCGGAGCATACAAGCAATTCTTTGATGGTTGGGGCAACACTGTAACACCCATGTGGGTATTACTTATTTCCAATGTATTGAATATCATAGGTAACTGGGGGCTTATATTCGGTAATTGGGGCTTGCCAGAGCTGGGACTCACCGGAGCAGGGATCTCATCATTGGGGGCACGCATATTCACGCTCATTTGTTTCATCCTTATTTTCACCTTACATCCCCGCTGGAAGCAGATCCACGAAGGATATAAAAAGAGTTCTTATTCTCCCAAAAACCTACGCCGATTATTCAGCCTGGGGGCACCTGTAGGATTGCAACTTGGTGTAGAAGCAGCATCATACACCATAGCGGTCATCTATGTAGCCTGGTTAGGTGATGCACCGTTGGCTGCTCACCAAATCCTTTGTGTGATTACCTCATTGGGCTTCATGGTTTACTATGGATTTGGCGCGGCAACCACCATATTGGTAAGTAGAGATAAAGCTAATAATGATCTGCATGCCGCCAGAAAAACAGCACTGACAGGCCTGAAACTATCATGGATAATAGCAGGAATGGTCATCCTGCTCATCGTATTTGCCCGTCATAGCTTAGGCTATATATTTACACCAGACCAAGTGGTTGTGGATATGGTGGCTATTACGCTAATTCCCGTGATAGTATATCAGGTGGGTGATGCTATGCAGATTATTTACGCCAATGCTCTCAGAGGCCTCGAAGATGTCAAATACCTCGCAAAGGTAGCACTAGTCGTTCATCTTATTATAGCTCCTACCCTTTCTTATATATTTGGTTTTATTTTGGTAAAAGATTCACCTAAACTCCAGCTTATGGCTATTTGGTGTGCATTCCCTGTAAGTCTTACCTTATTAGGAGTCGTGTTATACAAGCGTTTCAAAAGAATGACAAGGGGGTAACTCTAACTTAGGAATATACGCTTTAATATCGCTAATGCTGATCCGATCTCGTGATTAATCCATTTGGTTCACTATTCTGATCCGGAAGTGTCACTACAACTAAAAGACTAACAGTGTGATTTATAGATTATGAACATCCATACTTCAATCACATATATCTACTATTCAAGTCATATCACAAAAAAAGGCCATCGCTCATGAGAGCAATGGCCTTATATTCAGTTCTTCAGCTTTTTAGTCTAATTTAGGACCAGCTACTACAAGGGCTTTACCTGCTTCATTACCAGTGAACTTAACGAAGTTCTTAGTAAAACGTTCAGCAAGATCTTTAGCTCTCTTTGTCCACTCTTCCTTATCGGTATAAGTGTCACGAGGATCAAGAATCTTAGGATCTACACCCGGAAGTTCTGTAGGAACTTCGAAGTCAAAGAAAGGAATACTCTTAGTCGGAGCATTGTCAATAGATCCATCCAAGATTGCATCAATGATACCACGTGTATCTTTGATAGATATACGCTTGCCTGATCCATTCCATCCTGTATTCACGAGGTATGCAGTAGCACCTGATTTTTCCATCTTCTTCACTAGTTCTTCTGCGTATTTTGTTGGGTGCAAAGAAAGGAAAGCCGCACCAAAGCAAGCAGAGAATGTAGGTGTAGGTTCGGTGATACCACGCTCAGTACCGGCTAGCTTAGCAGTAAATCCTGAAAGGAAATAATACTTAGTTTGCTCAGGAGTAAGGATTGATACCGGAGGTAATACACCGAATGCATCAGCTGAAAGGAAGATTACCTTATTAGCAGGACCCGCCTTAGATATTGGCTTAACGATGTTTTCAATGTGATAGATAGGATAAGAGACACGAGTATTCTCGGTTACTGATTTATCACTAAAATCGATCTTACCTTGCTCATCTACAGTTACGTTTTCAAGTAATGCATCACGACGGATAGCATTGTAGATATCAGGTTCGTTTTCTTTGCTTAGGTTGATTACCTTAGCATAGCAACCACCTTCAAAGTTGAAGATACCTTCGTCATCCCATCCGTGCTCGTCGTCACCGATAAGTTCTCTTTTGGGATCTGTAGAAAGAGTGGTCTTACCCGTACCTGAAAGCCCGAAGAATATAGCTGTTTCTTTGCCGTCTTTGCTTGTATTGGCAGAGCAGTGCATTGAAGCCATACCATTGAGAGGAAGCAGATAGTTCATGTATGAGAACATACCTTTTTTCATTTCTCCACCGTACCAAGTATTGAGGATAACTTGTACCTTTTCGGTAAGATTGAAAACAACGGCAGTCTCTGAGTTGAGACCCAATTCCTTGTAGTTCTCTACTTTAGCCTTAGAAGCATTCATTACTACAAAGTCAGGCTCACCAAAGTTGGCAAGTTCTTCTGCTGTAGGTCTGATAAACATGTTTGTCACAAAGTGTGCCTGCCATGCTACTTCCATGATGAAACGAATCTTGAGACGAGAATTCTCATTGGCTCCGCAGAATGAATCTACAACGAAAAGACGTTTGTTTGATAATTCCTTGGTAGCGATTTTTTTGATTTCTGTCCAAGCCTCTTGGGTTACAGGTTTGTTATCATTCTTGTATTCATCAGAAGTCCACCAAATAGTGTCACGTGTAGTGTCGTCCATGACAAAGAATTTGTCTTTGGGAGAACGTCCGGTGTATACACCTGTCATTACGTTCACAGCGCCAAGTTCTGTTACTTGACCCTTTTCATAACCTTCAAGTTCTGGTTTCGTTTCTTCTCTGAACAATTCTTCATAAGAAGGATTGTGTAAAATCTCCGTTACGCCATTAATGCCATACTTTGACAAATCTAAATTGCTCATTTTGTAACTTTTTATAAAATAATTAAATACGATAAATACTCTCCAGTCCAATAACAAAAAAAGCCATGTAATTCATTTATCGGAAACATTCTTTTCCGATGAGTTATTACAATGGTCTTTTTTAAGGTCTTTATCTTTTCACAAACAAAGTTAATTAATAAATATTGTATTTTATAACAAATATGGAAAAAAATATCCAATATTTGGAAATATTATTATAACAATATTATTATCAACATTATAAACTTTCACCTCTGTAGTCATAACGCTATTTTAACGGACCTTATTATATATTTATGATAAATAAATTAACACGCCAATCTGGAGGTATCTTTATAAGTCGTTAAAATCGGACTGATCCCAAAGTTCATAAATATTTATCCATTCGTAAACGCATTATTCAAAATGCATCGGTCTGCTACGAAGAGAGGCTTAATATGCCCTACTATAGTATCATCTCTCTCTTACCATCAATATTTGTGAGCTATTCATGGGCATAATTAATGTAAAGAGACCGTTGCATAGCAGGCCAATTGCTTCGTTGCTTGCGAGATTCGCGCTTGGTCATTTACCAGAAGTAAACTCCCTGTGCACTCACTCTTAGCGCCTTGCACTTTACCCTCTCTGCCCGGTCAAAGTGTCTTTTGTCGGCTTTGACTCCAAAATCCACAAGACTGTTGACTTTTGCAACAGTCTCCTAAAGGGAGTGTTATGAAAATTAATTTTGACACTTTGTCAAAATCGGCTCTTCACATTTAGCTCCAAAGAATTGACATAATTCATCCTATGTCAATATTCTAAAGAAATTAATAAAATACATATTTAGCTGAAAAATAGTGATCACTTAGTTATAACACCGGGTTTATTTGTACAAAGTCTAAATAAGAATCGGCTTTTTCTCGTGATATTCATAAGAATATAAAGGGCTAAATAAATGTGGCACTCATATTAGTTACACCAAATTAATATCTTAAGGATATGATCTCTACATATAACATTTATTTATACCAATCTTAGCGTTACAAATATTGCAGCAATGATGACTAATTCTATTATGATAAGTCTGCTGTCCGTGCCTAATAGGTCAGTTGTCCTATCCTATCAAGTCAATTGTCCGTATATGATAGGTCGATTGTCCGTATATGATAGATCAGTGGACTGTATATAATGATTTTGGCCACCTGTGGCGAAGAGTCAAAGGAGGGAACAATAGCATAGAAAGTTCAAAAATTAGACAGACAGCCAGATGAAGGATAAGGAGAATCCTTTGGCAAGATAGAATGAAAAGATAGAAGATAGATCACACAAAGTAATGAAATGGGAGATATATTGCACTATCATTGACAAATAATGATTGATTGAGAGTTTCTTGTAAAATGTTATGCATCACTTTTTTCATATCTATTATCTCTTTATAAATGTGTTTTAGTTTGTGTATCGGAATAACTGTGTAATATGAGTAATGGTTAATATTACAAAGATACAACATAAGAGAACCTGTGTCAAGCCCTCCAATTTGATGGTGGATGATATGCACTTACAATAGGATAAATACACGAAAAGGACTAACAAAGTGTAACATATTTGACCTTAAAATAATCTTTTTGTTAATCCCCCCTCCCTTGATCATCATTCGGGATTATTACTGTTCTGAGCTGCCTAATTCTTCAAGCTCAACCGGGGGAGACTAATAAGCCATAAGGATGTATAGACTTAATAATATAGTAAAATATAAAGGACTGACAGTTAACTTATCACCATCAGTCCTTCAGTATAAATTCAACGAAATCTACAATTTAATAGCAATAAATTTATTTCGTCTGTTTGGGATTCAACAAATTGTGATACCGTGATGGATTCTCCAGTAGTCGTATCGCTGCGCCATAAGTAGGATCTTCCTTATTTACAACATAATAAAACGCCCCGCTACCATAAATATCACGAGCAAGTTCGGCACGCATCCGTTGGGTAATCACCGGTATTGCCTGCTCAAATAGCTTATCATCCCATTCTTTGATTTTTTCTTTACCATATACGGCAGTCTTACGTATGATAGCTTCAGGAATGACGTAATTGTAAAATTGATGCATTGTAGGATACTCCTGTAAGAGCCTTGCACGCCCCACTTCACTCACATGATTGAGAGCTACAGCAGTAATCACGTTGTTCATAATGAGTTCGGTAGCAACTTTGTTGTAACGGGTAGTATCGAGGGGGACAAAGAGATCGGGCATGATACCCCCTCCACCGTAAATAACACGATCGTGTATCAGGGTCTTATATTTGAGTGAATCAGGAAAGCCGATGCTGTCGCTGCTGACCAACTCACCATGCTTGATGCGGCTCAGTATCTCTTCTTCATACTCTTTTTTATTACCCTTGCGATATTGTTTTTGAATGCAACGTCCGCTTGGTGTGTAATAACGAGCTATAGTAAGTCTTATCATTGATTCGTCAGGCAATGGTATAGGACGCTGTACAAGCCCCTTGCCATAGGTGCGTCTACCGACAATAACACCTCTATCCCAGTCCTGGATGGCTCCGGCAAATATCTCTGATGCAGAAGCTGAAAATTCGTTTACCATGACCACCACTGGCATACTGCTATCAAATGTGGGGTTACCCTTTGACTTATATGAATTGGAGATAGAGGGATGCCTGTTGTTCTTAACGGTAACAATATCTCTGTTGTCACCTATAAACATAGCACCCATTTCTATAGCAGCATTCAGATAACCACCACCGTTGTATTGGAGATCGATAATAATACCTTTGACATGACGAGACTTAAATTCCTTAAACACATCTGCGAGTTCGCTGGCTGTATTCTGTGCAAATTGCCCTAATCTGACATAACCGTACTTATTGTCGATGATATAATGGCTCTCGATGCTGTTTATAGTTATGTTGTCACGTATCAGTGTAGTACTTGTTGGTTGAGATGCGTGAGCACGCATGTACTCTATATCCACTTTACTACCTCTGGGGCCTTTGAGTACTGGCATGATACTATCTGTGGATACGGAATCTCCCGATATTTTCACACCATTTGCTTTGAGTATCTTATCGCCCGGCTTTAATCCCCCTTTATAGGAAGGACCATCTTTGATCACTTCTATCACGTTCAATGTGTCGGAAAGCATCACAAACCGAACACCGATACCGCTGAAATGCCCCTGAAGAGGCTCAAGTATCAGACGAGTTTCGTGAGGGTTGGTGTAAGTAGAATGAGGATCGAGATCACTAAGCATACCTGTGATAGCACTCTCGACCAATGAATCTTGATTTACAGGATCTACATACATATTACTAATAGACTCCATGACCAACTTTAGTTTCAGAAGTTGATTGACCTTATTCTGAGCCAAGGCATGAGAGCCCCCTAACCAAAGAAGCGAAAGTGTGAATAAAAGGGTTATGATTGGTTTTCTTTTCATAATGATTAATCTAATAATAAACTGAACCCATCGGGAAGAAAGGATGTAACGTCTCCGCCAAAATGGAGTAATTCGCGCACTACGGTGGAACTAATATGAGTCAGCTGTTGAGATGCTGGGAGTAGCACTGTCTCCATAGAAGCTATATGTCTATTGAGATCGGCCAATGTGCGCTCATACTCCATATCCGTACTTGAGCGTACGCCTCTCAGCAGGAAGTTTACTCCTATACTTCGTGCAAATTCTACGGTAAGCCCGTTATAGGTCATGACCTCCACACGAGGCTCATCCATGTAATATCTTGAAATTTGGCAAAGACGTTTCTCTGGAGAAAAAAGTGTTTTCTTATTCTCATTGACACCTATCGCAATTACTACCCGATCAAAGAGGTTGAGACCTCTTTCTACTATGTCGGCATGCCCTCGGGTAAAAGGGTCGAATGAACCGGCATACATGGCTATTCTTAGCATCGTTTATTTTTATAAATTAAAAATAAATATAGTCTTATTTATATTAAAAAATAAAGCGGTCTGCTCACAATAGAGCATCTGACCGCTTTGAAATAACCCAGAGATAAGTACATACAGTGCCGACTTACTTAGGGTCAGGATTCACCGGCCAATCAATTCAAGTAATTGACCAAGTCTTTGGGTAGATAAAACTTATTGGTTTTATCTACATATACAATTACTGATTTGAGCACTATGTCGCTGGGCTTCTTTTTACCGTCACGTAATGTAACTGTAGATGTGTAAGCACGAAGCTCAAGAGACTTTTTGCCATTGGTTACTCTAAGCCTAGGAATGGTTTTGTCCTTCTTATCCTGTGGCTTGGTAATTTCCACCTTACAATTCTTGAATACCTCGTCATGAGGAGCAAATATTTGTGAAGTAAGACCCGGAAGTTTATTCTCAATATCGAATAACTTGCAGAGATATTGGTTGATTTCAGTGTTTAGTATCATACCCATGGGGCGCTCATCACGAGGATGATAGGCTGCCAACAGAACTTCTTCTCCCGTATGCCCGTGAGTAGTAAAACCAATGGAGGTCTTGTCCGTATACAAGGATGAGATATAAGACTCAAGGGAACCGCTATACAATGCAGTATCAGAATTTTTGCGCTGTTCCTTAGAGAGCGTGCTCAAGCTATAATCTTTACAATTGTTTATATTGTCGAGCTCTTCTTTAGAAAGATCAAACCCGCATACTTCTCTAAATAACTTATTCAATTCGACCAATGGGGTCTTATTAATCAGATTGGTAAGGCCGGCAGCGGTATATTTGAAGCGTGTCAATTGTCCAAACAACTGCTTTTTAGATAATTTATCATAATTCTTGTATGATTGTTTACCGATGCTAAGCCCGCTATTTCCGTGATCGGATAATATAACAATAGCTGTATTGCCATCTTTGCGGGCAAAATCAAGCGCTACTTTACAAGCTTTGTCAAAAGCAAGGAATTCTGTTGCTACTCCTACAGGGTCATTGGCATGCGCGGCCCAGTCTACCTTACTGCCTTCGACCATCAGAAAAAATCCTTTTTCATTATTATAATCCAGCATACTGATGGC
Organism: Porphyromonas pogonae; assembly: GCF_036320655.1. Classification (NCBI taxonomy): domain Bacteria; kingdom Pseudomonadati; phylum Bacteroidota; class Bacteroidia; order Bacteroidales; family Porphyromonadaceae; genus Porphyromonas; species Porphyromonas pogonae. The sequence continues at coordinate 2,005,926 of NZ_CP143258.1, forward strand.
TTTAGCAGTCATTTCCGCCAATGAAGGAGTAGTAGTGCTATCACGATCAATATCGTAAGGAATATCCTTATCTTCATAAAGAGCCCACATTTTATTGCCTTTGTAATTTCTCATCCCGTTAAGATCATTGAGAAATAGTCCGTAGTTGTTTTTCTTGAGCGTATTTCTCATATCGTCATTGAGAATAGAAACACCCCCTCCTATGACTACATCCATATCCTGAGCCACCATTTGAGGAGCTATCACATCATAGCGCTTACGGCTGTAGGAATGTGCAGAGCAATCGGCAGGAGTAGCATGTGGAAATTCACAAGTAAAAACCAATCCGCTTTTTTTGTCTCTAAGTATTTTTCCAGCTTCGAGCACAGTGGCAAGAGGTCGATATGCAAGTGTAGGATCAAGAGGTATGAGATCATTATCACCATCACTATAAGGATAGGTGGAGATAAAGCCCGTTATCGAAGGTATACCTGTCATATAACATGATGTTGTGGGAGCAGAGTCTCCAATAGGGGCATTGGAACTGGTAGTGAGTACTGTGCCACAAATATAAGGGTCAATATTCAGATGTATCTCTTGCGGGTTATTATACCTTTGATACCACCGAGCCAAAGAGATAGAACTTAGGGATGTTCCATCAGGTATCATAAGAATGATGTTCTTTACAGGTGTTACCTTTTCCGGCACTTTTGCCGCTACCCCAAATATAGTGAGGCTGCAAGAGAGACTGATAATAGCTAATTTCTTCAACCTGATCATTTCTAAAATAATTTTAAAGAGTTAAGTCAATAATATCTTCTTCGAGACCCGTTAGCTTTTCTACTCCATTTTCGGTAACCAAGTAAGTGTTTTCAACCCCTACAGCACCGATATGCGGTATTACAAATTTGGGTTCGTAAGCTATAACCATGCCGGGGATCAGTATATCTTTGCTTCGAGACGTGAGTACCGGCATTTCATTGATCTGAAGTCCTAATCCATGACCCACAAACGCAGCCTGCTGCTTTGTCCCCATGAACTTATCTTCTGCTCCGGCATCCTTTACAGCTTGCATAGATACATTATATATGTCACTACATTTTGTCCCCGGCTTGCTCTTCATCATGATATCAGCATGCATCTTACGACTCAGATCGTGGAGGCGATAACACTCTGACGATAGTTTTCCAATAGAGAAAGTACGTGTCATATCAGAGATATAGCTACTGTAATTACCGGCCATATCTACCATAACAGCCATACCTTCTTTGAGAGGAGAGTTATTGGAGCCTAAAGGCAAAGCTTCAGAACCCTCACCCCCCATGGCAAAGTCATAAGGCGATGGAGCCTCAGCGTTGTCTCCCGCAATCAAACTGCCCATGAATATCTCCATCGATGGGCCAAAAGTCCTAAATACGCCTACAGATCCCATCAAGCGCATCTGGCGCTCTATCTCGATCTGCAATTCCCTATCTGTCATTCCGCTCTTATACAAAGACGGAATGAGTCGATACATTTTCATGTGACGAGCAACAGTAGCCCTTAATATTTCTATCTCTCGAGGTGTCTTGATCGAGCGTACAAGTCGCATCAAAGAAGAGGCATTCTCCATCTTGACTTCGGGGAATAATTTATACTGTCTCACAACCTCTGAGTATGGCAACTCATCGATCTCCAAAGCTATAGATTTGATGTTTGCAGTATCGATCAGCTCCATACTTACTATATCCTCAATCTTTCTGATATAATGAATATTATTGCTAGAGGGGTAAGTATTGGGACGTCTTATAAAGAACTGAACATCACCTTCACATGGGATGAAGGCTGCCCCCACATATATAGAGCCGAATATATATAAAAGATTTACATTAGATGATAGCAACACACCATCAATAGAAGAAGCCTTCATGGCGTCTTGTACTTTTTGTACTCTTAAATTGGTCTCTTTGATTAATTCTTCAGGAATCATTAGTTAAACGGATTTTTGATTTGGTTTACACCATTGATAAAAGCATCTTCGTCGGAAGAAGGGATTGAGATTATGCCTCCATCCAATGGATTTTCCATAGATCTATCAGATACCTGACTGGGATAGTTTCCTTCAGGCAATTGTGCCGAAATATTAGCACGACGAGTCATTTTGTTATTCTCTTCTTCCAAAGGTAAGAATTTGGCCACGGGAGCTCTAAAGGCAAGCAACACATCTCCCACAGGACCATTACGATGCTTAGCAATAATAAACTCGGCCTTGCCTCTCAGGTCCATTCCGGTATTAGGATCCTCATATATTTTATAATACTCGGGGCGGTGTATAAAGCATACAATATCCGCATCCTGCTCAATAGCACCGGATTCACGAAGGTCTGAAAGCTGAGGGCGTTTACTATTGGCATCACCTTGACGGTTTTCTACACCACGGTTGAGCTGAGAAAGGGCAATGATAGGGATTTTGAGTTCCTTGGCCAAGACTTTCAACGAACGAGATATGGTACTTACTTCCTGCTCACGGTTTCCAAAACTCATTCCACTTGCGTTCATCAGCTGTAAGTAGTCGATGATGATCATCTTGACACTATGTTCTCGCACCAAACGACGGGCTTTTGTCCTAAGCTCAAAAATAGACAAACTAGGTGTATCGTCAATGAAAAGAGGAGTCTCGTCCAAGTCTTTAATTCTTGTCATCAGACGCTTCCATTCATCATCATCAAGTCGTCCGTTTTTGATCTTATCACCCGTGATTTCGCAAACATTACTCAGCAGACGCTTAGCAAGCTGTACTCCACTCATTTCAAGGTTGAAAAGAGCAACGGGTATTTTCTTGTCCACTGTCATATTTTTGGCCATGGACAATACAAATGCCGTCTTACCCATTGCAGGACGTGCTGCTATAATAATCAAGTCCGATCTTTGCCATCCCGAGGTCATTTCGTCAATACCAGGGAACCCGGATGTAAGTCCGCTGATACCCTCTGCCCTATTTGCTGCAATTTGAATTTCGCCCACAGCTTCTTTGATGATAGGATTGATAGGCACTACATCCTGCTTCATGTTTCTTTGGGATATCTCAAAGAGTTTACCCTCGGCAAGTTGCATCTGGTCTTCTATGTCCTCAGTATCATCGTATGCTCTTTTCAGAACATCCGAAGAGAAGTTGATAATCTCACGGCTTAATGCTTTTTGAGCTAATATTTTAGCATGAAATTCAAGATTGGCAGAACTCGCTACCTTCAGTGTAAGCCCTGCAATGTAGGATGGCCCCCCTACTGCTTCCAAATTATCAGTACGTCTCAGTTGCTCGGTTACAGTGAGCATATCCACCGGTTGCTGATTCAAAGCTAAGGTCATGATAGCCTCATAGATATGTTCATGAGCTTTTACATAGAATGAAGAAGGCTTGAGAAGCTCGCTTACTTGTCCGTAAGCATCCTTCTCCAAGAGTATTGCACCCAATACCGCCTCTTCCAATTCTATAGCCTGTGGTGGTTTGCGCCCTTCTAAAACAGGAGCAGAAGTAGAAGATTGTTGTTTTGTTGTCTTTCGGGATTTTGGATCCGCCATTTTATTAATCTAGTTTGAGCACAGCAAGAAAAGCTTTTTGAGGGACTTCCACAGATCCAATCTGCTTCATGCGTTTCTTTCCTTCCTTCTGCTTTTCGAGTAGTTTCCTTTTACGGGAGATATCTCCACCATAACACTTGGCCGTTACATCCTTTCGCACGGCTTTAATAGTCTCTCGAGCTATAATCTTAGCTCCGATAGCTGCTTGGATCGCTATATCAAATTGCTGACGAGGTATAAGTTCCTTGAGCTTTTCGCACATGCGACGTCCAAACGCAACACTATTGTCAATATGAGTCAATGTCGAGAGTGCGTCTACCGGTTCGCCATTCAACAAAATATCTAGTTTGACTAGCTTAGCCGGTCTGAAATCACTGAGGTGATAATCAAACGAGGCATAACCTTTGGATATACTCTTGAGTTTGTCATAGAAGTCTATTACAATTTCACCTAATGGCATATCATAGAATATCTCCACTCTATCGCCTGAGATATATTCTTGCTTGACCAAAATACCTCTTTTACCAAGGCACAAAGTCATAATGGGACCTATATATGTAGTATTTGTTATGACAGAGGCTCGTATGTAGGGTTCATCGATATGATCAATCAGAGTAAGATCGGGTAAGCCGGACGGATTGTGTACTTCTTTGCAATCCCCTTTTTTGTCATATACTTTATAAGATACGTTGGGCACTGTGGTGATAACATTCATGTTAAACTCACGCTCCAAACGCTCCTGAATAATCTCCATGTGCAATAATCCCAGAAATCCGCAACGGAATCCAAATCCCAAAGCCGCAGAGCTCTCAGGTTGGAATGTCAAGGATGCATCATTAAGTTGCAGCTTTTCCAATGAAGACCTTAAATTCTCAAAATCTTCACTATCGATAGGATAGACTCCGGCAAATACCATTGGTTTTACTTCCTCAAAACCTGAGATGGCCTGCTTAGCACCGTTTGTAACGTGCGTAATGGTATCACCGACCTTGACTTCTTTACTGGTTTTAATTCCCGATATAATATAGCCTACATCACCTGTTTTCACTTCTTTACGAGGCTCCATATCCAGGCGAAGTACACCTACCTCATCAGCATCGTATTCCTTACCCGTAGCAATAAACTTGACGTGGTCACCTGTTTTGATAGACCCATTTACCACCTTATAATAAGCAATAATACCTCTAAAAGGGTTGAAGACAGAATCAAATATAAGGCATTGTAAAGGGGCATCAGGGTCTCCTTTGGGAGAAGGCACTTGCTCTATGATAGCCTTGAGTATATCCTCTACACCTTGCCCGGTCTTTCCACTGGCACGTATAATTTCCTCACGTTTACAACCCAATAGTTCAATGATCTGATCTTCCACTTCATCAGGCATTGCACTGGGTAAATCCACTTTATTTACTATAGGTATAATCTCCAGATCGTGTTCGAGTGCCATGTAAAGATTGGAGATTGTCTGAGCCTGTATGCCCTGAGCCGCATCCACAATCAATAATGCTCCCTCACACGCAGCAATCGAGCGTGATACTTCATAAGAAAAATCCACATGACCCGGAGTATCGATAAGGTTGAGTACGTAAGGGTTCCCTTCATATACATAATTCATCTGTATAGCATGACTCTTGATCGTAATGCCTCGCTCACGCTCAAGATCCATGTTATCCAACACCTGCTCTTGCAAGTCTTTACCGATAACAGTCTGTGTCGTTTCTAATAATCTGTCGGCCAAGGTACTTTTACCGTGGTCGATATGTGCAATTATGCAAAAATTTCGGATATTGTTCATCTTGTATACAAAGATATGCAATTAAGCAAAAAGAGAGTGCCGTCACTCATTTTTGTTCCAATTATCGTTCTTGAGCTATCATCCTTTATTCCGGTTTTTTTTCTTAATTCATCCGGACTAAGAGGAAAATTCCTACATGTTATTTGTGCCTTTATTTTTTTACTTTTCAAATCCTTTAACAAAGATGATTTGAATGGAAGTATTTCCTCAACTTCAAATTTGCGTCCGGGAAAGTCTGGTATGAATCTGTCTGATGAATATAAATGTGAGTCATTACTCACCTGCAAAATATTAAAAGCCAAACCAAGACTTTTGAACATCCCGGACTTCATAATTCCGGCATTAGGTTCGTAAACATATTGTCCGATTTCTTCCACATAATCAGCTTTACATCCCCCTTCTTCGTTCAATGTACTGGTAAAGATATCAATCAAATCCGTATCATCTTTAAGAATATTACTTGCAATCACAGGAATATGCTTAAAATCTTGATATGTATGTTCTAAGTCAATGTAGACGAGTATCTCCTTTACTTCGTTTTTGTGACAAAGGATGTTCAACTCCTTTGCTTGAGGTAAGGTCTTCAAAGTATGGGCTACATCCAACATAGGTGATAGTTTCACAAGTATTTTGGGTGGTATTTTCCTTTTTAAAGAATATATTTTGTTTATATCTCTGATTATTTCTACAGCATTGGGGTAGCAATCGTCAATAGCAAAAACGCGCCTATTCTTATCCCCTGTATCACGCCGTGCAGGATCCATAAAGATAAATGAAACATCATGATCAGCACAGTAATCCAAGTAAGACGTAGAATTACCATGAATAAACTCAATCATTTTATCATTGCCCAATAAGCTTGTCAGGTTATCTCGAGCTGCTTCATACAAATCTTTATCCTGCTCTATGTAGTAGCTTTTATGGGCTTTGGTAGCCATGGCCCAAAAATCAACCCCGAATCCACCAGTAAAGTCACATAATATATCTGTATCACTTATGAATCGCTGTTTATAACGAGCACATACTTCTCCTGTAGATTGCTCTAATGCAAGTTTAGTGGGGATATATATAGAAGGATTGCTATACCATGACGGTAATTTTACCATAAAATTACTCTTCAGACTTATTTGTGTAGCGACTAAGCTTCTCAGATCTGAAGGAATATCATTGGCACCTAACAAAATCCTATCGGCACCAATGTCTTTATATTTTTCAACCCAATAATTTATAAGCTCACCTTTATTCATTATACCAAGATGCGTACATTTGATAATTATGCGCAATCTTCTGATTGATTTCCTGACTTTGCTCAGGATCCACCTTCTTCACAAATTTCGCCGGGGATCCGGCATAAATTGTGTAAGGCTCTATTTGAGTCTTAGACAAAACAACGGAACCGGCGGCTACTATAGCTCCCTCACCCACTACAGCATCATCCATAACTACTGATCCCATACCTATCAGAGCATATTCTTTTATCTTAGCTCCGTGTATCACTACATTGTGCCCTACCGACACATTATCGCCTATCTCTATAGTGGACTTTTGATAGAGAGTGTGTAATACCGAACCATCTTGAATATTGACATTATTACCAATACGAATAGAATTGACATCCCCTCTGAGTACGGCATTGAACCAAATACTACATCCATCTCCCATTACTACATCACCCACAATGGTAGAGTTTTCTGCTAAAAAACACTTTTCGCCTATTACCGGAGTAAAGCCTCTGACTGATTTTATTAAAGCCATTCTTCAAACTATATTTCAAATTACTAAAGGAGTCAAAAGGTATATAAATACCTTTCAACTCCTTTTATCTTTCACCCTAAATTATATTGCAGCTGTTTTCGCTTTTAGCCATTCGGCCTCTTCTTTATTCAAGCGGGGGCTCAGCCTATCGTAAACAGTCTTTTGATAGTCATTGTACCATTTGATTTCCGATTCTGTCAATAGGCTCTTTTCGATAAGGTTATTATCGAAATAGCACATCGTCAGAGTTTCAAAACCAAAAAACTTACCAAATTCCGTTTCTGTATTCAAACGTGTTACCACAAGGTTTTCTATACGTATACCGTATTTTCCCGCACGATAAAGCCCCGGCTCATTGCTGGTGATCATTCCAGGCTCCAAAACAGTAGGATTAATCTCAGTACGGATATTTTGCGGACCTTCATGTACATTCAAGAAACAACCTACACCATGCCCCGTACCGTGTCCATAGTTGAGCCCTTCATCCCACAAAGCCTTACGCGCCAATATATCCAATTGTCCGCCACGTGTACCTTCAGGGTATTGAGCAGTAGCTATGCCGATGTGTCCTTTCATTACTAAAGTATAATCCTTTTTGAGGTCTGCACCGGGAGCGCTCAAAGCAAGTGTACGGGTAATATCCGTAGTACCGTCTTTGTACTGCCCACCACTATCAAGGAGCAATACGCCTTCAGCTTTCAGGTTAAATGCTGTTTCAGGTTTTGCTGAATAATGCACAATAGCACCATGTGCCTGATATCCGGCTATAGTATCAAAACTATCACCATAGTACTGCTCATCTTGCGCTCTGAATGAAGCAAGCTTCTCCCCTATCTCAACCTCAGAAGGAGTAGCACCTTCTTTGAGCACCTTTTCAAGCCACATAAAGAAACGAGTAAGAGCTACACCATCACGCTCCATAACATCACGTAGGCCTTTGATTTCTACATCATTTTTCACGGCCTTAAGCATAGTTACGATGGATACTCCATATATCTTTTGGCAGTGTTGTGGTATCGCTTCAAAAATTGCCTCTGAGATACGTTTGGGATCTACAAACAGCTTGACTTCTTGCCCCAGCTGTCCCAAGTAAGAAACTATCTCATGATAGTCCTTGACCTTTACACCCTCAGCCTCCAGATGAGCTATTACATCTTTATCAATCTTATGAGGGAGCACAAAAAGAATAGATTCTTTATCCGAAATATATCCATATACAACGGCTACGGGATTGAATGGAACATCATACCCCCTTATGTTAAATGCCCATGCCACCTCATCCAGCATAGTCATGATGGTAGCGTTGCATCCTTTCTTATGAAGTTTGTCTAAGACAGTCTCTATCTTTTGCTTCACCGACTTCCCGGCGTATTTATCCGGATGAGTGAATATTTTCTCTGCAGGAATAGATGGTCTATCCTTCCAAATCTCTGTAAACAGATCGATATCAGTGCGTAGCTTGATATTCTTCTGAGATAGTTGAGAACGAGTCTCCTCTGCATCGGTATGTGCATAGCAGTTACCATCGCAAGCTGCTATATCCCCTTGATTAAGTTCTTGGAGCAAAAACTCCTCTATACTTATCACTCCGGGCATCCCCATCTTGAATAATTCTATTTCTGAGCCTTTCAAGTCGCTTTCTGCCTGAAGGAAATATCTCGAGTCTGTCCATAAACCGGCTTTTTTATCTGTCACGACTACTGTACCGGCCGATCCGTCAAATCCGCTGATCCATGCTCTTCCTTTCCATCTTTCCGGAGTATATTCACTTAAGTGAGCATCGGCAGAAGGAATAATGTATGCCTTGACACCTTCTTTACTCATGGCCTCTCTAAGAGCAGAAATCTTTGCTTTTATTTCCATATGTATTAATATTTTAAGTTATTGTTTTTTTATAATTGTCTGATGTTCTTCCCGTAAAAGATCGTTGATAACCTTTACAGGATTGAATGTGGATACGGGAACTTCCACAAATATGGTGTTCCAATGGTGCATTGCTCCATTCCACAACCCAGGTAATTCCAATGCTCGCAAGCTTTTACCATCTTTACTTTTGGAAGACACAAAACCCGTTTTACTATTGCGGAATTTATCCAGATCAAAGTAGCGTCCTTGGTAATCAACAGTAGAACATACCAGATCTACGGGGTTGAAATAAGTACTTTGCTCCAGAAGCTCTTTTTGACTATCGATCTGAGTATTAATCTGTGAACTCTCAAGGATTTGCAATGAAGTACTTCCGTCTGGCTCACGCACAATAAATGGGCCTCCACCCGGCTCTCCTTCATTTTTGACCATACCGCATACACGTATGGGGCGATTGAGTTTTGCCTTCAATATCTCCAACAGATCTTTGTCATCAATTTCTTTTTGATCAGGAAACATGATACAGAAATTGTCTTTCAGGAATTGGCTCATTTCCATGAGGTCTCCATGCGACACTTTACCTGAGTCAATATGCCTGAGATAGTCAAATATTTTTTTGCGAGCTTGCATTAATATTCCGCCCAGTAGTTTCTTATTAATTATGGTAGAGCTTTTGTAAGAGTCGGGAACAACATTGTCGATATTCTTGATAAAAATCACATCATATCTCAAATCATTTACATTGCTCAGGAGAGCCCCATGCCCCCCCGGTCGGAAAAGCATATTACCGTCTTTATCTCTAAAAACATTACCATCTTCGTCCAAAGCTAATGTGTCGGTAGATGCTTTCTGGATACTGAACGAGAGATCAAAATTAACACCAAAGAAATCTTCGAACTTCATTTTCCTTTTATCCAGTACAGCCTTGAACAACTCTAAATATTCGGGAGATACAGTGTAATGAATATTGACTTCCCCCGACAAATTACGCGCATACAAAGCTCCCTCTGCAAGGTGCTCTTCTGCAGCCGTACGAACATCATTGTAGTACTTGTGAAATAAGATAATGCCTTTAGGAGAATTGCCGTAGTTGAGCCCCTTGGGCAATAATAAATTCTCTACTATAGCTTTATATTTACCTGATGTAATTAGTTTAGGTATCGTTTTCCACTCGGTACGCAAACACGCTTCATTGAGACGTTCATAGAACGCAAACTTAGTGATATTATCAAAAAAAGATACCACCGACTTTGCCTCCGGCAATTCACTCGGAGATTCCAAAAAATTATACAGATCCTTGAACATGCGGGATGCAGCTCCCGAAGCAGGAATCATTTTACAGACATGAGCATATGACGACTGCAAATATTGATCCCATATATCTAAATAAGCCGATTGTTCATTTTCATCGACTCTCATAATACCAAAATCCAATGATGCGGCATCAATAATGTTCAAATAGGGAAATCCTGTTTTAATTGATTCTATCTGGGATTTCGCATCTTCCAATGAAATACCTCGTTCTGACAGTTGTTCGATATCAGAAGGAGTAAAAAGCTCCTGATTCATGCTAAAGATGTTGTAATTAAGAGGATTATTATATCATCAAGGCTCAATAGCCAAGTCTATTCGTAAAGATAATTATTTATCTTCCATTACACAGTGGATTGATATCAAAATATTGATTTCCGGTAAATATTTTGAACCCCATTTGGAGCGAAAAATAAGATTTGAACAATGTGCTTTAAGTCAGCGAATTGGCACATACTAAAAAAAGATATAATCAGTCTCAAAATTTGACTCCTTCAATCTCAAAATTTGATCTCGTCAATCTCAAGCTTTTACCGGGTCAACTTCAAACTTTGATTTTGGTGCCATTTTTCATCCTTTTTTATGAGATAATTGACTGATGGTTTTAGTACTTCTGTTGCTTGAATTGATGATTTCAATTCATCGGAATGAGTGTAAGATATATTGCAAAAAAAGCTTTGGGAGATCATTTATTATTTCGACCAAAAACAATGCGTAAAAACAACGACTTTGGCAAAAGATAAGCACATATTAGCTCTGACATACCTATAGCCAAAATAATACCACTGATAAGGCACATCCCGAACAGTCCTATTCGCAACGAAACCAATGACATAAAATAGATGGGAAATATGTGAAATAAATAGATGACATCACTATTTTTACCCACTTCGACCAATGGTCTGAAAGCAAAGCCGGATGGAGTAAAATACTTGCAACATTGCCACACCAGGAACGAACCTGAGACTCCCGCCAGAAGTTTGAGCATGCCCACAAGAGGCTCCGCCAAATCAAGCGCCAAGGATGCCCATGATGACAGAGCAAAAAATACACCTATAAAGGCGAGTTGCAAGGCACTCAATCTAGTAGAGGCAAACTCGGCAAGTTTGAGTCCGATAAAAAAATATAACCCGTAATAAGAAACATATGATAAGAAAAATACCTGAGTATCTAAAGGGAAGAAAAGATATGAATTGCTAAAAACACCGATACGAAAGAGATAAAAAAGCCCCGCAATCAAAAGCCCGGTATTGGCCACTGCCGGCTTGAACATTACAGCAAAGATCTGTAGTATAAATAATGCAGGCAAAAACCAAAGATAATTGGAAGAACCGGTCTGAGCTTCATAAAGGGGTGATACAAACATCTGCCACGTAACACCCTCATCTGAACCTCTGAGCTGCAAAACTTGCAACAAAGTAATAAGATAAGCAAAAATAAGATAAGGAATAATGAGTCTTTTGAAAGCCCGAAGTACAACCTCACGAGACGTGTAGCGCTGTAAGGTGCGATGAAAAAGATAACCTGAAAGCATCAAAAAGAGGGGCATATGAAAGAGATATACCCACTCCTTCGACAGAGCATACCATGCGGGTTTGTCCAGCATGGATCCGAAATGGCCATAAGCCACCAGTGTGATACCGATGGCTTTGGCTATCCAGATTTCGGGTTTCTTGTCAGTAGTCATTATTTGTATTCTCGCCAACTTTTGATTTTGATATCATCCATGGAAAGATTGCAAAAGGCGATGATAAATGCCGAAGCCAAACGAGGGTTGGTAATCAATGGGATATTGAGGTCAATAGAAGCCCTACGGAGCTTATATCCATTGGTCAGTTCTCCCGGGGTGAGATTCTTATTGATGTTTACCACCATGTCGATCTCTTTGTTTCGCAAGAGATCCAAGGCTTGAGGAGTTTTTCCTTCATCATCAGGCCAATACACCAAAGTAGACTCTACACCGTTTTCCTTGAGCATATCGTGTGTACCCTGGGTAGCAAATAGGTTGTAGCCATTGCGTGCGAGTAGCTGCGAGGCTTCGAGCATCATGGCCTTCTGTTTGTATCCCCCGGATGAAAGTAAAATATTCTTTTTAGGGATTTTGTACCCCACACTCAACATGGATTTCAGTATGGCTTCGTCAGTATCATCCGCAATACAGCCCACTTCACCTGTGCTGGTCATATCTACCCCAAGCACGGGGTCGGCTTTCTGCAAACGAGTGAAAGAGAATTGTGAAGCCTTGATACCGACATAGTCGAGATCAAATTCAGTCTTACTGGGCTTTTGTACCGGTAATCCCAACATGATGCGTGTAGCAAGATCAATAAAATTGATCTTGAGTACCTTGCTGACAAACGGGAAGCTGCGTGAAGCTCTGAGGTTACACTCTATTACCTTAATGTCATTGCCTTTGGCAAGAAACTGGATGTTGAAAGGTCCTGATATATTGAGCGCATGGGCTATCTGCCGAGAGATACGCTTGACGCGTCGCACGGTCTCTACATACAGCTTTTGACCGGGGAATTGAATTGTAGCATCACCCGAGTGCACACCGGCAAACTCAATGTGTTCGCTGATGGCATAGACAATGATCTCACCATCCTTTGCCACAGCATCCATCTCTACTTCCTTAGCTCCCTCGATAAACTGGCTCACCACAACAGGGTGCTTCTTGGATACATTAGCAGCAAGCTCGAGGAATCTGGTGAGTTCCTCATCATTGGAACATACATTCATAGCTGCCCCAGACAATACATAGCTGGGACGAACGAGTACAGGGAAGCCTACCTCATCCACAAAAGACTTGATATCGTCGAGCGAAGACAACTCTTTCCAACGTGGCTGATCGATATGCAGCTTATCCAACATGGCAGAGAACTTGTGGCGGTCTTCTGCATTGTCAATGCTCATGGCTGATGTGCCCAAGATGGGGATATGTTGCTCATCGAGACGAAGGGCAAGGTTGTTGGGTATTTGACCTCCGGTAGAGACTATCACACCATGTGGAGCCTCTAAGTCCATAATATCCATGACACGCTCGAAAGAAAGTTCATCGAAATACAAACGATCGGATATATCATAATCAGTACTTACGGTCTCAGGGTTATAATTGATCATGACAGATCTCCAGCCTTCTTTACGTATAGTATTGAGTGCATTGACCCCACACCAGTCAAATTCTACAGAGCTACCTATACGGTATGCCCCCGAGCCCAAGACCACGATGGACTTACCATCTCGTTCAAAAGTAATGTCGTGAGAGGTACCACTGTAGGTAAGATAAAGATAGTTTGTATCGGCGGGATATTCTGCAGCCAAAGTATCAATCTGCTTGACTACAGGTAAAACGCCCAATGATTTTCGGTAATTACGTACCTGGAGCATAGCTGCATCCATATCGGACTCTGTGTACTTAAATACAGCACGCGCTATCTGAAAATCAGAAAATCCGGCTCTTTTACACTCCATCATCAAATCTTTGGAAACAACGGAGAGGTCATCATAAGCCTCCAGTTCGGTAGCAATGGTAATGATTTTATAAAGTTTTTCAAGGAACCATTTGTCAATCTTTGTAAGATCATGTATTTGATCTACCGTATAACCTTTACGGAAAGCCTTGCTTATAACGAAGATACGAGTATCAGTCGGTTCATTCAACGCACGGTCAATATCTTCGATTTTAAGCTCTTTGTTTTCGACAAAACCATGCATACCCTGCCCTATCATTCTGAGCCCTTTTTGTATCGCTTCCTCGAAAGTGCGACCAATGGCCATGACTTCACCCACGGACTTCATACTACTACCCAGCAGGCGTGATACTCCATGGAACTTACCCAAGTCCCAACGAGGTATTTTGCAGACTACATAGTCCAGTGCAGGCTCGAAGAAAGCAGGAGTAGTGCGAGTAACGCTATTTTTGAGATCAAATAATCCGTAGCCCAAACCCAATTTTGCAGCAACAAAAGCAAGTGGATATCCTGTAGCTTTGGAAGCTAAAGCCGAGGAGCGAGAAAGTCTTGCATTGACCTCTATCACCCTATAATCTTCACTATGCGGATCCAAAGCATACTGCACATTACACTCACCCACAATACCAATGTGGCGAATGATACGAATAGCGAGTTCACGAAGTTTGTGATATTCACTATTGGTCAATGTTTGAGAAGGTGCAATGACTATACTTTCACCCGTATGAATGCCCAGAGGATCGAAGTTCTCCATGTTACATACCGTGATACAATTGTCATATTGATCTCGTACCACTTCATATTCAACCTCTTTCCATCCTTTGAGACTTTTCTCAACCAAAACCTGAGGGCTGAAAGAAAATGCTTTTTGGCAAAGGACATCCAACTCCGATTCATTGTCACAAAATCCGCTACCGAGTCCGCCTAATGCATAAGCTGCTCTGATAATTACCGGATATCCCAAACGCTCAGCAGCACGACGAGCATCCTCCATGTTTTCGACTGCTTCGCTTTGTATAGTTTTTACATTGATTTCGTCAAGCTTATGAACAAACAGTTCGCGGTCTTCGGTATCCATAATGGCTTGCACAGGGGTACCCAATACCTCAACATTATATTTCTGTAGCACGCCGGACTTGAATAGTTCTACACCGCAATTGAGAGCCGTTTGGCCACCGAAAGCAAGCAGGATACCATCCGGACGTTCTTTGGCGATTACTTTTTCTACAAAGAATGGGGTTACAGGCAAAAAGTATATCTCGTCTGCGATACCTTCTGAGGTTTGTACCGTAGCAATGTTAGGATTTACAAGTACAGTCTTTATACCTTCCTCTCTGATAGCTTTGAGCGCTTGAGAACCTGAGTAGTCAAACTCACCGGCTTCGCCGATCTTGAGAGCACCCGAGCCTAAGAGCAATACTTTTTCTATCTTATTTTTATCAATCATAATGCTTCGTCTGTAATTTGGAGTGAGTTTAGATAAGTTTTAGGAATTCATCGAAGATAAACATTGTATCCGTAGGACCGCCACATGCTTCGGGGTGAAACTGTGTAGAGAAGAATGGTTTGGTTTTGTGTCTTATCCCTTCATTGGTACCGTCATTGAGATTGATATATTTTTCTTCCCAGTCCTCTCCCAAACTTGAAGGATCTACAGCATAACCATGGTTTTGGCTCGTGATAAAGCATTTGTTTGTACCCACTTCTCTTACAGGCTGGTTGTGACTTCTGTGACCATACTTCATCTTATAAATATTGGCTCCGGCAGCAGCAGCAAGCAATTGATTACCCATACAGATACCACAGATAGGCTTGGAGCCGTTGATGGCCACTTTGAGATGATCGACTGTGGTCTTACACATGGTAGGATCACCCGGACCAT
The DNA here is from genome assembly GCF_036320655.1 of Porphyromonas pogonae. Classification (NCBI taxonomy): domain Bacteria; kingdom Pseudomonadati; phylum Bacteroidota; class Bacteroidia; order Bacteroidales; family Porphyromonadaceae; genus Porphyromonas; species Porphyromonas pogonae. Next base: position 2,021,539 of record NZ_CP143258.1, read on the forward strand.
TACTCAAAAACAAACCATCAAAATCAATTTGATTGAAATCATAATCCCACGGCACCTTATATAGAGTTACATCGGGATTGATCAGGTTACGCACAATATTATCTTTCGCTCCGCAATCTACCAATACTACTTTTTTAGGGCCATCACCATAAGTGATAACTTCTTTTACAGAAACCTCTGCAACCTGATTGATTGTATTAGGATCAAAGAAATCAATATCATCGCCTCCTTCTAAAACAATCTTACCTTTCATAGAACCATCTTCACGTAGATGTTTCGCCAAAGCTCGAGTATCTATACCCGTAATTCCCACAACATCTTCTCTCTTGAGCCACTCAGCAAGGCTTTCTCTGGCATTCCAATGGCTATAAACCTCAGAGTAATCAGACACAATGATTGCTTCCATATGAATCTTGTCACTCTCGAGCCAAGATGAGATGCCATGATCATCATTTTGTTTCGCATCGGGAACACCATAATTTCCGACAAGAGGATAAGTCATTACCATTAACTGACCACGATAACTAGGATCTGTGAGACTTTCGGGATATCCCGTCATAGCTGTGTTAAAGACGACTTCGCCGGCAGAAGCCCTCTCGCTGCCGAAAGAATACCCCTCAAAGCAGGTACCGTCACTAAGGATAAGGCTTGCTTTTCTTCTTGTTTGCATAGATTGATTTTCTATATTTGTTTAGTTCAAATAATCTTGTTCCATGTAGTGAATGAAAGCTTCATTCACAAGGTGGTATCCACCGGGAGTAGGATAATCACCGGTAAAGTACCAATCACCCGGGTGGTTGGGAATAGCTTTGTGTAACCCCTCTATAGATTGAAAAAGAATCTGCACATCAGCTTTGATAAAATCAGGCTTTAGCAATTCTACCATTTTAGCTGATAGTTCTTCTTGTTTGAAAGGCTCATATACTCTTTTCACTACATTTTCTACCGGCACTTCCCATGGTTCATCACGGAGTTGCAGTGCTTTTTCGTACTGCTCTTTGAGGATGTATTCTTCATTCCTCTCTTGCAGTAGAGCCACTGCTGCTCTGAAAGCAATAAATTCATTCATCCTACTCATATCAATTCCGTAATAATCGGGATATCTAATCTGCGGAGAACTTGAAACAATCACAATCTTCTTAGGCTCCAATCTGTCCATGATACCAATGATACTTTGTTTGAGTGTAGTGCCCCTAACGATGCTATCATCGATAATGACAAGATTATCTACACCCGGTGTTACTGTGCCATAGGTAATATCATATACGTGGGCAGCCAGATCATCACGACTCTTACCTTCGGTGATAAAAGTGCGGAGTTTGATATCTTTGATAGCGACCTTTTCACTTCTTACTCTTTTTCCCAGCAATGTTTGAAGTTCAGACTCACTCATATGCGGATTCTTACGGATAACCTCAATCTTGTTTTGAATTAGATGATTGGTAAGTCCCTCCAGCATTCCATAATATGCGACCTCCGCGGTATTGGGAATAAAAGAGAATACAGAGTGATCCAAATCATAGTTTACGGATTTGAGTATCGATTCGGTAAGATTATATCCCAATGCTTTTCTTTCCCTGTAGATATCTTCATCACTACCTCTTGAGAAATATATGCGTTCAAATGAACATGGCTTATATTCTTTGGGGGATAATATCTGTTCGGTTTTTGCAACACCAGCTCTATTAACAATCAATGCTTCTCCGGGCTTGAGCTCTTTTATCTTGTCTGAAGACACATTCATTACTGTTTGAATGACAGGACGCTCGGATGCTGCAACGATCACCTCATCATCAATGTAATAAAACCCGGGACGTATGCCCCAAGGATCACGCATAGCATAGCTCTCACCACTTCCTGTGATACCACACATAACATATCCTCCATCCCAAAGATGAGCAGAGGTTTTGAGAACGTTAGAGATATCTATGCGATCTTCAATGTAGTTGGTAATATCCATCCCTTGAAGTTGCTCCTCATCTTTACTAATTTTATAAAGACGCTCCACTTCCCTATCAAGTCGGTGTCCAAGCTGCTCCAGCAGGATGTGCATATCAGAGACATGTCGAGGGTGTTGCCCCACAGATGTAATCTCATCAAAGATATTCTGCACGTTGGTAAGATTGAAATTACCGCATATTGTAAGGCATTTTGCTCGCCAGTTACTCCTTCTTATCATTGGATGCACAAATGTAAGTCCACTCTTACCTGTTGTACTGTATCTCAAATGGCCCATATAACACTGTCCGGCATAAGGCAGAGCAGTATCAATAAATACTTCATCATTCAACTCAGCATACGAATAAGGAGCAAGTTTGCTGTGCACGCTATCGAATATTACTTTGATAGCATCACTACCCATAGCACGCTCTCTAAAGAGATATTCATCACCGGGCTTTGAATTGAGCTTGACACAAGCAAGTCCGGCACCTTCCTGACCTCTATTGTGTTGCTTTTCCATGAGCAAATACAGCTTATTAAGACCATACATCCATGTACCATATTTTTCTTGGTAATATGACAATGGTTTTCTAAGTCTTACCATGGCAATGCCGCATTCATGTTTTAATGGTTCCATTTTTCGATCGATTGTTATTAAAATCAAAAAGAGTAAAGAGAACTGATCAGTATAACTACCTAACCAAACTCTTTACTCTCTTATTCATCGTTTTGTTATTTTCTCTTTTAGGTTCAACTCAACTTTATTTGCGATTTTGTTGTCTTTTCATCGCCTCCTGCTGCTTTTGAGCATCTTCAAGTCTTTGCATCCATTTAGACTTCTTCTGAGGTTTCTTTTTATTCTTTTCTAATTGAATCAAAAGCTTCTCTTCATTGATTGCATATTGGAAGGCAAAATATTGAATAATTGTAAACAGAAGCGATATGAAGTAGTAATAACTCAAACCTGACGCATTCTGATTCAGCACAAAGAAGAACATGATGGACATGATGTACGGCAACCACTTCATTCCCGGCATAGCTTCCTGACCGCTACTGTTTTGAGTCATCATATACTTATTATAAACAAGGTTTGCCAATGTCATCAACAAACAGAACAAACTGATATGATTACCCATGAATTTAGTTATCAACGGAATATTACCACTCCAGCTGATCACTGCATCATACGTCGAGAGGTCTTTTGCCCACAAAAAGCTTTCGCCACGAAGCTCAATGGATGTAGGGAAATACATATAAAGAGCAATAAGGAATGGCATTTGCAACAGCATAGGTAAGCATCCACTCATAGGACTGGCTCCGGCAGCTTTATAAAGCTTCATGGTTTCCTGCTGTTTTTTCATCATTGTGCTCTGGTCTTTGCCGGGATATTTCTTACCTATTTCTTCCACTTGAGGCTTCAAAACTCGCATTTTTGCCTGGGACAAATAACTCTTGTATGTAAAGGGAGACAAGAATAATTTGATAAGAATAGTGAGCAACAGTATGATAATTCCCCAATTAGAGATAAAATTCTGCAACCAATTAACAACAGGAATAACCATATATTGATTGATCAGGCGAAATACGCTTCCACCCAAATAAACCAGATGATCAAGATTCAATTCATCTTTTACATCCACGCCTTTGTCATAAGACTTGAGGAGCGAGTATTTATTGGGTCCCATAAAGAAAGTAAAGTTAGCAACATCATTGCTTCTCACTTGGAATGGGAAACTACTTCTAACATGGCAATCTTTGATATAACCTGATCCTTCAGACAAAGTCTTAAGTGTATACTTATTATCCTCCATAGGTTTCTCGCTGATAAGTACCGTGCTGAAGTATTTATCTTTGAATGCAACCCAACGTACAGATTCCTTCACATCTTTTTTCTTCTCTTCACCGGCTTTAAACTCTTCTACATTACCACCGGGAAATCTATAAGAGATAGAAGAATATTGATTTTCAAACTTCCATGATTGCTCATGTTGCGGAATCTTCTGTGACCATTCCAAGTCCTGAATGGTCATATTGGAAGGCAATATTTTATTTAAGTTATGACCTGAAATACTAAATTTGAGTCTGTAATCATCAGGCATAAGTATATATGAAAAATCAAGATAACTATCAGTATCTATATTTAACCTCATCACCAAGGAACTATCGCTCTTTTGTATAGGAGAGAAATATAACTCTGAAGTATTGAGGAGTTTATTATCAAATGTACGAAGTGGGAGATTAAAGCTAAAATCGTTATCATTGAATAGCATCAAAGGTTTGCCACCATATGAATTATAATCCAATAATTGTGCGCTTTTCAAAGATCCACCCAATGTAGCCAATTGCACTTTCACCTTTTTATTTTGCAGTGTGACTACTTTGTCAGATCCTTTCTGAAGATACATTGGCGTATTGGTTACAGCTAAAGAATCATTAGAAAGAGTATCAGCTATTGCTTTTTCCTTCAAAGTATCAGCTACGGTTGTATTTTCTGCTGTAGTATGTAGGGTATCTATTACCTCCTTAGGTGATTGGGTAGGAACCGGATTAGGTTTGTTCAACCAACTGAATCCAAGTAGAACCAGTCCTATAAGAACTATACCTATAATTGTGTTTTTATCCATTTATAATTTTTAATGTAACAGTTTTTATTCGTGTATTAGCACGTTTGCTGCCTATCGTAATTTATTTGTTATTGGATTATTTTTTAATAGCCTCTTTGATAAAGCTCAAAAACAACGGATTGGGATTTACCACGGTGCTGTTATATTCAGGATGAAACTGAACTCCTATATACCATCTCAGGGCAGGTATCTCCACAGCTTCCACCAAACCTGTATCAGGATTTTCACCCACACATATCATACCATTCTTTTCAAAATCTTCTCTATATTGGCTGTTGAACTCGAAACGGTGACGATGCCTTTCGTGAATAAAACTCTTTCCATATGCTTCAGCAAGCTTTGAGCCTTTCTTAAGAATACAGTCATATCCTCCCAATCTCATCGAACCACCCATATCTGTAATAGTCTTTTGCTCTTCCATGAGATCTATCACTTTATATGCAGTGTTAGGGCTGATTTCAGTAGTGTGTGCTTCTTTATAACCTAAAACATTACGAGCAAATTCAATGACCATGCACTGCATACCCAGGCAAATGCCTAAAGTAGGGATATCATGCTCTCGAGTATATTTCAATGCTATAAATTTACCTTCTATTCCTCTGGAACCAAACCCGGGAGCAATAACCACTCCATCCATACCATGTAGAAGTTCCGCTACATTTTCTTCCGTAACTTTTTCACTGTGTATTGACACCAGATTAAGTTTCCTATTATTATAAATAGCGGCTTGCAAGAGAGACTCATCAATAGATTTATAAGCATCTTGCAATTCAACATACTTACCCACCAGGGCTATATTCACAACCTCTGATGCATTATATTTCATTTGAAGAAACTCATGCCATTGTTTCATCTCAGGCTTTGTACCTACTTCTAACCCCACCTTTCTAAGGAGAGTTTCATCCATGCCTTGTTTTGCCAATACGAGAGGTACCTCATAAATAGTAGGTACATCCATACTCTGAATCACAGAGTCTGGTGATACATTACAAAAAAGAGCTACTTTTCTGATAATATCCTGACTCAACTCATGCTCTGTTCTCAGAACCAAAATATCCGGCTGGATACCTACTTCCTGAAGTTGTTTTACGGAGTGCTGTGTAGGTTTAGTTTTCACTTCGCCCGCTGCAGCAATATAGGGTACATACGTCAAATGTATGCAAATACAATTCTGGCCCAACTCCCATTTGAGTTGGCGCACACTTTCAAGATAAGGCAAGGACTCAATATCACCTACCGTACCACCGATCTCAGTGATCACAAAGTCAAATTGTTTTTTCTGCCCCAACAATTTCACATTACGCTTTATCTCATCCGTAATATGAGGTACCACCTGCACTGTTTTGCCCAGATAATCACCTTTTCTTTCTTTACGAATAACATTTTGATAAATACGACCCGTAGTGATATTGTTAGCTCTTGAAGTAGCTATATTAAGAAATCTTTCATAATGACCTAAATCCAAATCTGCCTCGTGCCCATCATCCGTCACATAACACTCTCCATGTTCATAGGGATTGAGTGTTCCCGGATCAATATTAATATAAGGGTCAAATTTCTGAATGGTTACCTTGTACCCGCGAGCCTGTAATAATTTGCCCAATGATGCAGCTACAATCCCTTTGCCTAATGAGGAAACAACTCCCCCGGTCACGAATATGTACTTTGTTTCAGTCACTGATTTACCTTTTAAATGGTTTTATAAAGCTTGAAACTATTATTGATAATTCATATAGTCCCATAATACGCTGTGCAAAGTTAAACTATTCTCACGTAAAAAAACACTTGTAATGTGTTAATGATTGCATATTTTCGACCATCTTGCGGTACATCAAGGTTTTGCAAGACAACATTTCATATAAAAAACTCACACCGACCCTTTACATTTAAACTCCTGCAATTACAGCATCACGCATGAGGTTGATTACGCTTGATAATATTCCCCTTTTTACCAATGAATCCTTGTCTTCATCGAAGTTCTCTAGAAATTCATCTAAACCTCCTTGATATTCGGCAACAGAGAGTTTGTAAAAATTATATGCCTGATCTATTCTATTGAGCAATAAAGCCGTATGGCCGGCATTCAAATAATCGGGAGCTCTATTTTTATTCTCTTCATTTTTTATAATCTTAAGATAATATTCCATAGCTCTCTCATACTGACCACTCATTACAAGACACCATGCAATAGGTCTCTGAGTACGCAACGACTCCTCCACCGTGAGTTCGTATTCATAGTAAGAGTTCAATGCTTTGTCCCATTGGTTAAGAGCCATACGGCACGATGCTATACGCAGTAATAGATTTTTATTCTTAGGATTGAGTAGTTTACATTGTTCATACAATTCTATAGCCTCTTCTATTCTCCCCAAATGATGGCAACATTCAGCTCGTTGACGTGTAATCCAATAATTATTACCCGTAATAATATCTGCACGGTCATATGCTGCGAGTGCATCTTGCCATCTACAAACTTTCTGATATGCCCAGCCGAGTTTCTGGAAATACTGCGAATTATCATGCTCCAAGCCCGTAAGCTCTTCTAATAACAAGGCAGCTTCAGCAAAACGGTTTTGTGACATGAGCATATCAGCTATCTGCTCTTTGAAATCACCGGAACCTAAGATATCTCGCATCAATGGCAAATCCGGAGTTAGGCTTTGCTCAAAGATATCATCAAATTCATTTTTACGATCAAATAGCTTATAAAAGCGATACAATGACTCAATATAGTTCTTGACGGCATGTTTGTAATTCCCTCCCGGAACGCCCGCTTCTGACATTTGTTTCAATTGATCTTTCATGGCTCCTATATTGGCATTAAGAGACTCTATAGCCTGAGATCTCATTGAATATGGCATCATCTCCAAAGTCAGAATGAAAGAGTAACAATCAGAGTCACAGAGTTGACCTGTCATCAGATCTATATTTTCATTGGCATGATCTGTTTGCAACGTCGCCAATACCCTACTATGATTTCGATCAAATGGTAAAAACCAATTGGGAAGTTCTCTGAAGAAAGAACTTCCTTTAAGGTTCATAAAGGAAGTATACATTACATCCGCACCTTGTTGCTGCAGTTCACTAAATTCTCTTATAGCGGAGTCCAGACCTGCATCTTCAATAGCTTTTATCCATTGAGGATCCGATCCCGGCTCCATAGACAAGTCTATGATTTCACCGGCTCCCCTCATCTTATTAATATCCGGAGTAATATTTTTAAGCCCCTCAATGAGCTCATTTTGCATCTTTTCAGATATTTTTTCGGTCTGTCTTGCTCCAAAAAGTTTTTTTACAACAATCCTTACATCATCAGGACGAGTATTACCACTGTCCCATACAGCATCCCAATAAGGTTCAAGTTTATGGGCGTGAAGCTTGATAAGATCAGGGTATTGGCTGAATATGATGGAAATACCCACCCATAATCTTGCCTTCACTGATTCGGTCATGGGTTTGGATAAAGCCTTGAGCAAAAACAAAACCTTAGAGATGTCCCAATGAAACTGTAATCCCAGAGTGATGGCGGATATGGCCACCAACTTGATATATTCATCACTATCCATAAGCAGATCTGATTCTATATCGGTAATTTGCTCCGATATCCAGATATTGTAAAATAATTCATTCACAGAACGGTCATAATCTTGCCTCGTTGAGGAAGAAGATATTAGCTGCAAGGTCTTGTTAATAGAATTATCTGTAACACCAATCCTAAATCTCAGTTGGCTGTAGTACAGACTACCTGTACTACTCATCTCTCTCTCTTTGATCACCTGCTGTGCTATGTAAAATATCTCCTCTTTGAGATAATCGAGGACTTTGGCTCTCTCCGGATCTTCTACAGCTTTGGTAAAATACAATAACAGATTCTTATAAATCTCCTCTTTTTCATCCAAAACCGATGTATACTTAGTGCCGTAAGGACCTATATTGGCTCTGATTTGACCAATAGCTTGCTCCAAACGATCATCAAGAAGCAATGACGCAATTCTCAGGAATTCTTTATTCATAAAATATAGTTATATACAAAGATACTAATCTTAATCTTACCCTTTAGTTTACTCCATCAATATCTTTAGGTGTAATAAAAACATTTCTTATATATTAAATAAGACTTTATAATTCAATAGTGTTCACAAAACCTATGCCGTACAAAAAGGCTTTAGGCATAGACTCAAGTTATATATTAACAATCAGTTGATTCATTACAACCTGATTAAAATAAAGTATTTCGACTCTCTCCTTAGTTCAAATATAATTTTTATAAGAATATTTAGGCTTTTTGCACAACTTATTGGAGTAACGATAAGTTTTGTAAGAAAGGTCAAATGTGTACGCATGTCAATATGACACGAATAAACAACACTTTGACATCATTTTATTATGAGGTATATAGTTTGTTTTTCTTTTTTAAAAAGATTAATTTATGAATATTAACAGCTATACAATCAAATCACAAGAAGCTTTACAGCATGCTGTAGAGCTTACAAGGCGAGAAGGCCATCAAGCCATTGAGGCCCAGCACATGCTCAAAAGCATTATCGATACCGACGAGAGTCTGGTGGAATTTTTATTCTCTAAATTAGGTATTCAAAAGCAACGTGTATTAGATGCAACAGAAAAACTAATATCTAAACTTCCGCATGTAAGCGGAGGAGAGCCTTATATTGGTAGGGATCTTAACACTATCCTACAGAAAGCTGAAGATAAAGCCCACGATCTCAAAGATGAATATGTAGCATTGGAACACATTCTCTTGGCCATGCTTGCGGTGAAAAACGAAGCAGGGCAAATGCTCAAGGATATGGGAGCCTCTGAGAGTGCTTTGTCCAAAGCTATTGCTGAGCTCAGACAAGGCAACAGAGTAACAAGTCAGAGCGCAGAAGATCAATACAACGCCTTGGGCAAATATGCAATCAATCTTTGTGAAAGAGCAAGAGATGGCAAATTGGATCCCGTTATAGGACGTGATGAAGAGATCAGACGAGTGCTCCAAATATTATCACGCAGGACCAAAAACAACCCAATTCTCATCGGTGAGCCCGGTGTAGGAAAAACTGCTATTGCAGAAGGACTTGCATATCGTATAGTACGTGGAGATGTACCGGAAAATCTCAAAAACAAACAAATATTTTCTTTGGACATGGGAGCCCTCATCGCAGGTGCTAAGTACAAAGGGGAATTTGAAGAGAGATTAAAAGCCGTAGTCAATGAGGTGACCCAATCACAAGGTGGAATTATTTTATTTATTGATGAAATACACACGCTCGTAGGCGCAGGAAAAAGTGAAGGCGCTATGGATGCCGCTAATATTTTGAAACCTGCTTTGGCAAGAGGCGAACTCAGATCCATAGGTGCAACTACTTTGGACGAATATCGTAAATACTTTGAGAAAGACAAGGCTTTGGAGCGTCGTTTTCAGATGGTAATGGTAGATGAGCCCGATGAGTTGAGCTCCATATCCATTTTACGTGGGCTCAAAGAAAAATACGAAAACCATCACAAGGTTCGTATCAAAGACGATGCTATCATTGCTGCAGTTCAGCTTTCAAGCAGGTATATTACTGACCGTTTCTTGCCTGACAAAGCTATTGACCTGATGGATGAGGCTGCTGCCAGATTAAGAATGCAAGTGGACTCTTTACCGGAAGAACTGGATGAGATATCTCGCCGTATCAAACAATTGGAGATCGAACGTGAGGCCATCAAAAGAGAAAACGACACCGTAAAGCTCGAGCATCTCAATCATGAGATTGCAGCTTTGAAGGATCAGGAAAGCTCTCAACTGGCTCGCTGGAAAAACGAACAGGAACAGATCAATAAAATTCAGCAAAATAAAATAGACATTGAGGAACTTAAGTTCCAGGCCGACAAAGCCGAGCGAGAAGGAGACTATGGTAAAGTAGCTGAAATACGTTACGGACAGCTCAAGCAAAAAGAGGATGAGATAGCTCAGATCCAACAAAGGCTCAATGAGTTGCAAGGCGGAAATGCCATGATCAAAGAAGAGGTAGATACCGAGGATATCGCTGACATTGTATCTCGTTGGACAGGGATTCCGGTAAGCAAAATGCTCCAAAGTGAAAGAGACAAACTCCTTCATCTCGAAGATGAATTACACAAACGTGTTATTGGTCAGGATCAGGCCATCAAAGCTGTAGCCGATGCTGTAAGGAGAAGCCGTGCAGGACTTCAGGATCCCAAGCGACCGATAGGATCGTTTATCTTTCTTGGGACTACAGGAGTCGGTAAAACAGAGCTAGCCAAAGCTCTTGCCGAATTTCTTTTTGATGATGAGAATATGATGACTCGTATTGATATGAGTGAGTACCAAGAGAAGTTCAGTGCCACAAGGCTGATAGGAGCGCCTCCCGGATATGTTGGATATGATGAGGGAGGACAACTTACCGAGGCAATCAGAAGAAAACCCTACTCTGTAGTGCTTTTCGATGAAATTGAGAAAGCACACCCTGATGTTTTCAACGTACTGCTACAAGTATTGGATGACGGCAGGCTTACAGATAACAAGGGCCGTGTAGTAAACTTCAAGAATACTATCATTATTATGACTTCAAATATGGGGTCCGATCTTATTCGAGAAAACATGAGTTTACTCACCCCTGACAATGAAGAAGATGTTATTGAAAAAACAAAGAATCAGGTATTGGATCTGTTGAAAAGGACAATCAGACCTGAGTTTCTCAATCGCATTGATGAGACTATAGTATTCAGACCTCTCAATGAAAAAGAGATCAAAGAGATCGTGAAACTTCAGTTTGATCAAATCATCAAGTTGGTTGGTGTAAACGGCATCAAACTTCATTATACTGACAAAGCCCTGGATTTTGTTTCAGAAGAGGGATTTGATCCTGAGTTCGGAGCCAGACCAGTCAAACGTGTCCTCCAAAAATATGTTTTGAATGAGTTATCCAAGGAGATTCTTTCAGGAGCTGTCAAGAGTGACTCATCTATCACTATAGATTACTCCTCTGAAAATCACTCTTTGATCTTCAAGAACAGCTAATTTCCCCTGAGATATATCCTTTTAAAATGACCGAAACAGAGTTTTACACCCTGTTTTCGGTCATTTTTGTTTGTACATAGCCTACCTTTAATCTATTTATGAAACCCTTTCGTTACATTTGTAGGTCTCATTAAAATAATACTAAAATGAAATACGGCTTTATCAAAGTGGCTGCTGCCGTTCCTTTTGTCAAGGTAGCAGATTGCAATTACAATATTGAGAGGATTGAAAAAATGATCTTTGATGCTGACAGCAAAGGTGTAGAAATCATAGCCTTTCCTGAACTTTGCATCACAGGCTACACTTGTGGAGATCTATTGCTCCATCCCTATCTTATTGATAAAGCAGCGGAGTGTTTGTGCCGACTGGTCGAGCGTACCAAAGAGTGTGAACTAATGGCTATCGTAGGAATGCCTGTAAGAGTGGAGGAAAAGCTGTTCAATGCTGCTGTAGCATTCCAAAAAGGCAAAATCCTGGGAGCTATACCCAAAAGCTACTTACCCAATTACAGGGAATTTCAAGAAGCACGTTGGTTTACTCCCGCCCGTGACCTCAAGTTCTCCATTGCACACATAGGTTCATTCGATGTGCCCATAGGTCATAATATTATTTTCAGCTCCGGTAATATTGGTATCGGAGTAGAGATATGCGAGGATATGTGGACACCTTATACCCCCGGTACACGACTATCTCTTTACGGAGCAGAGATTATCTTCAACTTATCAGCCAGTAATGAAAACGCCGGCAAACACACCTATTTACGATCACTCATCAGCGGACTTTCATCCCAAAGTCTTTGCGGGTATGTCTATAGTTCTTGCGGATATGGAGAGAGTTCCACCGATTTGGTATACACAGGTAAAGCCTTCATAGCAGAGTGTGGTAAAATTATAGAAGAGATGAAGCGGTTTGAATATAGTGAGAGGATGCTTATCAATGATATCGATGTTTCTTATATACAAAATGAACGCCTTATCAACTCAAGTTTCAAAGCTGCTGTCTCGGACTATGCAACCGAGGAGCTTACAGAGATTCCTTTTATGTTGAAATCAGAAGGCCATTCTGCCCCCATAACACGATCAGTAGAAAAAAATCCTTTCTTGCCCGATAATATCCATAGAGCCGAACGCTCCCAAGAGATTTATGATATCCAGGTATGCGGTCTGGCCCAAAGGCTCAAACACATACACAGTGACCACGCTGTGATAGGGATTTCGGGAGGTCTGGACTCTACACTCGCACTTCTGGTCACTGTAGGAGCTTTTGATTTTCTTGGTATACCTCGCGAAAATATTATCGGGATTACAATGCCCGGCTTTGGTACTACTTCACAAACATATAATAATGCACTGGATATGATGAAATATCTGGGTATTACCGCCAAAGATATTGATATCACAGATGCTTGCATGAGACACTTCTCCGATATTGGTCATGACCCCGAAGTACATGATACTACTTACGAAAATGCACAAGCTCGTGAGCGTACCCAAATCCTGATGGATACGGCGAACAAATACTATGCACCTGTCATCGGCACAGGCGATTTGTCTGAACTAGCTTTGGGTTGGTGCACTTTCAATGGCGATCATATGTCCATGTATTCAGTAAATGCAGGTGTTCCCAAAACATCAGTTCAGCTGATAGTGAGGCATCTTGCAGACACAGACTACTTCGGCAATGACACGTCCAAAACACTCAGAAGCGTGCTTGATACTCCTATAAGTCCTGAACTTAAACCTAAAAGTAATAATGGAGAAATGACACAGATCACCGAAAACATTGTGGGGCCTTATGAGCTGCATGATTTCTTCATCTATCATTTTCTTTACAACGAGTACAAGCCGGAAAAGATCTTTTATCTGGCCCAAGTAGCTTTCGAGGGGCAATATACCAAAAAAGAGATCAAGAAATGGATGAAAACATTCTACCATAGATTTTTCTCCCAGCAGTACAAACGCAACTGTATGCCCGACGGGCCCAAAGTAAGCCGTATAAGCCTATCACCAAGGGGGGACTGGCGCATGCCCAGCGATGCCAGCAGTGCTATGTGGTTAGAAGAAATAGATTCTTTCTCCGAAGAATAAATCTTGCTCGAAAATTTATTGGTAAAGTAGACTCAATACCACATAGATATTAAAGAGTAAAACTCCCCAAAATAAATCAAATTTTATGCTCCTCCTCTTGACAAAGGGGGGATGGATGTTGTATCTTTGTAGAAATAGAGACCGTTGCATAGCAGGCCAATTGCTTCGTTGCTTGCGAGATTCGCGCTTGGTCATTTACCGGAAGTAAACTCCCTGTGCACTCACTCTTAGCGCCTTGCACTTTACCCTCTCCGCCCGGTCAAAGTGTCTTTTGTCGGCTTTGCCTCCAAAATCCATGAGACTGTTGACTTTTGCAACAGTCTCAAATAACAATAAGATTTTACCCGATCAATGAAAGCTCAGAGCTATCACATCCATACAATAAATACCGGCAAGCACTACTTTGCCAGTATACAGATTTTGCTGTATGAACACGTCAGCTTACATTTTGTCAAAACAGAATAAGTATAAGAAAAAATCAAAGTGTCAAAATGCAATAAATGACACCTGACATTAACCCAAGAGCCGTAAAGCGTGTATCAGCACCTCTTTACGGCTTTTCCATTTTTATCCCTCAGTCAAACCTTAATTTAAACTCAACAAATCTATATTATAACACAACTTTGCCATTTTTCTAACTGCCTTTTACTTTTTTTCTAACTACGTAAAGGAATTTTCCTAATTACGTTACAGAAGTGATCTAACTAAGAAAAAAGTAAAAGACAGTTAGAAAAATATTAAATCCGAAAAACAAAAATCCCCCACACCCACAACGCTATCAAAAAAGAAACAAAACTCAGCTCAATTTAATCAAAAAGAAAGATACAAAATCAAATATCTAACATTTTCACATTTCATCAAAACATCATTAAAGCCGCTCTAAGCTGACACTAAGATTTTCCGCCCCCAATCGCAAATATTCTTTTATAAACTTTTTCAAAAATCTACCGATTTTTTTCAAATTATTAGCCTTTTTGTTTATACCCGGAGCGGGAGTTGAACTTACAACTATGTAAATAGGAGCTAAGATAGCTTCGGGATTGTGCAAGTTGGGAAATAAAGTACTCGACCTCACAGCTTGCGTCTGTGTTTAAGCATGAAAAGATTATCTTTGTACTCTTGATTAAATATATTTTTGAATTACGAGACATCATCTTATGCTGAAATTTGATATAGAGCACAATTGTAATCAGACATCCGCTCGCGCCGGAAGTATTACTACAGATCATGGCGTAATACCTACTCCTATATTTATGCCTGTGGGTACTGTAGGCTCTGTAAAGGCTGTGCACATGACAGAGCTGAAAGAGGATATCGGGGCCAAAATAATACTGGGAAATACTTATCACCTGTATCTTAGGCCAGGGCTTGAGACGCTGTACATGGCTGGCGGATTGCATAAATTTAACAGCTGGGATGGTCCTATACTGACTGATAGCGGAGGTTATCAGGTTTTTAGTCTTGCCGAGAGGCGCAAGATCACGGAAGAGGGGGTTACCTTTCGCTCACACATCGATGGTTCAAAACATCTATTTACCCCCGAAGGTGTAATGGATATTGAGCGTAAGATAGGGGCGGATATTATGATGGCTTTCGATGAGTGCTGTCCGGGCGATGCCGATTATAAATACGCTAAAGATTCTCTGGAACTTACTCAAAGATGGCTCATGAGATGCGTGAAGCGTGTAAAGGAGACTGATCCTCTATATGGATACCACCAAAGTCTCTTCCCTATAGTTCAGGGCTGTGTATACCCGGACTTGAGGTCCCAAGCTGCGGAACATGTGGCTTCGTTGGGAGCAGAAGGTAATGCTATAGGCGGACTTGCAGTAGGAGAGCCTACAGAAAAAATGTACGAGATGGTGGAACTTACAAACTCTATATTGCCCAAAGACAAACCCCGCTATCTGATGGGAGTAGGCACTCCTATAAATTTATTGGAGAATATAGCTCGCGGTGTAGATATGTTTGACTGCATCATGCCCACTCGCAACGGACGCAATGGACAACTCTTTACATGGCATGGTACCATAAACATCAGGAATGCCAAATGGGCTAGAGAATTCTCGCCTATTGATCCGCTAGGTACATCTTTCGTAGACAAGCAATATAGCTTGGCGTATCTGCATCATCTGATCAAGACTCAGGAAATTTTAGGCTTACAAATAGCATCGATACATAATCTTGCTTTTTATCTTGATTTGGTTACGGAAGCTCGTAAACAAATCATTGAAGGAACTTTCTCATCATGGAAAGAAAAGATGGTAAAGCAACTGGACAATCGCCTATAAACCAAACAACTTAGGAAATTCCTCATGAATAAGCAGTGGCTAAGCAAAATAGATAGATATATAATCAAGAAGTTCTTGGGTACATTTGTATTCTCGATAGCACTCATCATAACCATATCGGTAGTCTTCGATATTAATGAAAAGATAGATGCATTCTTGAAACCGGAGGTAAGACTCAAAGATATTATTTTCGATTACTATCTCAACTTTATCCCCTATTATGCCAATCTTTTCAGCCCACTATTCGTATTTATTGCGGTAATATTTTTCACGTCCAAGCTTGCTGAAAACTCAGAAATCATAGCCATGCTTTCTACGGGCATGAGCTTCAAGAGGCTCATGAAACCTTATGTCATATCCGCTGCAATCATAGGTGTTATCACATTTATTTTCAATAGCTTTATCATTCCACCAGGTAATCTCAAGAGAATTGACTTCCAGTCCAAATACATCAAAAACAACAGGGTAGAATATGCTGAGAGTATACAGCTCGAAATAGAGAAAGGGGTGTATATCTTCATTAACTCATTCAATACCGTATCCAAAACAGGATATCAATTCTCCATGGACAAGTTTAAGAAAAGTGATCTCGTATCACGATTGACGGCAGAGCGCATTACCTACGACTCTGTAAACCACTGGACACTTTACAATTACAAGATCAGATCGTTTCGTGGTATGTACGAAAAAGATACTACGGGCATGCAAATCGACACAGTAATCAACATCAGTCCGCTTGATTTGGTGGTCTCTAAAAGTGATGCCGAGACAATGACAACTCCGGAACTGACCAGCTATATCAACAGACAAAGAGAGCGAGGCACAGGGAATGCTACACAATTCGATATTGAGCGACACAAAAGGTACGCTTCTATATTCTCGGCATTTATACTTACTATCATAGGGGCTTCATTATCATCACGCAAGATGAAAGGAGGTATGGGTTTCAATATAGCCATAGGGCTTGGACTCAGCTTTGGTTATATCCTCTTTATGACGGTAACCTCTACCTTCGCAGTGAGCGGAGCTATGCCGCCGTGGCTTGCGGCATGGATACCGAACATTGTGTTCGTACTCATTGCCATATATCTTTATAAGAAAGCTCCGCAATAATATCGTCCGTCTTTCTTGGCAGTGAAGTTATGCCATAGCTCCATAAGGGGGTATTAAAGAAATTATATGTATCATTGATTATTGACAAATATCAATTTTATGAAAGAGAAAGTACAGAAAGCAATCAATATAAAAAACAAAAAGGCGTCTTTCGATTACGAATTCATAGACACCTATACTGCCGGGATCGTGTTGGTCGGGACAGAGATCAAGTCTATCAGATTAGGAAAAGTTAGCTTGGTAGATACCTTTTGTTATTTCCATAAAGGAGAGTTATGGGTAAAAAACATGTATATCTCGGAATATTTTTACGGATCATACAACAACCATCTTGCCCGTAGAGAACGCAAACTATTACTCAATAAAAAGGAGCTGAAGAAAATCGAAGAAACATCTAAAGCTCCAGGTATTACTATAGTACCCACCAGGCTATTTCTCAATGACAGAGGTTTGGCAAAAGTAGTAATTGCTGTAGCAAAAGGTAAGAAACAATATGACAAAAGAGCCTCTATCAAAGAGCGTGATGATAGGCGCGAAATGGATAGAGCCATGAAACGATAAGCCCCCTTTTTATACAATTTTAATTAATAGCATAAATTTATATACAATCAATTAGAAAATTGTATCTTTGCTCACGTTTGGATAATATCAATTTTTCTAAAGGAATATAAAAATGGTTAATTACAAAGATTTAGGTTTGGTAAACACTCGTGAGATGTTTGCTAAAGCGGTAAAAGGCGGATATGCAATCCCGGCTTTCAACTTTAACAATATGGAGCAAATGCAAGCTATCATACAAGCTACAGTTGCTACTAACTCTCCGGTGATCCTTCAGGTATCGAGCGGTGCACGCAAATATGCCAACCAAACTTTGCTTCGCTATATGGCTCAAGGAGCTGTAGAGTATGCCAAAGAACTTGGTTGTCCTAATCCTCAAATCGCACTCCATCTTGACCACGGTGATAGCTTTGAGCTGTGTAAAAGCTGTATTG
This sequence comes from Porphyromonas pogonae, assembly GCF_036320655.1. NCBI lineage: Bacteria > Pseudomonadati > Bacteroidota > Bacteroidia > Bacteroidales > Porphyromonadaceae > Porphyromonas > Porphyromonas pogonae. The sequence continues at coordinate 2,039,614 of NZ_CP143258.1, forward strand.
AGATGGGATTTTCATCTGTAATGATCGATGGTTCACACCTTCCCTATGACGAGAATGTAGCTTTGACCAAGCAAGTGGTAGAATATGCTCATCAGCACGATGTCACTGTAGAAGGCGAGCTGGGAGTATTGGCCGGTGTTGAAGACGATGTATGCGCTGAGCACCACACTTATACAGAGCCAGATCAGGTTGATGACTTCGTAAAAAAGACGGGTGTTGACTCTTTGGCTATCTCAATAGGTACATCACATGGTGCTAATAAGTTTACTCCGGAACAATGCGAGCGTGATGCGAATGGTATCCTCGTTCCTCCTCCCTTGCGTTTCGACATCCTCGAAGAAATCGAGCGTCGTATCCCCGGATTCCCTATTGTACTTCATGGATCGTCATCAGTACCTCAGGACAAAGTGGCTATCATAAACAAATTTGGTGGAGCTCTCAAAGATGCTATCGGTATTCCTGAAGAGCAACTTCGTCGCGCTGCTAAGAGTGCTGTCTGCAAGATCAATATCGACTCAGATGGTCGCTTGGCTATGACTGCCGCTATCCGCGAAGTATTTGCGACCAAACCAGGCGAATTTGATCCTCGTAAATACCTTGGACCGGCTCGTGACTCTTTGAAGGAACTCTACATGCACAAGATCGAAAACGTGCTGGGTTCTAACAATAAGATCTAAAATATCTTTACAGTTATATAGCAGAAGAGACTGTCTCAAATTTTGAGGCAGTCTCTTTTTATTATCGACTAACAAATATCAAAAAGTCTATAGAGACCGTTGCATAGCAGGCAAATTGCTTCGTTGCTTGCGAGATTCGCGTTTGGTCATTTACCTGAAGTAAACTCCCTGTGCACTCACTCTTAGCGCCTTGCACTTTACCCTCTCTGCCCGGTCAAAGTGTCTTTTGTCGGCTTTGACTCCAAAATCCACAAGACTGTTGACTTTTGCAACAGTCTCCTATAGTTTCGAAATCTTGTATGCTCCCCGCATGACAAGAAGAAACACAATACCCCCGATAATAGTATCCGGTATATAACTATCCGTAACAGCTACTAATATACCGCCCAAAATTACACCCACATTGGCTATCACATCATTTGAGGAAAATATGGTAGCCGCTCTCATGTGACTTTCCCCACTCTTATCTTTGGTCAAAAGATAGAGGCATGCAGCATTGCCCAGCAGAGCCAATGAGGCTACTATAATAATAGTAAGACTATCGGGTCGTACAGTTTGGGTAATAAAACGCTCCACCACTTCGTATAATCCGCCCAACGCCAAAATACCTTGCAACACGGCACATAGCTTGGTGATACGTTTCTTTCGCATAGTATTTTTACCTATAGCCCATATCGCAAGGCCATAAACCAAAGCATCGGCAAGCATATCCAATCCATCAGCCATAAGCCCCAAAGAACCTGAAATGTACCCGAAGATTTCTTCAGCCAGAAAATAAACCGCATTGATTACCAGCACGGCTATAAGAATGTTTAGCTGCCGCTTATTATGTACATTTTGATGAGGGTCGTTGCTTTCCGAGTATTTTATGTCTTGCTCAGACACGAGTGTCCCCCCCATTTTTACAGATACAAGAGCTTCTTCGATAGGCTCAAAACTACCATTGAAAACAATTGTGAGCACCCTAGCCGGTAAATCAAAATCCAGAGAATGAACTGACGACAACTCAGCCAGTTTCATCCTGATAATTTGCTCTTCACAAGGGCAATCCATAGCTGGAATATGATACTTAACTTCCTTTTCCATCAAAAGGTGAATAGATTAAAATCGTTATTTCAAAGAGAGTATACACATATATACGTGCATATTACTCCACAATATTATTATTTATACAGCGTAATATTCACTCAATGCAGATATACTGTTGTATCATCAATACCTGCATCGTGCATAGCTTCTTTACGCTCTACACATGTACCACATGTGCCACACTGGACATCACCTCCGCAATAGCAACTCCAAGTCTCGGCATAGTCTATTCCCAGCTTTTTGCCTATCCTGGCTATCTCACCTTTGGTTATAGAGGTATAGGGAGCTGTGATATGCACATTATTTCCGGTACCTTCTGCGATAGCTTGTGTCATAGGATTAATAAAGGAAGCACGACAGTCAGGGTAAATAGCATGATCGCCAAAGTGATTGGCAATATAAATGCGTGATAGTCCCCTACTCTCTGCCATACCGGCAGCTATGCTCAGCATGATTCCATTGCGAAATGGCACCACCGTACTTTTCATATTATCATCGTCGTAAGACCCCATAGGGATATCGCCGCCGCTTTTCAGTAAATCACTCTTAAAATATTCTGCAATAAAGCTCAGCGGAATAGTAATATGCTCAATACCTAAACGCTCACAATGCATGCGCGCAAAAGGCAACTCCTTATCATTGTGTTTAGAACCATAATCAAAGCTTATACCCAGTCTGATATCGTGTGCATATTCATATAGCAGAGTTATGCTGTCCATGCCTCCTGAGACTACAATTAGTCCGGAAGCATTATTGATGTTATCTATCATATCTTAGTTTTTAGCTATACAAATTTAAACATTGTAAACGTATATTTGTTATGAAAATAGATCACAGAAAAGTGAAAAGTCACTTAAAATAAAGTAAAAGATATTTCACGATATATTAATAACAATAAATTATAGTAAGAACAATGAAACACGAATTGATCAATTTGCCTTACGAGCCTACAGCTCTGGAACCGGTTATCAGCAAAGAAACAATTGAATATCATCACGGCAAACACCTTCAGAACTATGTGAATACACTGAACAAGCTCATCGAAGGTACAGAGTTTGAGTCCATGTCATTGGAAGATATCGTAAAGAAAAGCGATGGCGGCGTATTCAACAACGCCGGTCAGGTGTTGAATCACAATCTCTATTTTACACAATTCGGTCCTCATTGCGGTGGTAAGCCTTCAGGCAAGTTGATGGAAGCCATTGAAAAGAAATGGGGAAGTTTCGACAAATTTCAGGAAGAATTCAACAATGCATGCGTTACATTGTTTGGTTCAGGTTGGGCATGGTTGGCCTCTGACGAAAAGGGGAATCTGGAAATCACCAAAGAACCCAACGGCAGCAATCCCGTAAAACACGGACTTAAACCTCTGTTGGGTGTCGATGTTTGGGAACACGCATATTATCTTACCTATCAGAATCGCCGAGCCGATCACGTGAAAGATGTATGGAGCATCATCAACTGGTCAGCTGTAGAGTCACGTTACTAAAAACCATCGGTAGCAACTCCATATAGGAGTTGCATGTTATGGCTCCTATAAACTCAGCGGTCACCAGCTCTCTTATCCGAGAGCAGCATGGTGACCGCTTTTCTTACCTGAATCAATAATGGAATAAAAGAGACTATGAGACGCTCATCATTCATTTGGGAATCGTCTCAATTCTTTTATCCTCTTCACCCAATTCCTCCCGGAATTTTGAGAATAAAACCAATCATCTAATCTTCATATAATTCTTCTAACCCCAGATATTCTATTCTTAGTGCATAAGCCCCCCTCAACAAATTCATAGCTGTTGCAGGAATGCCTCCAAACTTATATCTGAGGGCACATTGAGCTTCTGTTTGATGCGATATTTGCTCATTCTCACACTTTTACTCTCCACATTATACATATTGGATATTTCTTTAGGAGTCAGTTTCATACAAAAACAAGCGCAGTATTTCAAGTCTTGAACTGTTAATTTATTATTAGAATACTCTTCAAGTTTATTGAAGTAATCACGATTATTAGCCTGAAACTCTGCCACCAAAACATCCATCTGGCTTTCCTCATTTACCAATGTAGCCATTGACTGTTTAGCAGTGAGCATATTATCGTTTATCAATCTGCTCGCTGTTAGTTTGGACGACTCTTCTTTTTCAATTGAATCTTTGGCTTCTATCTGTGATCTGAGTTCGGATATCTCTTGCTCGTATTTCATACGGAGAGAGATTTGTTTCTCCAGTTCCTCTTTCATCTGCAGATTTTTTTCCATATACTCTTTCTCATGCTCCAAATTGATCTTATGTACCTCCAGTACACGAAACTTCATTTTGTAATACACCATCATCAAGGACATTACAAACAATAATGCCAGCACTATCACGGGAAACACATAGCACATAGTAGATCTTCCATTGCTTACGGCTGTGTCTCCATAGGTAATATCATGATGGGTGCTCCGCCAGGCATTCGCCATAGGATCAGGGTTTATTGCCACAGACAGCCCTTCGCCAGCGACTCGCTTATTAGTGAAAGTCTTACAGGGATTTTCTACAACATACGGGATTATAGCACAGTTGAGTCTTCTCCTCAAAATAATTCCATACTTATTTCCATCCACCATATTATAGGATGAGCTATAGCACACAGGATCCATGACCAAACCCATTCTGCACACACTAAGGCATGATGCTATCATCAAAGTGACCCAAATAGTAAGTTTATCTAACATGATTACTGTATCAGAATAATATTTTTAATATGCACTCAGATTTGCAATATACACACCCATGTTGCCTACATAACTCACAACACTTGACGGAATAAGACTCATTCACAATGCAAAAAAGTGATTTGTAGACATGTTGTATACACTATGTAGGTATTTTATAGACATATATTCTCATTTACATAGAGCTAATTGTAATATATTGGCAACCTGATTCGTAAAGAGTTAGCACTAATAAAGAAGAGCCGACTCTACTTATATAATTTTTAACACGGTCACATAAACAATGAAAATTATTGATTTGCAAAAACACTTGCTATGCAGTTGTTACACATGCAGTCCTCGTAATGGATTCTATGTTGTCAATATGTCTCCGGATGATTCCAAAGTAAACTCACCGGACATTACTGTAAATAGAATTATCTACATACTCAAGGGCAGGATAAGCGTGCAATACAATTTGTTTCCTGAACTTACTGTAGAGCCACGTCATATCTTCTTTATACCTGCCGGAGATACTGTATACATCACACCTCTTGATGATGTCACCATGGTGATCATGAAATCCGAGCAGATACAAAGCATTTGCAGCAAAGTCACCATGTCTCACCTATCCATATCGCTTTCCAAGTCAAAAGAAAACACTCTCTACACATTCAAAGCATACCAATCACCTCGCATCATCAACATCTTCTACTACGTTCTTAGCGAGTATCTACTCTCAGGCTTCAAATGTGCCCGACTCCACTCCATCAAAAGCGAAGAGCTCATGATGCTCTTAGGTATTAGTTTCAGAGAGCAGGAACTTATTGATCTCTTCAGACCCATCATCGGCAAGTCGGCAGAGTTCAAACAGCAAATATTTCGATGCATAGACGAGCAGGAGAGCATATCTACATTGGCAAGAAAGATGAATATGGGCATTGACAATTTCAAAAAGAAATTCAAAAAAGAATTCGGTACATCTCCCTACCAATGGCTACTACAGCGCAAAGCTCATAAAGTCATGGTAGCACTGTGCGAGTCCGACATACCCATCAAACAGATTGTAGATGCTTTCAAGTTTTCCTCACGCTCCCATTTCAATAAATTCTGCGAGCATTGGTTGGGAGCTTCCCCGGGATCCATACGTAAGAAACACGGTAACCATTAAACTTGTCCCTCCCTACCCCTCCCTTGGGGGTGTTTTTTGGGGTAAGCCCTAGATCTGTGAAGCAGTCGGAGCCTTTGCCTTCCCCTTGGAGAAGGGAGAGGCAGAGGCGTGGCATTTCTTTTGGCGAGAGAGCTATTATTTCGTCAATCCCTCTTGGAGAAGGGGGAGGCTGAGGTGTGGCATTTCTTTTGGCGAGAGAGCTATTATTTCGTCAATCCCCCTTGGAGAACTAATCTATACACATATCTCAACGATTTAACATACTTTTATTCAATTTCTTGCATTGTATCCTCGTTGTTTTTTCGTATCTTTATATATGTAACTTAACATTTTCAGGCGTCATAAAAGATGCACGTATCGCTAAGCGATTATATTTCGTCTTGGCAGCAATGACACGTCGTGTGGACGGGGTCATGAACAGTTGTTTTAAGAATCATGCAGAAAGGCAGGGGGCTTATCGACTCCTAAATAATAAAAGATGGAAAATGGATCAGTTTTTGGACTGCGTTACCGCAAATAGCGCACAATGTTGCAAAGATCTTAAGCATGTGCTTTGCATTCAGGATACTACAGAGTTTACTTTTGATAATATCAGTGGCAGATTAAACCCTAATGACGAAGATTATGGGTATGGAACCAACAAGAGTTCGGAGTACAGCATCTTTGCTCATCCTTGCTTGCTCTTTGACCCTGAGACAGAAACCCCTATGGGTTATAGTTCGATTGAGTTGTATAACAGAGATCGCAAAGACGCACGCCAGAAGAAACAGCTGCGTAAAAAAATTGGATTTAATGAGAAAGAATCGTCTCGTTGGGCTGCATCGGCTAAAATGGCAAACGCGAATTTGCCAGAAAATTTACGTAAAACCATGGTGGGTGATCGTGAGAATGATATCTACACCGTCATGAGTAAGACGTTGGAAGAAGGATGTGATTTTCTGATTCGCTCCATTCACAATCGGCTTCTCGAGGGAGATTCAAAATCTAAAAAAGAACGTATCATCGAATGGTTGGATAAACAACCGGTTAGTTTCAGTTGCACATCCCAGATCACTAGGCAAAATAGGCGTAAACCTCGCAAGGCGTTGTTCGACGTCAAATATGCACCAGTCACTTTCGGCAACACAGGTAATGGTAAAGACGATGTTTCAAAGAGTATTAGCTGCCACTACGTTCATGTCAGAGAAGATGCCGGTAGCGTTCCCGAGGGTGAAAAGCCTATCGAATGGCGTTTGCTCACCTCGCACGAAGTAAAGAGTAAGGAAGATGCACTCCGGATTATACAGTGGTACAAGTATCGATGGCATATCGAAGAAGTCTTTAGATTAATGAAAACCAAAGGCTTGGGTATTACCTCTGCCCAATTAGAAAACGGTATGGCGATGAAAAAGCTTATGGCAATGGGGTTCTATGTTGTGCTAAAGTGTATGACTCTAAAGAAAAAATATGACACTGCCAATGAGAGCGTTTCATGTAATCGACTCTTTACAGAGGAAGAGTGCGAGATGCTGCATCTAGAGATGGAAATGCTACATAAAGAGTCTCCTCGATCAAAAGATGGGAATAATCCTTTTCGGGAAGATTCGTTAGCTTGGGCTTCGTGGATAATAGCCCGACTGGGATCATGGAAAGCTTATGTAAAATCTGGCGGACCTCCAGGATATAATACCATGTGCAAAGGTCTAAAGGTTTTCCATGAGCACCTCACTGTACTATCTTTCATGAAACAAAAAAATTAAAAGATGTGTATAAAGATTAGCTTGGAGAAGGGGGCGGGGGGGGGGGATTGACCGCTTGTCTAATCTCCCCCTTTGCATCCATAAAAGCTCACCTTTTCATCAATCCCCTTTGGTATCTACTTAGCTCTCTTCTCGTCAATCCCCCTGCCCCCTTCTCCAAGGGGGAGGCAAAGACATTGCTTACTTTTTGGGGGGAGGGGAGAAGTATGTCACAAGCCTGAGCCAGGGTTTGGAGGCGTCCCACTGCCGGCATTATCTCCCGGTGTAACCCCACCCGCTCCAGGCTTAGCGGACTTGAGGACTTTGCGACGCCCCGTCTCAGCACTCACTCGCTCATAGGCGAGCCCTTGGCCACCTCGTGTGGTTGCACTAGCTTTGAGTTCCTTGGAAGGAGTAAAAAGTATCTTGGGCGTACGAATCAACCCAGTGTTGAAATCGCCCTCCTTTTCTACAGCTTTGGAACCGAATGAGAGGCGGAAGGAGCCAAAGTCTTCCAGACGCACTATGCGCCCCTTGACCAACTCCTCATTCATCACATACACCATGCGATCCAGCACCGCACGCACATCGGCACTCGTCATAGCAGAGTACTCTGCTATGCGAGTGCACAGCTCCTTGAAGTTCATGTCGTCGAGGTATACCGGCTGTGCCGTGTAGATGTTTTTACCTTTTTGGGGGCCAATATTGATCTTGCGCCCCACGAGTTTGAATTTGATACTCATTGTCTTTGTTTTTTATTAGTTTAATATTCGTTTACGCCCATCCTCACTGGACAGGCCAATGCATCTGTCATAGGGTCACCGTAGCTACCTGTACTTCAGGTCATCGTTAGGTGTACTTGCAGCCATCGCTACACGTACAGGAGACACACCGTTACTTGTACGTGCAGCATCGACACCCTGTACAAATAGCGGTGATAGCCTGTACATGCAATAGGGAGAGAGAGGTTTGTGTCTGGGATACCTTCGACCTTGTAGTTTCTTTTTTATTATTACCATCTTTTTTAGTCTATCGATTGCTTGTTTTCTTTTGGTGTTCTTTATCATAGAGGAGAGGAGATACTTTTGTTTCACCCGATGAGAGTCTCAGAGTGTTGCCACCTGCGTGTGTCTCTCTCTTATCAGGCAGTATCCCATGAGCATGAAGCACAAACTTGTGTAAGAAAGGTGTAGCATACGCTATCTCAAAAAGCGCACTATCTCGAAACATACGCTTACGCACGCCATATGATGCCGTGCCCGTTAGTATCCCCAAATACGAGTTAGCATGAGCCAGCATATACTCCCGGTATTTTCGTTGTTTTCTTATCTCCCCAGGCTGTGCAGCAACTTCCTCATTGAGCTTTGCTACTCTTTTGCATATGCGTTTTCGGGTGGCGTGGCTCAGGTATCTTCGGTAAGGCTTGAGGTGAATGCCCAGAAAGGTCACCCCCTTTTTCACCTCCTGTAGTTTTATCTTGTTCGGGTGCAGTTCCAGCCCCCAGACTTCACTGAGGCGGCGTGCCATAGGGGCTATCAGAGATTTGAGATACTCTGCATCCGTGTGTATGAGGTAGAAGTCATCCACATATCGTCCGTAGTGCCTGATATGGAAGTCGCTTTTGACCCACCGGTCAAAGTCGTTGAGGTATAGATTGCTAAAAAGCTGTGAGGTCAGGTTGCCTATAGGTAGTCCGCACATATCGGGTGAGTACAGCAAGCTTTTGGAAGGTGGCAAGCCTTTGCTCAAGGCAGGGTTGCCACGGTACACACAATTTCTGATAGGGTCATGGTATATCACTTTATGCAGTAGCTCAGTCACCAGTCTATGCTTGGGCAGCTCACGTAGTAGCTTGCCCGCAGGGTGGCGCTGCGAGCCTATCTTATCCATCAGAGTCATAGCCTTGCGGTAGAGTATATTCCGATCTATGTGCATGAAATAGCCACGAATGTCGAGTTGCAGTACATAGGCAGGGCGAGTATACTGCTGTGAGCAGGAGAGGATGTGATGTTTCAGGCGCTCTACCCCAAAGTGAGTACCCTTGCCCGTGCGGCATGAGTAGCAATCATGTATCAGCAGTCTCTCCAGCGTGGGGTTGAGATAAGCATGGATGTAGTGGTGTACTATGCGGTCACGGAAGTCTGCCGCTATCACCTCACGCAGTACCGGGGAGGTCACCATGAATCGGGTGCAAGGCCTGATCTCATAGCAGCCGTCCATAATGCTCCGAGCCAGATCCGTAAGCTCCTCCTCGAAGCGTAGCTCAAACTCCAGGCGTGGCTTGCTACTGCGTTTGTGCCGTGAGGCAGCAGTATATGCCACCAGCAGGTCAGCCATGAGTTCGTGGTATGTTTGTGTAGTGGCTATAGCGTTTGTACTCATTATATCACTGTATATCATTGTTCATTTTCATATCTGCCGTAGCAGAGAGAGAGAGATGAGAGGGGATCATAGCCTCTCATCTTACTTCATCTACCGTAGAGGAGAGAGAGCTTGTATGCATACACCCGGTGAGTGTGAGGTGGCGGTGAGATATAGAGCCAAGGCGGCAGGTTCCTCGGAGAACGGACGCACAGCCATCCCGTTGGTCTGGTTGTTGTTGTTCACGTTCGCGTTGCTATTGTTCACGTTCATGTTGTACGCGTTGCTACTATTGTTCGCCGTGGCCGACCAGAAGTAGCCGTTCGAGCCACGGTTGTTAGGCGAAGCGGCAGCACTATGTCACACAAAAAAGTAACCTCTGATACTATATCGAGGTGAGTACCGGGCATCTCTTCCTGATATTTCGGAGAGACCCGCACTCTCAGCGATACCCCTTTGCATTCGGGACATAACCGGAGGCGGGCAGTTGTGGGCAAGAAGCTCGCACGGGGCAGCAGCTATGCTGTGGTGACCATCCTGGAGCTATCTCTCACTCCTCCTCGCCTTGACGGTGGGTTACCGAACCTACCATAATCCTCTCCTGCTCTGCACTATGACATAGGAGCAGGACTCTCATTACAATGCTTTTACATCGCACTTGGCCTTTTCTCACACGCACCCCTCACACCATTTTGAGGTTGCACTCAGAGACACAGGGACGTTTATCTCTGTATGCTGTGCTTTTGTCAATGCTCGTTTTGCATCCATAAAAGCTGTTCCTTTTCCTCAATCCCCTTGCATCTACTTAGCTCTCTTCTCGTCAATCCCCCTGCCCCCTTCTCCAAGGGGGAAGCAAAGACATTGCTTACTTTTTGGGAGAGGCAGAGAGGCGTAGCATTCTTCCTATCGAAAAAACGCATCCGAGGGGGAGGCAGGAGAAGAGGCTGAGACACGCTCATCTCACATTAGCATCATGAGGGAGCTTCGTCACAGATGTCACATGCTTCTCCCATGCGGTGAGTTGCTTGGATATGTCAGCTATGCTTTCTGTGATCATCACACATTGCTTGAGAGAGAGTAGCTTCAGCTCTCGCATGAGCCTGAAATGCACTCGCACCCTCACCAGCTCCTGTCTGGCACGTGATATATGATCAGCTTTGTCACGCACTATATTCGCACGGTATATCTCCATCAGTACTTCCTGTAAGGTGCGCTTCATCTCCTCTGCCAGCGTGTATCTGTACTCACGCTGTATCTTCACCGTGTATCTGTACACATAGATTAGCAGGTCAAAGGTGGCTTTGTATACCGGTAGGTTTTCGTAGTTCATGGCTGATTATTTCTTTGTCTATACATGTTGCGACATGGGATCTATGTCCGTATTTTCTCATGATATGCCCGGGAAGTAATGTAAGAGGAGTGAAAAACATAAATACCATCAGTAGCATACAAAATAGCAAGGTGATTCTTACCCTCTCTCACACCCATGCTCCGCCACCATCTGCCTCAGCTCTGCCACAAACAGCATACATCTCATGGGTGTAGCGGCTTCCAAGTGGAAGTTCTTCAGCTTTTCCAGTGCGGCTCTTTCTGCAGAGGTCACCGTAAAGGCTATGCTACGCATGCTATCATGGCATAGAGACTCATCTACCGGCACATCCTCAGTGAGCATACTCGGGGGGAATAGGGGTGTTTTGCGCACAGGAGGAGTATCCATGGGTATATTTTCTCTCCATGACCCGAAGTCCGCCTCCGGTGCTACCATGTCTTGGTTTATAGGTATCAGTATGACTTTACCTCCTGAGTTGGGCTCTTCCCGGGGCTTACAGCCTGCCGGTAGTTGCAGGGAGGCGAGTGTGCTGATGGGAAAACCCGTCGATACTACATCACGATGCACTGATTTGTAATATTTGCGCTTGGCTCTGTAGCTCCTGATGTGGTGTACAAATAAGTAAGCCGAGTATTCGTAAGCTTTGTAGAATACGCCCTCAGCGTAGAGCCTGACAGTGGGTTCACTGTTGTGGTTAGATTCGGTTGCCAGTATATCTTTGATACATGTCATGGTAGTGATCTTAAAAAAAAATTCGACCGCTTCGCGGTTCTTACTTCTTTTTGACGCCTCCGCCTTTGAGGGCGGAGGCGAAATAAAACAAATGAATCGAATAAAACGGCAGTGCGCCGTTTTAGTTACTCGGAGAACGGACGCACAGCCATCCCGTGGGCCTGGTAGCCGTTGTACACGAACGCGTAGCTATTGCCCACGCCCATGTAGTACGCGCTGCTACTATTGAACGCCGTGGCCGACCAGCAGTAGCCGTACGAGCCACGGTTGATAGGCGAAGCGGCAGACATACCGGCGGTACCGTTACTGTTATATCCATATGTAGGGAATATGCGAGTAACCGCTTCGGAGGCGTGATCGGACCACCACTGCTCGGATGCAAAGGTATTCACCGTACCGCTGAAGCCCTCGCCCAGATACACGGCTTGTACCACGAGCATCTTACCACCACCGCCATGGGTGTTATCCTCATAGCTATAGCGCCATGCAGAGAGGCGGGTGTTGGTAGCATCCTTGTAGCGCAGAGCGTAGGTGATGAGCTTACCGCCCACATTGCCCATGTTCTTGTAGTCGCCACGGTAGGTAGCGGTCTGACCCGCAATCTCGATAGTCTCAGAGATATTCTCCTTCAAAGATGACTCAGAGTAACGGATAGCCGTACTTGCACTTCCCACATGATCGTTGAATATACCGTGACACTCATTGCGTGAGGGCAGGTGCCAGCCTTGGAGGGCAAGTGCTGTGCCGGAAGCAAAGATGGCTTTGGCGTCGGCCCAGTTGTAATAGCCGAAGTCGGCATCAGTGTTGCTGTGTGTAGTCACAAATCCGAGGCGTGAGGAGTTCACGGCGTACTCTGATACGTACTCGAGCGCCATCTTGGGGCGGCTCAGCTGTGATATGGTCACTGTGACTTTGTTCCCGGGCTTGAGCTTGTTGCGAAACTCTACCTTACCCACACGCGGTGTGCTACTGATCACGGGGTTGGCCTTGACTTCGAGTTGGAAATGCTGCTCCATGCCGGCATAGGTGGTGATGTCTTTGAGTGATAGCCACTGGGCTCCCTCTATGACCACACCCTCACTCTGGGTGCTCTTGCCGGTAACATCGAGTAGCAGGTTGTAAGCCTCACCCGTGCGTATGGCTATGTCGGTGTTGGTAGCATTCGCTGTGTGCTTCACCTCATTAGCTGCCAGCGGAGCTGACCATGCGGTGTTGTACCCGGTCACTTTGCTTACGGTAGGCGCATCCTCGTTCTTGTAGTCCTCCATGTAGCGGTAGTCTACCTTCCAGTCCTCTACGTCTACCTTGAAGGTAATGCGGGGTGGGTTGATGGTAGGATCACCGGGCACAGTGTTGTCGTTGGGGTTGCGGTTGAGCTCCACGGTGTAGATGTGGTTGCGCAGTATAGCCAGGTCGGTAAACGGCACTGTCACCGTGCGCAGGGGCACATTGTTGAGAGCCAGCTGTACCTCCACGTGGGTATCAGCCGTCTTGCTGTTTTCGTACGTGTAGATGCTCTTCACGAATGGAGCTGAGGTATAGTCCTTGGTCTCGTCCGAGGTGAGATTGTCTGTCTTACCGCCCTTTTCGTAGAGGTAAGACTTGGTCTGGCGCTTCACCACCTTGACACTCGTGATGGAGAGCCCCTGATTCTTATTGCCGGGAGCTTCCCCCAGCTTCACATCGATGCGAGCCGAGAGGCGCTGCATGTCTATGGTACCGGTGTAGGCTTGGGCTATATTACGCTGGAGCTTCACACTGGCTACGGCACCGCCCTGAGGCTTGCCCAGCATCACAAACTGATTTTTGACATCGGATGCCTGTGTGATGTGCAGCTCTTTCATATCGTCGAGCGTAAGATCCGTTACGGCTGCTTTGCTCTTAGCTGTGGCCAGAGCAGAGAGTGCCGATGCCAGATCCGAGGTATTGAGGTTGCCCACGAGTACAAACTGGATGGTCTTGCCCTCTGCACCGTATTCCTTGCTGGCATCGAAGGTGGCTGTGCCCTTGGTATCGTGTGTGGCATCGCCTGCGGGCTGCACGTTGCTCACGGTGACGGGTTTGTTGCCGAGGTATTTGCCCCCGTCGTCGAAGATGAGCGCCTGAGTGCTTGTGAGTGCACTCTCGAATCCCTCTGCTGATACAACGGCGTAGGTAGCGGGCGTGGCCTGTGTGACGCCCCGCAGGGTAACTGATACGGGATAGTCGCCCGAGAGAGGGCCGGGTGCCGGCTTATCCACCGGGGCCTCGCTCGTACAGGCACTCATACCCAGGAGCAGAGCGGTCAGCGAAGCCATGTATAAATGTTTCTTCTTCATTATCGTGATCTTTTTTGTTTACTTATTATTTATCTTTTGTTCTTTCTGCATGTACACTTATCCATATACACTTATCAAAGCGCATGTCCTTTATTATTTCTTAGGCTGGATGATCTTCATGCTGTAGAGCTGATTGCCCTGCACGTCCTTGGCACTACGGAGCCAGATGATACCGGCACGCTCGGCACCCTCGTTGTTTTCCTTGACTGCGATGGTGATCTTACCCGCTGTAGGAGTCACGGTGATCCAGCTGTTGTTGGGGTCGGCCACACCGGCAGTACCGGGAGCAGTGATGGCTACGAAGGTGGGGATGTCGTCCCCGGCATACTCGCTGGCTACCGTGAAGGCATCGGTGAGGGTCTTGGCATCGCCACTCTTGAGGGTCATCTCGTGCTTGGCGTTGTCATAAGTGAATTCTGCGGCAAGGGCCGTATTGGCCGTAAAGTTCAGGAGAGCCTTCAGGGGCTGGGTGATCTTGTGCTCGTCCTCCCACTTGAGTGTCATGATGTTGGCAGTAGCTTCGTAAGTATCGCCTTTGGGCTCCACACCCAGCACTATGGTGTAGAGGTAATTACGTGTGAGGTTGCGGTCGAAGGGAATTTCGTAGCGCATCTTCACTGCCGCACCACCCGTAGCAGGCACATAGTCGGCACTGATATACACCGTGGGGGTACCCTTGGCGGTAAACTGCGACTGTGCACGCTCATAGAGGTAGAAGAGCTTTTTGTAGCGACTGGTGTACTGAGCCGTAGCCACAGCATCGAGGTGAGCAGTGAGTTCACCGGCACTCTTCACCTTGTAGCTCACGGAAGTCTCCGATGCAGGAGAGAGGTTGCCCGTTACAGGGAACAGGGACGTAAGCGAGGGGGCATTCCTGACCTCTACCTTGGTGATGGTGAGTGTCTCAGTACTCGTCTTGAGACGCTGAGCGATGTCGAGGCGAGCCACATCACGTGTGAGCATCACGATGTCGGATACCTGCTGGGTGAGATCCATAGGCGCACTACCATTGATGGTGACTTCCTTATTGCCGGTCATCACAAAGTCAGGCTTGATCTCGGCATCGGTGCTTGCCAAGGCCTTGGTAAGCTCGGCCTTGAAGGCATCCTTAGTAGTGGTTTGCAAGGGAAGGTCTCTCAGCTGCTTCTGCATCCAATTGTTTGTGGTCTTACCGAGATTGGCCACAAAGAGGAAGTCGTGCTTGCCCTTGGTACCCTTGTCCAGCTCTATCTGAGCCACCGTCTTGCGTGCTACGAAGTCCCCGTCGGGAGCGGCTGTGGTGGCAATGTCCTTGAAGATTTTGACAAGCTTGCCGGCATCGTCAAACTCAAAGATGTCAAGACTATTGATAGCATACTCGTCCTGCTCGTGTACCTGAGCATAAGTCACAGGTTCTCCCGAGGGCAAGCCTATGGAGAACATCACACTATTGGCCGGCAATGCCGGGTCAGGCCCGACGGGGATCTGCTGCTCCTTGCTACATGCCGTGAGAAGTATGGCTGTGGCGCCGAGCATAGAGAAAATCATTTTCTTCTTCATACTACGTTCTTATTATTGATTAAACATAAAAGCAAATGCAGAAAACCATACCTCGAGAGAGGAGAGTATAGGATGAGCAAGCTCCCCTCCCCCGCCTTACGGTATTGATATGACTTCATGTCTATGCTTATTTCTTTTTTTATTATCCTATCTTAATAATGTTGCCATATTTGTTGGAGTGTTCCGGTTATCAGCCTCTCTACACTCTCTCGATCTCTGTCTCTGTAGCACATGGTCCTTGACAAAACCTCCTTGTCAAAGATCATGTCCTATAGTACCCCCATCCTGCCAGTCGAGTACACTCAAATTGCCTGACGCTGTCACGGTGACAGATCCTGTAACCGGATCTATCTCTATGATGAGGTGGAATATCTGCTCCGGTATCCGTGATGGCACCCACTTCATCTCCTCGAAGAATCGTTTGAGATTTATTTCCTTCATTAGTGGCACTCCGTCTTTGAGTACTCGGAATAGCGGTATGGAGTTGTCATCATAGCGCAAGGTCATAAACTGAGCATCCAGCATAGCCGATGAAATGGGGACATGTAGGCGGTGAGTGACCGGATTGTCACCCAAGATGAGAGGAAAAGAGTGTACCACCTGAGTGACAGTACTTGTAAAAAGCGGTTCTTTGGGATCCGAAAAGGTATTCATCACAATCTTGGGTACACGTGGGTGTAAGCTCATCCGATACGCACGAGGCACCTCTCGGAGTTGTAAGGTGTAGAGCCCGGGCTGTGAGGGTAGTTGCCTCTTCCACTTCACGGTAATGCGCATCAGACAGTGTATATTGCTCATATCACATATGTAGTGAGCTGTACGGTTGCGAGTCATCTCAAAATCTTGGATGCCCCAGTAGAGCGCATCACCATTGGTATAATAAGCATCTGCGCTACCTTGCTCCCGGGTATTTATGCTCATGAGCATCTCCGAGAGGCGGGTCTTGCCCACTGTAAAAGGGAAGGCTGTCCTTGTACTTCTATTACCTACTACAAGTAGGGTGTACTTACCATAAGGAAGCACCGTGGGCTTGAAGTGCAACTCCTGGGGCTGTCGTGTGACAATCGTATGGGAGAACAGGATGCCGTGAGAGTCGAAGATGAAATGCTCCGAGTGATGTATATGGATGCGGTAACGATCTCCCTCGGCCACACGACGTACGTAGCGAATACTGATATCAACACCTTCACAACACACATCACGATCATCATCTGTGGAGCACCCACCCAGGACAAAGATGGCTACGATAGCTCCGGCAAGCAATGCCAGCAGCATACCTCGCCGGCATCGCATAGCTCTGCGACGACGCCTCTGCGCTTTTTCTTGCTTGATGTCTGCCATAGTTCTTGGCTTGTAATCTTCCATATAGCTATTTCGCATCTCTTTGCCTCTAATTATTCATATTATAAAGTAGTAGTCCGATCCTCTATCTTCTCCAAGGGGGAGGCAGAGACATTGCATTAATTTTATCGAAAAGAGCTATCTACCATACCACCTTTGTTTTGCAATGACTCCTCCAGTTGTTCCAAATTGTACTTTGCTCGAGACTCTTCGCCCTTGACCTTGAGGGCACGGCGGAAGTAATCACGTGCTCGAGACAGATCGCCTCGCATCCAATAGTAAACACCCAAATTATTGTAAGCCTCCGGTACGTTCTGCACCTTGCCCAGATACTTCCATGCTCCATCCAGATCGCCTCGTACAAGGGCTGCAGAGGCAGCATTGATATTTGCAACGGCGTCATTGGGGAAGTATTTGGCAGCTACATCGTACTCACGACCATAATCCTTGGCAGCTCTCTGTGACTTATCGCCACTATTGCGCCGGCGTGCTACTTCGTAGATCTCCTCTTGTGATAAGTCCTGAGGTCTCTGCTTCAAGACCTCCTCGGCCTCGACGGTCTCGAAAGAGCGTACCGTGTAGCTAACCTCCATCTCCATACGTCTCAAAGGCGGATAGAGGTTGTAAAGCATATATTTGTAGGGTACTCCTCCTGCCAGATCCATGAGTAGCTTTTCACGCCCCTTGAAGATGTCTACTCCGTCTATAATGGTAAGGACAGCATCTCGATACATCATGTCACTCTCTTCCACTGCAGCCCTGAGGCCTTCCCAATCCTCACCCATACCTGTGGCGGGGAACATACTGATATCGTAAAGGCCGTACTTACGGATGAGATATTGCTTGAAACCATCAGCACGACGTTGTGATAGCTTGAGGTTATAGTCATAAGGTGCTTCAGGTGATGCATATCCTTTGATAGAAGCACTTCGGATACGATAGGTCTCACGACGGGATGACAAAGGCCTGAGCACATTGTCTACTTTGGCAAGTTCTTCGGCATTACTTGCGTAGTAAGGCAAGATATCATACCGATCCACAATATAGTTGATATGAAGTGAGAGATGCTCATTACGCTCCTTGACCACTTCTTTCTTAGGGCGTATGAATGTCACACTACTCTCATATACGGGCGGGGTCACTGAAGGTTTGGATGATCGAGGCGCATCCGCCTGGGCTTGAGAGCCCTCAATATCAGAGGGCTGTACTCCCATTAGATGCCAGTCGCAACAATCCTCTATAAGCTGATCGAATGTAAGCTTGCCACCCAAATTTATAGGTTTGGTCAACGGAAGTGATACCCGGTAAGAAACGGACTGAACGTCTCCGACACGGGTAGGAACAGATACCACGACATAGGGTTTTTGCTCCCAAAAGGCACTGTGTGAGAGCAAAGCCTGTTCACGACGGTAGTAGGCGGCCCGCCTCTTTCCGTTGACCAATACCTCAGGAAATCGAAGTTCCACACCACCTACACGATATACAGGAATGATGTGTAAAGCATCGCCGGAGTTAATGATGGCTCCACGAATTACCAATTTGAAATTGATATGCAGTGAATCTCCCCGGAAATAATTGTGAACCTCCTGGAATCGGAGCTCGGGCATGGATGTCCGGGGTGATAATTCCCGGGTCTGTACTGCGGCTACAGGCTTGGGCGAGGGATTATAGAAATTACGCCCGGCTGTCTGAGCCTTAGCCCCTCCGACGATAACGATATAAAGCAGTAATATGTGTAAAATATTGTGTAGAGTATGTTTCATATGAGCATTGGTATTTATTTGAGATAATAGATGAGTGATAATACTGCTTTTGTGGGACCGAAGTAATTTCGCTTGTACTCGCCAAGGAAATCACCACAATCGCCACAGTCATACTTCTTATAGTTTAACCTCAAGTACCCAACACCCAAAGAAGCTTCAACCCCCCAGCGGTCACCCAGTGCCCACTGGTACCCCATACTTACACCACCTCCATAGGCATTGCCCTGATAACGGTAATTTTTTAAATCCTTGATCAGCGAGATACCTCCTACATTATATTCACCGTATACCCCGTGAATACCCACATAACCACGCTCGAAAGCTTGACAAAACCAATATTTTACCTCAGGCATCACCAACCAATGGCGTAACTTGGGATGCACACGCACCCCGTCAACCTTGGTATGCGACCCGAAGTTGAAAGGATTGTATCCCCCATGGAGACTAAGAGTAAACTGATCACCAGTACGAAACTCAAGCCCAATATTAGGAGTAGTGGTACCCCAATAGAGCAAATTTGTTTTAACTCCGATGCGTTGTGCCCGTACCGTCATGAAAATGCTCATAAACAGAAGCAAAGTGAGAGAAATATGTTTCATGCTGTGTATATTAGGATATATAAATAGTAGTTCATACCAAAAGTGACTTGCTTATTTACAAATAGAGGAAGCATTGACCAATGCTAAAGAATAATTCCGATCATATGATTCTTAATCATGCATGATGATAATTATGAAATGGATAAAATATTTACACCCTTTCATCTGTGCAAATAAGCTTAAGTAGCCACTTAATATTGAAGTCCATACAATCTATTATTCTCATTATCATCTATCTTTCTACTCCGATCTTAGCGGAAATAGATCAATAGATATAGCTCTTTTGTATCCACAGGCAAAGGTAGAACGCTCTACTTTATGAGGCTCCGAAATATCACCGGCAAATTGTGCACATAAGTGTATTTAAAGTACACATTAAGTGACTTATTATAATAAAACAGGTATTAATTGGCTAAAAAACAGCACATTACGAGCAGAACTAAGAGGTGATTAGATTTTTCCGAGAATAATAATAGAAGAGTATCCTACGGAAAACTTTCGGAGATATACCCTTGCAGGTAGTGAACATAAACAAGCTATCTCACTATTAATAAGCATACTAAAGCTGATACAAATAGGGCTAATATGCACCACTGCTGATATATATCTTACTTATCGTTATCTTTACAGCAAATAGCCTTATGGCGACTACAATAATTATTTACAATCAAGACCGGAACATGAATTGAAAAGAAAATATGACCGGACATAATCTAAAAACAGACTGAATGAGATGAGGGTGAATCTAAAGAAAATAGTAAGAAAGTTGCATTTATGGCTGGGCATACCGGCTGGTATAGTGATCTTTGTAGTAGCTATTACAGGTGCCGTATACGCTTTCAGGGATGAAATAGAAGATATGCAACGACCATCGCTTGCTATACGCAATACTGATAATGAGATATTGATGTCTCCGTTGGAACTGAAAGAAATAGCGGAAGACGTGATCAGAAAAGAGAACCCTCAAGGCAAGTCCAAAGTAAAAGAGGTCACATACCAAGGCATTGAGCATGCAGCAAAACTTACTACCGGAGGTAAGAAAGGCGATAGGATAGATGTTTACCTCAATCCATACTCAGGTAAAAGAATATATACGGAACAGGTGAAAGACGGCTTCTTCAAGTTTATTATCAAAGGACATCGGAGCTTGTGGCTACCGAGAAATATAGGTAAGCCTGTGATAGGCTGGTCTGTAGTCATCTTTATAATAGTGACTATCACCGGAATTGTGATGTGGTACCCGGACATGAAAAACTCCAAGGCGGTGATGGCAGCTTTCACGATCAAAAAGAAAGCTCCATACAAGCGTAAGATTCTTGATTATCACAACATATTAGGCTTTTATACAGCTATATTTGCTCTTATTATGGCCGTTACAGGACTCAACTGGAGTTTCAAAAAGTTTGGTGAGGCATACTACGGGCTTATTACCGGGGGTAAAACATATGAGGGCTGGAATATGCCCGAATCAAAATATAACAGTGATGCTCCGGAGTATAATGCAGATGATTTATGGACACAGATCAAGGATGATTATATTATGGATGAGAAATGTTCTTTGAGGATCAGTTTCCCCTCTGACAAAACCGATAGCTATGCGGTAGCATATAACCCTGATGGCAACAATAAATATTATCGCAGGCATATGAGGTTCTTTGATCGGTATTCTTTAGACGAACTGAAAGGAGGTGGACTTTTTGGAATTAAATATGAAGATTGCTCATGGGGACAAAAACTGTATAGAATGAACTACGACTTGCATACGGGTAGGATAGCCGGAATACCGGGTAGAATTATCGCTTTTCTGGCATGTGTGATCATCGCCTCATTGCCCATAACGGGTATACTTATCTTTATCAACAAACGTTTTAAGAAAAGAAGAAAAAGTATTGGAAAATAACAAGTCTATGATAAGTATGGTGAGTATTCTACTTTAGGCTGCCCAATCCCAAAAACTTCCGACCTACGAAATGAAAAAGAAAGAGACTGCCCATGGTTGAATCCAAGCAGTCTCTTTTCTCTTGTATCAGATTATATTTATACAGTACGACCACTCCTTAGCTTTCGTTCTCTGAAAAAAAGAAACAAAGGAAAAGCAAAAGCAATGGCGATAAGGAACGACATTATGACAAATAGCCATATATACTTCATTCTGACACGCATACCTTCGATAATCATAAAAGCGATCGCAGTAAGAGCCACTACAATAAAGTCTGCCGAGATACTCCGGGCATACCAATCATTGATCCATGTACTGGATACAAAGTCTTTGACATTGAAACCGCCATATTCGCGGATACCTATATTCACGAGAACAAAGGCGGAAAGTCCCAGCACTGCCAATAAAAGGTATAATAAACTTAAGTATGACATACCTTGCTTCCCTGTAAAGGATGCTTGTTGAGATTGTACATTCTTTTCCATCATGATAACATATAAACAATAATAATCAAGGTTGTTTATCGGGTTCGTCAATAACGCCCAACAAGGTTGCGGATGATACATCAGTAATCTTGACATGTACATACTGCCCCACCCTGTATCCTTGCTTGTCAAAGATAACAACTTTATTCTGTTGTGTTCTACCAAACAACTGTTCTCTTGATCTCTTACTAAAACCTTCTATCAAAACTTCAAAAGTTTTGCCTATATCTCGTTTATTGCTTTCCAGGCTAAGTTTGTTTTGCAGATCAATCATGCGTGAGAGTCTGTCGAGCTTCACTTCTTCAGGGACATTATCATCCAAATGTCGAGCAGCAAATGTACCGGGCCGTTCAGAATACTTGAACATAAAAGAGGCATCGTAACCAACCTCTCGCATCAACTTGAGCGTATCCTGAAAATCTTCCTCAGACTCATCGTGAAATCCACAAAATAAGTCAGAACTAATAGCGCAATTGGGGATTGCTTTTCTTATAGCAGCCACTCTGTCCAGATACCACTCACGCGTATAATTTCGATTCATCAGTTTGAGTATCCTGTTGCTACCGGACTGAGCGGGAAAGTGGATGTGATTACATATATTAGGATATTTGGCCATCACCCCGATGGTTTCGTCATCCATATCCTTGGGATGCGGTGATGTAAAACGTATTCTCATGTCAGGCACTTCTTCTGCAACCCTACTGAGCAAAGTGGCAAAGTTATATACTCGGCCGCCATCGTTGTACATATATGAGTTGACGTTCTGTCCCAGAAGTGTCACTTCCCTGAAGTTCTTCTCTTTAAGATCACGTACCTCACGGAGAATGCTCTCTATCTCACGGCTTCTTTCTCTCCCTCGGGTATAAGGCACAATGCAGTAAGTACAAAAATTGTTACATCCCCTCATGATAGAGACAAAGCCTGATATATGCACCCCGCCTATTTTAAGCGGAATAACATCTTTATAAGTTTCCTGTGTAGACAACTCTACATTGATAGCCTTTTCGCCATTCTCCACAGCTCCTACCAGATTGGGCAGATCCATGTAGCTGTCAGGCCCCACAACCAAATCGACATGGTGCTTCTCGATAAGATCATCCTTGACACGCTCAGCCATACATCCCAGTACCCCCAGCGTAAGCCCTTTCTTCCTCTTTCTACGAAGAGAATTGTAATATTCCAAGCGATTGAGCACTTTCTGCTCTGCATTATCCCTCACCGAACATGTATTGAGGAAAATAGCATCTGCTTCCTCAGGATGCTCTGTAAGATGATAGCCATCCATCTGCATAATTGAGGCTACGACTTCACTATCAGCCACATTCATCTGGCAACCGTAAGTTTCTATAAAAAGGCTTTTTTCATCATGCATTACTTCGGATTTAGAGTCCGATCCTGCTTTTTTATCCATAATTGTTTTTTTTGTAAAAATTCTTGAGATTTTATGAGAATTTCTTTTTTAGAATAGATATAATTACTATATTTGTCTATGAAAATGTAAGATTTTTCATAGTTAAGGTTTTGGTTAATAGGTTGGAGCAGACTGGGAAGTTTGCTCCGATTTTTTTATAATCCTGATAATCAGACCGTTTAAAATCATAAATACTCATTTCTAACCTTACCTTAATAATTTATAGGTATCTGCTCTGCCATAGAACTTCACCCAAAAACGCTTGCAAAAGTAACGAAACTTCATGATATATAAAGAAAAAGCATTTTAGTCACAGAAAAAAGTCAAAATTATGATCATAAAATCGGTACATTCCGAAAAAAGAATGTTGGGAGAATCATCTTGATTTTGAGTATGTCTATTAAAAGGGATTCGCATAAAATATTCAGTTTTATACTAAGCTTATCGACAGATCTTACCTGGTCTTACGTAAGAACACGTCAACAACCAAAATAGAGATATCTAACAAAATAATATACTGCCAATAAAGTATTTATAGCTGACATAGATCAGATCATTTGAGGAGAACTATAACCGAACTTACACATAGACAATAATGAAAGCTAACAACTATAAAACATATCATTTCGTCAATATATTTAGAATATTTCAACCATTTTGATTTTTGACATCGTGTAGCTTTTCGTCCCATTGTAAACGAACTTGACAATGGGGGGTGAGATGTTGTATCTTTACATTCAAGTCACCCATTCTACTTATCCCGTATATTATCGTTTATACACACTTACATGAAGAGAAACTCCTATATATCATTTATATCCAGAGAGGTTGCTATACCTTTCTCAAACAGCACAGGCATTTTACAGATGAAGCAGCCATGCCCAAGTATTACATTTTATTTTGCTGTACAATCTATCCCGAGGTTAGCTTTCATACATAGCCCCGTTGGCAAGACATTAAAAGATTCTTAAGACATTGCAGGATTACCGCAGTATATCTTGCAATTCCGATGACCCAAAGTCTGCTATCCCTTATATAAGGATGGTAGACTTTTTCTCATTTATATAAAATTCTATCTATAAGGATGTCCGTGTTTGCTATATAAAGCAACAGACTTATCATACAAAGTCAGACGACCCATCATACACGGTCTGTGATCCGATCATATAAAGTCAACGAACCTATCATATAAGAAATTGTTGACTTAGATAAAAGAATAAAAAGCATAATTATTAGTTCATACATACTGCAATTATTGATTATCAAGCAACAACCCTCACATTATATTTAATTAGCCATTATTTCAGGGCTATATTTCCCCTACGAAAAAACTTTTTGCTTGGTTTTTTGCAAAAATAATTCTCCTTTTTTAACTAAGAAACTTCTATATCGAGAAGAATAACTGTGTTAACTAAATTTTTTAGTTGTCTAGAGTAGAGGCATTAATTAGAAAAAGGAGATCACTGCTTCATCTCACATCATTTGACAAAATGTCAAAAATAACCAAGCTATGATCATATCATTTAAGACAACATCATATACTTTTATGCTTACAAAGCTCACTATGCTGTCGGACTAAGCAGACAAGCATGAGGGTAATGACTAATAAATCCCATAGATTGAGATATGATATGGGTGTCTTTGAGAAATGCAGACTGAGGATTATTGTCATTGAATATTATCAAAAAAGGGAATAATAAGTCTCTCTTGTGTAGAAATTACTTGATTAGAAAAATAGAAATGACAAATCAAGAGAAAACAAAGCCTAACGAGCAATAATTTTATATACATTTGTAGAAAAATATACCCATTTGAAAAAGATATATTGAATAAACACAATAATTCATAATCATTCTAATCATTATTATGGCTTTAAATTTTATTACGGCTGACGAAGCTGCGGCATTAGTTCAGCATAATGACAACGTAGGCTTTAGCGGATTCACCCCCGCAGGTTGTCCCAAAGTAGTACCTGCAGCTATAGCACGCAGAGCAAATCAGGAACATGAGCAAGGCAGACCTTTCAAAATCGGTATGTTTACAGGTGCCAGTACGGGCGATAGATTAGACGGAGAGCTGGCCAGAGCTAACGCCGTCAAATTCCGTACTCCATACCAATCTAATAAAGACATGAGGACAGCTATCAATAATGGGGATGCCCCTTATTTCGATATGCACCTCTCATGTGAAGCACAGGAATTGAGATATGGTTTCCTTGGGAAAGTAGATGTTGCTATAGTGGAAGCAGCCGATATTACCGAAGATGGCGAGATAGTACCAACCAGCGGAGTGGGAATATTGCCCACAATATGCCGTATGGCTGACAAAATCATCATCGAACTCAATGATAAGCACCCCAAGGAAATCCGAGGTATGCATGATATTGCTGAGCCACTGGATCCTCCTCACCGTAGAGAACTACCTGTATACAAGCCGGACGACAGAGTGGGCCTCCCTTTTGTAAAGGTGGATCCTGCAAAGATAGTAGGTGTGGTGAGAACCAGTGAACCTAATGATGACGGAGGTTTTGCTCCTTTGGACGATGTAACGAAAGCCATCGGAAACAACGTTGCAAAATTCCTTGTAGAAGAAATGAAAGCCGGCAGAATCCCTGCAGAGTTTCTTCCCTTGCAGAGCGGTGTGGGTAATGTAGCCAATGCAGTATTGGGAGCATTGGGGTCTAACCATGACATTCCCGCTTTTAATGTATACACTGAGGTAATACAAGACGCAGTGATACAGCTGATGAAAGAAGGTCGAGTAAAGTTTGCCAGCGGATGTTCGCTGTCAGTAAGCCGATCTGTAATAAAAGAGATATACGGTAATTTGGATTTTTTCAAGGACAAACTCCTTCTCCGTCCGCAAGAATACTCCAATAACCCGGAAATAGTGCGCCGACTGGGAATTATCACCATCAACACCGCTCTGGAGGCTGATATATTCGGCAATATCAACTCCACACACGTAAACGGCGTGAGAATGATGAATGGCATAGGAGGATCAGGCGACTTTACACGTAGCGGATATCTATCCATTTTTACCACACCATCTACAGCAAAGGACGGTAAGATCAGCGCATTTGTTCCTATGGTATCACACCTTGACCACAGCGAACACTCTGTGAAAATCATCGTGACTGAATACGGAGTCGCTGACCTCAGAGGTAAAAGCCCCAGACAACGTGCAGAGGAAATCATAGAGAAGTGTGCACATCCCGACTACAGACCTCTCCTGAGAGAATATCTCAACCTCGGAGTGAAAGGACAAACGGCTCAACACCTCGATGCTTGTTTTGCTTTCCATAAAGAAATAATGAAGAGTGGAGATATGCGTAATGTAAACTGGGAAGAGTACAAGTAATCTCATTACCAATCATTAGAAAATTACTTATAAAACAAAGTCTCAGACCTCTCTCCATGTGAGAAAGTCTGAGACTTTTATTTTGAGTGATATAATGTGGCTACAAGGCCTTTACAACTATCAAGGAATTACTTCCACGAAGCCATACTAATAATAGTACCCGGTATCTCCACCACAGGTTTTTCATCACATTTGCCCGTTTTCAGGTTATAAGTATAAATACCTGACGGTTTGCCTTTAGGAGAGAGACCGAAGAGGATTTGATCCCCATATCTTGAGATAGCTGTACTATACATGTTAGAATGAGGGAGAGGTAATACTTCCAATGTTTTTTTAGCCAAGTCACCTTTCATGCAATAAAGCACTTTGTCTTCAAAAGCATCCGGCTTATTAGGGTTTGCAGATAGGCCGTAATTGGCTCCATACGTAAATATTTGTCCATTTCCACCATAGAATACAGTTATTGTATAGTTTAGTTTACCCCCCAAAACATCTTTGATATTCATATCACTCATGTTGAAACAATAATCAGGATCAAACGACTTCTCACCTTTCTTAATCCTAAGTATTCCAAACTTCTGCTCGGGATCGTAGCCATATGACCCCCAACAAGTTACATAAACATCACCTTTCTCATCCTTAAACATACCACAAGGGAAAATCGAAGCTGAGGACAATCGTTGATCCTCGAACATCTTGCCCGGCAAGTCTGTCTTGGTATCAATAGGTATAACATAAGCTCCCTTGGCAGTCTTAGGTACTTGAGTAAACTGTCCGGTACCTACGTATAATATACCCTCATTAATAATTAATCCGATGGGAGAGGGAGCCGGCTTTTCTTTATTTACACTAAATTCCTTTTTTGCCAAATTTATTTCACCGGTCTTTGTCATAGTAGTAGGATCAAAAATTACAATCTTCTGATCCATCATTGAGGAAGCATATGCTTTGTGCTCATTGAGTATGGCTATACTGCCTATACCGGGGCCCGCAAAAGCTACTTGCAAACGGCCTCGTTCTATAATCTTACCATCGTCACTACGACCGTATTTGATGATACTGTTATCATTGATACCCGGGCTATAGAAAAAATCATCACCAAAAGGAATAGCATAAGGTGTGATCTTTGTTTCCACCGCACCTGATAGATTACTCCCTGTAACAGATTTCACATTAAGATCGGAGAGAGGAATAAGATAGCCATTCTGGGCCAAGGGCTGCATATTGACACCTACAATGAGGGTTGCTTTCTTACCGGTGTGTGGATCCGGAACATCATTGTTGTTCTTATCACAGGCCGCAAACAAAGTGCAGCAGGCTGCAAGTACCAAAAACATTTTTTTTGTTTTCATTGCTTATTAAAATTTAAACTATTGATAAATAATTATTTTAGCGTAGTAAATCGGACTTTGAGCATAAGTGTACGTCCCGGGAGAGGATAATTGAAATTTGTAAGTTCACGGGAATCAAATAAGTTGCGACATTCGCATCCGACGAGTATCTTACGATTCATAAATCCCCACTCAGCACCTACACTATGTATAGTGGCAGCAGGGATAGTAAATTGTTGCTGGCTGCTTAGTTTGAATCCATAATAATACGTATCAGTAAAACCACCTTCATAATAAAAACGGGCATACTGCCCATGTAATCCCCATGGATTTTGGGTGCGGTAGTCTGCGGTCCAATTGACAAAAAACACAGGAATATGTGGCAGCTGTTTGTGGTAGGTAATACTATGTGAAGAAGTACCGGGCTGAAACCTCTCGTCGTCAAGACTTTTCTGCCAGGTAATATTAGACGAAACAAACCAATTTTGATTAATATCCCACTTTACCTCAGCATCAAATCCATACAAAACAGCTTTACCCAGATTCTTATACAGGATATATCCGACATAATCTGAGGGATAAATCATATTCTTAATCTTGGAGAAATAGGTATTGGCATCGAACTGAATACGAGAAGATGCAGCATAATACTTATCGAACATAAGTCCGAGGTTAAAATTGAAAGCACTCTCAGGCTTAAGGCCCAAAGAAGTCAAAGTAGTCATCCTATCACCCAAGGCCTCTTCATAACGTGGCAGTCGATAGTTGAATTCCAATGCGGTTTTGAGTAACCAATGGTTCGTAAAACTATACTTCATGGCATAACTACCTCCCCAATAGCTTCCGTTTGTACTAATGTATTGAGGCTTAGCCTCACCCATAAAAGCAAGATCTATTGTATTGCCCTCCAATGCATAGTAATAATGTCGCCCCGTAAGAATTGTAGAAAACTTCCTGTCGAACCAATTATTCTCAAGAGATAGAGAGGTGATAATATCATAAATATCGGATTTCAATCCGCTATAATTAGCATTGAGAAAACGGTCTGCTACAGTATCTTGAGACACAGTATGTACGGTACGGAAGCCATTATTGAGATTGAGAAACATTTTTTCCGGTATAATCTCATACTTAAGATTAAGATTGTAGCGCCAATCATATAGCTTGTCATGAGAGTCATTGGGTATCATTCCTACCTCTCCGGCATAAGCCCCGGGAATATGATGTCCGTGGAAGTCCGTAATGTACTTGGCTGTATCTATTTGCCCTAAATTACTGTAAGCTGCTAAACCATAAAGCTTGAGATTCAATCCGTTGATCAAGAAATTACTCTTTTCTAATTTAGGATTTAGCCCTATTCCCACTCCCCAAGATTTGGCATGACGAATATTCTGGAGTACTCCCTGGATCTGTTTATCACTGATATAAAAGAAATTTTCCAACTCTAACTGATCAAAATAAAGATCTTTGGACTTTAGTGTCAATGCTCCTTCAATCATCTTAAGCCTGTCATGATCACGCTTGATTACCAGGCCTTTTTCAATGGGTGATTCCATCTTATAATTATTCAGAGCATATTTCCCTCCCAGAAATGCTGAAATATATGATTTCAACGGTTTGTAATAATGATTCAGCGTAATATTTCCGGCATAATCGCCATAAGATGCTACAGAACTTGCAAAGTCGACATATCCATCTTTGGGATCTATCGTAACTACATTGACAGCACTACCCAAACCATCACCTCCAAATTCAGGGGGAACAATGCCTTTGTAAATCTCAATGCGATCAATAAACTGTAACGGAATATCATTTATGTTAAAACCTCCGTCATTGGTATTGAGTGCATATCCGTCTATATAGACTTGTACTCGCTTGCCTTCCAATCCCCTGATATTGATTTTAGCAGACGATCCTACTCCTCCCGTACGTCTGATCTTTACTCCCGTTTGGGTATTTAAGACCTGCTCTATAGTAGTGCCGCGTGCAGCAAGTAATCTGCCATCAATGACTGAAACAGGAATTCCACTCTTTTTTACGGCACGTATTTCTTCACGCTCTCTTTCCTTGGCATAAATAGTTACTTCATTCAATGCATTGAAATTCTGTATCAATAAGAAATCATGGTTTATATCCTGGGTATCTGATAATTTGGGTGTAAAAGTCTGTGATTGATACCCCATTGAACTCACCATAACCTTTGGTTCGGCATGAGTCAACCTCAAAGTATACTCGCCCTTTTCATTGGTTACGCATCCCAGATTGGTCCCAATGATCTTTACACTCGCCCCAATAATAGCTTCAGAAGTCTTAGCATCTTTGACTTTACCCATAAGGATACGTTGTTGAGCCATAAGGGACATACCAAGACTATTTCCTAGCATCAAAGCAATAACAATCACAATAAAATTTTTCTTCCTACACATAAGTTTATATATCATTTTTTATTTCTCTGACCATTCCTTAATTTTGGTCAATAAAAAAGCTCAACATTACTGCTGAGCTTTTATAGCGATGATTTCATAAGGCTTTCCCATCCTCCAGAACTATATATCATGTATTCTTTGATAAAACGCCGCCTCTCCTCAATAGGTATATCAGGATGCATAGCAAGGTCGCACAACAATGTGTACCACCTGGATGCATTGAATCTATTGAATAAAGGGGTAAAATCAGTATTAAGAGAGGGGTATTTTGCTTTCATAGCTTCTAAAAACATATTTCCAACTTTCTCTCCACGTGAAATGTACCGTTCACCGAAGTTTTCATACTGAGATCCCTGAGATTTGTAAATCAGAAGGTTGAGCTCTGCCGGATAAGTTTCTACTAAATGCAACATTTCTTTGAGCATGTACAGATTAAGATCATGGAATATTTTATCATCGATTCTAATCTCATCATTGAAGCGATGGAGATAGTCATCAAGCTCTTTGAGCAATGACTTCATTATTTCCGCATATACCATATCCTTATTTTGGAAATAATTATAGATATTCCCATGCGTCATACCCAACTTCTCGGCAATCATACGCATAGAAACTCCTTTGTATCCGAATTGGATAAACAACTCACGAGATACTTCAAGGATACGCTCTCTTTGATTTAGATTTATATTACCCATCATAAAACAGAGCAAAAATAAATAATAGGGATGTAAGGAAATATACCCTATTATAGGTTATTTGAGCGTTAGAAATCATCATAAATAGGTAGGATGGAAATAATATAACTGTAAAACAATGCCGGCTTTATAATTACATAAAGCCGGCTATGTCTATTGATATTATACGGTACTGACTAAACTTTCCGTAGAAATAATGCCTTAGAAAGTATACTTGATTCCGGCATAACCTGAGCGAGGAGTAGTAGGGCCGTAGATATATGCACTATCACGATCCGGTCCAAAATCATAATCCTTTTGGAAAGAATTGAAGATATTGGTAAGACCGAAGTAAAGCTGAAGAGTAGATGTATTGAAGATCTTAAAATCATAAGACATCTTAGCTCCTAAGTCAAAGAATTTAGGCGTTTTCTTCAACTCATCGATACGAGGAGCATTGTCTTCCTCATCAACTGTTGCCACACGAGTTCCGGCAGCTATAGCATTGCGGTCGTCAACAGCTGCACCCACTCCATAACCAATTACATGAGGAGCATACATAGAGCCTGTATAAGTACCTGTAAGAGACAGGTTGAGAGGTTTCACCGGGTTATAGCCTAAAGTAAAGTATCCGTAAACTGAGGGTGTTCTGGTGATCTTTTTATCAACCATAATCTCATTTTTGTATACTTGCTTTTTGTCCTCATTCAACTCTGTTACAAATTTACCATCTTTACCTACTTCCGTGCGAGTCCCCCACTCCTGCGCAACATCATACTTATTAGAGCTGAAAGTAACCCCCCCCTGAAGTTGGAAGTTTTTATATACAATGCGACCTTCGATATTCATACCAAGCACTTTGGCTCCATCACCGTTGGTACGCGTAAAACGCATGATACCATCATTGAGTGTAGGTTGTTCATTGTTGGTAAATACATCAAGAATACGAGTGTAGAAACCTTCGACAAGCAGGTTGGTCTGTACTTCGTCAAAATTGAAATACATATCAGAACTCAAGCTGAAAGCATGAGACACTTCGGGCTTTAGGTCATCAGCATTGAATACCTTTTGGGCTTCACCATTAACTACTCCGACATGAAGATCCTCATCAAATACTTGAGGTGCACGGAAGCCTTTGGCATAAGTGGCTCTAAGGTTGATACCTTTGACGGGATTGTATCGTAATGTAGCACGAGGGCTAAGCACAGGCTTGTCCAAAACACTGACTTCATCCAAGCGTGCACCTAAAAGGAAAGAGAAAGCTTCGTTCTTCCATTCGATCTGAGCTAATTGGCTCCATGTACGGATATTTTGCTTGAGTTCAGGGAATTTAGATTGTATCTTTCCATCTTTATCCTTGTATGACTCCCAAGTTCTGATAGGCATCTTATCTCTAAGATTATCATAGGTATATTCTATACCACCAAGTAACTGTGCCGGCATAAAAAGGAAATGATCGAAGTCATAATTGTACTGTATACCCATGTTATAAGTTTGCCCTTTGGTTACTCCGTAGTTATCGCCATACTTATCCTTGGGAATAGGTAAACCGATTTTACCTGCAATTTCGTTGTTGATCTCGATTTCACCGATACCCCCATAGAAACTATTACGCTTAACATATTGTCCTGAAAAATAGGATTGGAAGTGGTGTTTATAGTCATTAGAAAATATATCATACTTAACATTTCCGCTATATACCGAGTGACGTACATGCTCTGATACACCTGCAACATGATCAGGCCAATCCATATGATCACCACCACGACGATCTTCACTCAAAGTGTGAAGTTCCGTAGATAATTTACTGAAATCGGTAGGTTTGATATATACGCTTGCACCTAAAGAACGAGAATCAAGACGTCCGATTTCGGAATAACCGTCATCATTCTGATCCCAAGGATTTCGATAACGAGCTTGACCGAATACGGAAGCTCCGGACTTTGAATCAGCGCTAACCATTGAGCCATTAAAGCTGATATTATTGTCAAGATTTTTGAAACCGGTCAGAGTTGCAGATTCATTGAATGACATAGAGTTGAATGCAGGTTCTTTTGTGATAATATTGACAACACCCGCAATTGCAGAAGAACCGAAAAGAGCTGACCCGCCACCACGAACTACTTCAACACGATCTATCATATTAGCAGGGATTTGCTCCAAGCCATATACACCGGCCAATGAGCTCATCACAGGACGACTATCGATCAATATTTGAGTGTATCTACCATCAAGACCGTTGATACGCACCTGATTGAATCCACAGTTTTGACAGTCATTTTCTACACGAACTCCGGGCTGGAATATTAATCCTTGAGAAAGATTATTTACATTGGCCTTCTGAAATAATTTGTCATCTACCACGTTTACCAATGTAGGAGCCAAACGACGCAGTGTTTCCTGACGGTTGGATGATACAACCACTTCGTCAAGCATCACATTGTCTTGAATAGCATCAAAGTTAACTTCAATAGTTTTGTCTTTTACAATACTTACAGTTCGTTCTTGGCTAACGTAACCAAGCCCCCTCATTACCAATGTAATTTTACCGGGTTTGAGATTACGTAAAAAATAATGACCTGAAGCATCTGTAGACGTTCCATAGTTCGTACCCTTGATACCTATGGTGATACCTACAAGGTGCTCGCCTGTCTTGGCGTCCTTGACGTGGCCAACAATATTGGCATCACTGGGATCAGGTAATGGAGAATTACCGGTAGCGAAGGCATAACTACAAGCCATACACATAGCTACAATGAAATAGAAAACTCTTTTCATAATTTACTTTATAATATTATTATAGAAAATAATCCTCATTAATAATTGCCGGTGCGAAATTAGAAAGAAATATCCCTATAGCCGTGTATATGCCACTCTTTTGGAGCGCAAAGGTGCAAAAATACACAAATATAGGGATACAAAAAGGAGTGCGTGTACCTATAAGTAGGTACACGCACTCCTTTATATTAATACTATAATAAGCTATTACCAACCGCTTGTGGCTCCACCTCCACCGGAAGATCCACCACCAAAGCCTCCACCGCCAAATCCTCCGCCGAATCCACCACCAAACCCTCCGCTTCTGCGCCCACCACTCAAGAGAGCTCCTAGAATCATACCTTGTAAGGCTGCGTTTTCTTCAGAGTCATCACGACGATCTTCATGATGATTGTTTCCACAATACAAGCAACGATATTCGTTTCTGATATATCGCCTGCGATGAGCATCATATACGTACTCCGACTTGATATACTGTAGAGCCTTGGTTCCACAATGCTTACAAACTTTGTATTTGGATCCACTCACGTCCTGTGATACAACCTCCTTATAATTACAAAAAGAGCAAGTATAAACATCATGCTGGCGCGAACCTAACTTCTCTTCCAATTGCTGTGGAGAAGTCATAAGAGCTAACGCTGCTCCGGAATCTGTAACTTTGTGCATGCCGTCTTTACCGCAATTGGGACATAGGCTCATAATTTTCTCAATGGCTTTCTTTCGGATCAAATACCAAAACCAAATCAAAACTCCTCCCGGAGGAAATAAAAACAACAAAACAAGAGCTGATGCTCTACCTTTTCTATTGAACGTCGTATAAGCTTGTAAGGGTGTTCTATTACCCGAAATAGAAGACTCGGTATTTAACTGGAAGAATGTCCAGCCTGTAATAAATAACATAAAAATAGCATAAAAGGTAATAATACCTTTCAATGGTATTTGCTGTGGTGAGTTTGTCCTCCGAGGGTTTTTAGTAACAACATTTTTATAGCCGCTGCCTTCAAGTTGTCTTTCCACAGCTTGAACACCGGCAATGAACCCCTCTCCATACATTCCCTTTTTTATATAAGGGAGCATATCGTTTTGCTGGATCATATATACAGCAGCGTCGGGTAGATCGCCTTCCATACCATATCCTGTTTCAAAACGAATTTTCTTTTGATCCATAACCATGAGTAATAGAAGTCCATTGTTCTCTTTTTTGTCACCAAGTCCCCACAATCTAAACAGATCAGTAGAAAAAGACTCAATATCAATATCACCTATAGAAGGTAAGACGACAACCACAAACTCTACTCCACGTCTCTCCCTAAAGTCAGAGAGCATGCTATTGAGCCGGTTCTTCTCATCATTAGAAATCACACCCGAGGGATCCGATACATACTGCCTAGCATCTTCAATCTGAACATTGGGTACAGTTTTCGGAGTATATACAGTCTGGGCATTAATATCATTGTGAAAATTGCATAGTATAGCTACCAATGAGCAAAGCATGATACGTAAGAGCATCATGCTTGCACGAGGTTTACTATATTGCAAAAAATGCATCATAATAACAGAAATATTAGAACTTCACTTGAGGAGCGACATCAGCACCCTGGCGGGCTTCGAAGTAAGGACGTTTCTTAAAGCCCGTGACCCCTGCTACAATGTTAGTGGGGAAATTCCTAACAGACGTATTATAAACACGTGCTGTGTCGTTGAAATCTTTTCGAGCTACAGCAATACGATTTTCCGTACCCTCAAGCTGAGCCTGTAATTGTTTGAAGTTTTCGTTGGCTTTCAAATCCGGATATCTCTCAACTACAACCATGAGGCGAGATAAAGCACTGGAGAGAGCATCCTGTGATTGCTGAAATTTTGCCATCGCAGCTTCATCAAGGTTATTGGCATCTATATTGGTAGAGGTAGCCTTACTTCTTGCTTCTATAACACCTTCCAACGTTTCACGTTCATGAGTTGCATAGCCTTTGACTGTCTCTACAAGGTTAGGTATAAGATCAGCTCTCCTCTGGTACTGGTTCTCAACCTGGCTCCAAGAATTATTTACTTGTTCTTGTTTGTTTACCAATCCATTGTATACGCCTACTCCCCAAAAAATGCCTATCAAAAGTACTGCTACAACAACGACGATAGTAATTAATGATCCTTTTTTCATTTTTATCATTTGATTAGTTTTACTTTCTTCTCTTAATTTCTTTTCCCGACTTTTTCACAGACCATCCAAAATAACCTATAAAATCGCCCAATCCAAAATACTCTCCATGTGAATATGCCAAAAGATCTGCTTTCATCATATCAAAGCGCCCGGTATCAGGATCAAGGTATTGCTCATCAGCTTTTACATTTACGACATCAGCAATAAACATATCATGAGAGCCAAGAGAGATAATCTCCCTAACCTTACATTCTAAACTTAAAGGGCTTTCTTTTACTAAAGGAACCGAAATTAACTTGGAATGTTCAATAGTCAACCCCGTGTGCTCAAACTTATTATACCGTCTTCCACTATTGACTCCGCACCAGTCTGTTTCTTTGGCCATCGATACTGTAGTAAGGTTGAGCCCAAACTGCATTGTTTCCTTAATGATAGCGTGAGAATGGCGCGAAGGTCTAATGCTCACGTAACACATGGGAGGATTGGTACAAATAGTACCTACCCATGAAGCTGTAAATAGATTATAATCACCGGGGGAAATGCCACAACTCACTAATATAGCTGGTAACGGATATATCAATGTCCCGGGTTTCCAGTCCTGCCTCATAGAAGTTCTACCTGGTCGCTCGTTATCTTACGACCACAATATTTACATTCGAGTATTTCTTGCGTTATATCAATTGTCGTAAATATAGTTTTCATAGGTTCATGATTGGTAATACACTTGGGATTTGTACACTTTACAATACCTGCGAATTCATCGGGCAAGCTAACCTGTTTTTTTTCTACCACCTCGTAATCTCTGATGATATTGAGATGTACATTGGGAGCAATCAATGCAATTTTATTAAGTTCATTCTCTGTAAAAAAGCGGCCGGAAATCTTAATTACACCTTTATGACCAAATCTGGAACTTTTGAGATTATTTCCTATAGTAATAGGATTATCAATCTGTTCCAGATCCAGAATATGAGCTATTTTGAAAAGCTTCGATGAAGGTATATGGTCTATAACAGTGCCATCTTGTATGGTCGCCACCAGCATTTGTTCTTTATTCATCTCTTTCTGTTGTTTATTTGACATCCAAACCTAATACTTCACATATTATAGACTGTCGGGTGTAGAGACCGTTTTGAGCCTGTTGTACGAAATAAGCTTTGGGATTATCATCTACATCATAAGCAATTTCATTGACTCGTGGCAAAGGATGCAATACTCGTAACGTATCTTTTGAGTTTTGGAGCATTTCCGAGTTGAGGACATATACATTTTTCACTCTCTCATACTCTTCCATATCTGTGAATCTCTCACGCTGCACACGTGTCATGTAAAGAATATCTGACTGATTGATAACGTCTTCATCAAAGACATGAGTCTCTGTAAACTTAATATTGTTCTGCCTACAATACTCCTTGTATTCATCCGGCATTGCCAGTTCATTTGGCGACACAAATATAAAATTAGGATTGAAATGTGACATTCCTTGTATAAGCGAATGTACAGTACGTCCATATTTGAGATCGCCAACCAAGGCAATGGTAAGATTATGGAGGCTGCCCTGTGTTTTGCGGATGGAATACATATCCAGTAAAGTCTGTGATGGATGTTGATTGGCTCCGTCTCCGGCATTTACAATGGGGACTTTGCTTACTTCCGAAGCATATTGAGCAGCTCCTTCAAGGAAATGTCGCATAATAATAAGGTCGGCATAATTGCCGACCATAG
Organism: Porphyromonas pogonae; assembly: GCF_036320655.1. NCBI lineage: Bacteria > Pseudomonadati > Bacteroidota > Bacteroidia > Bacteroidales > Porphyromonadaceae > Porphyromonas > Porphyromonas pogonae. Next base: position 2,077,232 of record NZ_CP143258.1, read on the forward strand.
AGATAGTGTCTTTTAAAGACTCGCCTTTTGACGAACTAGAGGTAGATGCATCGGAAAAACCGATAATCCTCCCCCCCAGCCTATTTACAGCAGTCTCGAAACTAAGACGTGTTCTAGTGGAAGGCTCAAAAAAGAGGGTTGCTATAACTTTACCTGAAAGGAGAAGACGATTGGGACATTGCTCGAACAGCTGCGCTCGGTCAAGAATTCTGATGATATCGTCCTCTGTCAATTGATTAATTGATACTAAATGATTCATTGGGTATTTTAAGAGGTACTTCACAAAGTTAAACTAAAAAACTTATAAAAATATCATTTAGCTCACTTTTTTTGCCATTCAATGTACAATTATAAATATGAATCAAAGAAATACTTCATTTAAGATATTTGGGGGTAATGCATAATTTGAGACAAATCATATCTATACCATCAGTTATCATAAATAAGCTATCTCATTTATCTACACTCTGATTCATTAATTCATAAGGGAGGGCTGAACTTCACCATCCAACCCTACAATCTACTAATCCCACACTAATAACAAAAATCATATTAAAACGATTTATTATAATGCTGTATATTATTTCTTCCCTGAGGGCAACTGCCAAAAATAATGAGCATCGTGAGTAAAGTATTCATTTGAAGTAAGTTGTTTTTCAAACTCTGGAGGGACTAAATTTATATATTTACTTTTATTATTTCTGTATCGGCTTTCAGGATTGAAACGACTAAAGTCAGGACAACTAAACCAGTACAGATTCTTTGCCATATAATTGTATAAATATTCCTCCTTTGTTTGCTTAATTTGGTTGTTCCAGTTGGCATCTTCATTCAATACAATCGGTTCGCTTTTTATTAGCTTCTCCCGCACTTCTGCAATACTCAATAGGTTTCCCTTATCATCCTTGACATAAGCATTGAAAGTAGGATCTATCCATATCCATTTTTTCAACTGTGAGGAGTACACACTATTGATGACATGACAATCTGTATCCGTTGTATCCCGGGGAATACAGGTGATATAGCGCGAGTAAATACCCATAGACAGATACATCTCGTTCAGTGCTATTGCCAGATGTCTGCAATTTACGCCCATACCTGTAGCTTTGTGATAATTGTATATGTCTATAGCATCAAACTCACAAAGGGCATAGTTTCCGCCATCATGCCTAATGGTATTATGGACATATTTCATGAGATTCATGATCTTGGACAATTCATCTCCATTACCTGCTACTGAATCCAATTTAAAATACGTCCGTACAGATTTAAGATTCGAGGCGTCATGGGTTTGATAAGTAAATTGAGGGCGAGAAGAGCTATTAGCCCTCATATATGGTCTGGATTTCTGCAAGACATAAAGATTGTCAAATTGTTTTATAGACTCATGAAGATCTATAAAGCTCTTTTCCGTTCTGATATTATCAAGATCTGTATCATTCAAAATATGTCTGTAATCTTTGTATCCGTAATGGATAGCAGAGTCCAAAATACTGATCGCTTTATTCACATCCCCTTTCAATGAATAGGCACAAGCCATGTTATAGTAAACATTACTTTTGAATTTAATCAAATTATCATGAAACTCTTCCTTCTCTTGCTCTGAGAGTTTTATATTATCTATCAACCCCAACATCTGTATTGATATGCTTTCCGTTTCGCTGTACAGTTTGTTTTTGTATTCTTCTTGATATTTATTGTTCAAATCAACAAACTGAGCCATGAAGGCATTAAAAGCAGGGGATTTTGTTTGTCCCATCAGAATAAACGGGAACAAAATAAATAGAAGAAGAAAGCCCTTTTTCTTATCCATGTTTTTACAGTATTTAATTATTCAAGTCTCTAACATTTATATTAATACTCCCGATAAATACCTCGAGTTATTTGATTGAATAGTCAAGCATAAACCTCAAAAAGAGGTACAATGCTTTATTGAGACCGTTGCATAGCAGGCAAATTGCTTCGTTGCTTGCGAGATTCGCGCTTGGTCATTTACCTGAAGTAAACTCCCTGTGCTCTCACTCTTAGCGCCTTGCACTTTACCCTCTCTGTCCGGTCGAAGTGTCTTTTGTCGGCTTTGCCTCCAAAATCCACGAGACTGTTGACTTTTGCAACAGTCTCTTATTGATATTATGAAGCACTTACCCAAGCAGCCGCAGCTTCCATACAGTTTTGCCCATCAATGGCAGCTGATACGATACCTCCGGCATACCCGGCACCTTCGCCTGCCGGGTATAAGCCTTTTATTGTAATATGATTGTACAGCATAGGCTCTCGAGGTATTCTTACAGGGGACGAAGTGCGACTTTCTACACCGATCAGCTGTGCTTCATTGGTCAAAAAACCTTTGGTCACTTTATCAAAAGCCTTAAAGCCTTGAGCCAAAGACTCAGTAATAAGTGCTGGCATCCAATCATATAAGTTGGAAGATGTCAAATCTAAGGGATAAGACGATGAAGGTAAATTCGCTGATTGTTTACGATTTACAAAGTCTGTCATTCTCTGAGCAGGGGCATGTAATGAACAATTGGCTGCGTGGTAGCTCTTTCGTTCAAAGTCTTCACACCAATAGAGAAGATTCATAGGAGATCGAGGATCTTCTACTTTAAATCCTAATGCCTTGATATCCTCAGGGCGTATCTCAACCACCATGCCCGAATTTGCCCATTTGGAGCCTCTGTTGGCAGGAGACATCCCATTGACTACCGTTTCATTAGGCGCTGTCGAGGCCGGGACTACAAATCCTCCTGGACACATACAGAAACTGTAGACTCCGCGATCCATGACTTGTGTTTTATAAACATATTCGGCAGCAGGTAAATATTCACCTCTGCCTTTAGGGTTATGATATCTTATAGCATCAATGATCTGTTGCGGGTGTTCCAGTCTTACACCTACAGCAATGCTTTTACTCTCAAGCAATATTCCGGCCACATGTAAGTAGCGGTAAACATCGCGCGCGGAATGACCGGTGGCAAGAATTACAGGACCTATAAGCTCTAATCCATCGGACGTACGTATGCCTCGCACTTCTTGCTTCTCGAGAATGAGAGAATCCATGCGTGTATTGAAATACACTTCGCCTCCGTGACTAAGTATAGTCTCACGCATTTTCTTGATGACCATGGGCAATCGATCTGTACCAATGTGGGGATGTGCATCTATAAGAATAGATGTTTGAGCACCATGTTTACAAAATGTTCTGAGCACTTTATCTACGCTGCCTCGCTTCTTGCTTCGTGTGTAAAGCTTGCCATCCGAGAATGCGCCGGCACCACCCTCACCGTAACCATAATTCGATTCCGGCAATACGATGCCTGTTTTAGCAATATCCGCAACGTCCCTACGACGTGAAATCACATCTTTACCACGCTCTACGACAATTGGTTTCACCCCGAGCTCTAAAGCCCTCAAAGCAGCAAAGAGCCCTGCAGGACCGGCACCTACTATAATAATAGATTTGGCACCGGATACGTCCTGATATATAATATCATCAAAAGTATCCTCCGTATATTGCTCACCTTTGAGATAAACATCTACAGTGAGATTGACATATATCTGCCTTTGACGAGCATCGACCGATCGCTTGCGTACAATGACCCGGTCTATATCAGATGAAGTCAATGATAGTTTACGAGAAGTAACTTTAGTGATATTTTCTTCCGATGAGGCTTCTACTGGAGTTACTCTTAATTGGATAGTTTGCATGAACTAGTTATGATTTCTAAAGAGAGTAGAGAATGCATCCTCTACCCTCTTTACGGGTATGACTTGTATTTTTTTGTTTTGAGATATCTCCTGAGTGTAATTGGCATAGGGAATAATAATCCTATTAAAGCCTAATCGCTCAGCCTCTCTGATACGCTGTAAAATACGAGTTACGGGTCGGACCTCTCCGGACAAACCAACCTCTCCGCTCATACATGTATGAAGAGGGACACCTATGTCCAAGCTCGATGACAATACCGCTGTAATGATAGCAAGATCCGAAGCAGGATCAGATATTCGTATTCCTCCTGCGATATTGAGGAAAACATCCTTTTGGATTAATTTAAAGCCGGCTCGTTTCTCCAGCACAGCCAACAGCATATTCATTCTTTTGGTATCATAACCCGTGGCAGAGCGTTGAGGATTAGCATATATGGCAGAGCTCACCAGAGCTTGTGTTTCTATGAGTATAGGACGTACACCCTCCATAGCCACGGCTATAGTGATACCACTAAGTTCATCCCTATTCCTATCTATAAGGTGCTCGGAAGGATTGTCTACAATACGCAATCCCTCATTTTGCATCTCATATATACCCAACTCACTAGTACTGCCAAAACGATTCTTTTGACTTCTTAGGATACGATACATATAATGTTTGTCTCCGTCGAACTGCAACACTACATCCACCGTATGCTCCAAAACTTTAGGCCCTGCTATGGAGCCCTCTTTATTGATATGCCCGATGAGGATGACGGGAACATTGTGTGTTTTGGAATATTGTAATAATTGGTTGGCGCTCTCACGTATCTGAGCAATACTACCGGGCGAAGAGTCTGAATTTTCTGTATGAATAGTCTGAATGGAATCTATTACTAAAACATCCGGCTCGATTTCCTCGCATGTAGTAAGAATAGTATCGAGAGAGGTCTCACAGTAGATGAGACAGTTTTCATTATCAGAGCCCAAACGTTGCGCACGCATCTTGAGCTGCCCTGCACTCTCTTCACCGGATACATAGAGCGTAACAATGTCGGGAAGACGCATCACAGTCTGAAGTATAAGGGTACTCTTACCTATACCCGGCTCCCCTCCCAGTAATACAAACGATCCTTTGACCAATCCCCCGCCAAGCACACGATTAAACTCTTGATCATGAAGATCTATCCTTATTTCGTCTTGAAATGTTATTTCATTCAGCCGTAGAGGCTTGGTCAGCTTTGAAGTTTTATATTGCAATGAAGATGATGTTGCGGATTGCTTGCGGTCTATAACAACCACTTCCTCCTCTATGGAGTTCCAAGCACCGCACACGTTACATTGTCCCTGCCACTTGGGGTACTGTGCACCACATTCATTACAACTGTATATCTTTTTCTGTTTAGGCATTCAATGCTTATTTATTAATATCTCTCAAGAGGCATTGTGGAGCATCGTAGCAACCCTCCCATCTTAGAAATTTCTCTGTACGGTATCGCGTGCACTTTTATACCCCACACCTCTGACAAGAACTTATTCATACGCACAAATTGCTTCTCACTCACAACAATCTCCGGTGATATGGAGAATATATTCGTATTCATATAATAAGCCTCTTCTGGAGTTACGTCAAAGATATTCTCTTTTCCGAATATATCTTCTATGACTCCGACATCTTTTTTATTTAATAAGCCCTCTCTATAAAACAAAGCCTTATCAGTATTGACCGGCTGGAATGCACAGTCGAGATGCAAGACGGATTTATATGGGTTATGATCATCTTTTCTAAGTTCTATAGGCACAATGGTTTTCTTACCAAAACGCTCCTTGAAAAAATCGATGGCATAGCAGTTGGTTCTCGCTGTTTTGAAAGATGGGTAATCCTTTCCCATATAACATCCCACAAAAAGGATATCATTATATAGGATTACATCTCCACCCTCAGTATGCACTTTCTCCGGCAGTCTCTCAAGATGCCCGTCAGCAACTGATTCAAAAATATTTTTGAAAGCACCGGTTTCCAATTCACGATCAGGAATAAGATTGGAAACGAACAAGGTGTCGTCGATTACAAAAGAAACGTCACGAGCAAAGACTTGATTATAATTGTCAAGATGTTCCGGCCTTAGCACTTGCACATGATTGTCTTCGAGTACAGACAAAAATGCCTTCATTTCGGCAATTACATCTATTTCTTTGGGGAAAATTCCTTTTTGTACAGACTCATAGCTCTTGGCATCATAAGTTTGATCAAGCGTAGGTACCTCGCCAAGACTCTCTGGCAGTCCCAGCACTACAGTTTTTAGTTTGGCTGTTTCATTTAAAACATGCGGAGTAATTTTTCTCATAAATTCGTTATTTCTTGTTTAGATTAAGGGTAATAATCATCAATGATCATTTAATTAGTAAGAGTAGTAACATATATTAAGAATATTTGTGATGGAATTGCCTCTTGGTATTCTCCATATCAAATCATCTGCAATGATATATATGTGACCTGATTAATAAATACGAATACAGAAACTGCATATTGACACAACGTCCTTTTGTATCCGAAGATTCATCATATCACAAAAATAGCGATTTATCCGTATTCTTAAAAGAAATAATCCGTTCCGTACTCTTTTCTTATTTTTAAACTGAATATTGAATATAAAATCAGGATCAGAACCAATCAACAATGTTTACAATTAGGACATGATACTGTGTCAAATACATTAAAGAAAAGATGCATTCTGATCAAGTTGAATATTGCACATCAAGGATTTCCCATTTTCGGGCAGTGAGAACTTATTATTTTCTTAGTTAACGTGAGTTCGGTCTAAGCGTGGTGTACTAAGTGGGTTGATGGATTGTGTATGATTTCGAGGTTTAATTCCGGCTTTTTGGGTAGCAGATTGTAGGCAATTATGCCGGCAATCAAATTAATGGCGAAATTATTGACGCTTCTATGTCGTGTATGCTCTATTTGACAAACGTTTTTGAGTAGATCATTAACGGTTTCCACAAGTGCTCTTTTTCTGAGTAATATCCTATCATACAGGCTCATCAGAGTGTTTTTCATGTTTTTCTTTATCTTCGTAATCATGTGTATGTCGTCAATGAAGAGCTTATCGAAAAGACTTTGTGAGATGTATCCTCTGTCGGCAACAAGTTTGCCGAATAGTTTCTTCGTGAAGGTTCCGCCTTTAAGTGGAGCACGGTCATCCGTATTCCCCGGTGTGATTTGATATTGAATGATTTCACCCCGGTCGTTAATCACAATATGTAGTTTGAAACCATAGAACCATCCCATACTGCATTTGCCCTTTTGGGCCCATCCTTTCATGGTCTTATGCCCGTGTGCCCGCTTGATATGGCAGGTGCGTAAAGGTGTGGAATCAATGAATGAGATACCGGTGCATTCGCCCAGACAACACATATTGAGAAATGAAATTAGTTTGAATGCCACCTTGCTTTGTAATTCCACAAAACGATTGTAAGAGACCAACGAAGGAAAATCCGAATGACATTGTTGCGTAATATATTGAAGATAAAAGGACTTAAAATCGCGATACCTCGAATGATGGAAAAGAATCAGAATAGTCATGATTTCAGCATCGGACATCCTAAACTTGCGATTTCTTCGCTTTTTGTTTCCTTCGCAAAGGGTTCTTTGCTGAATCAAGGTATCGAAAAGTTTGGAAAAATCATCGGTAAGACAGAAAATTTCAACTATATTTGTTTTCATAAAGTGGTGTTTTGTTTGTTTATATCTTATTGATTGTCAACTACTAAGATACAAATAATTCACCACTTTTGCAATGAAATACATAAGAAATTACACTGATTTACAACACCTTGTAAACTCTATTATTCCTATTATCCCTTATATCGAACTCACGTTAGTTAGGTTTCATTATTTTTCTAACTACGTAACAGATATTTCCTAACTGAGCTACAAGAATTTTCTAGTTAGAAAAATAATGAAACCTAACTAGAAAAAAAATCACTATCTAACTACAAGAATGGTAGGCTTACTAAAGTTTTAGATAATTGACTTTTTCAATTTGATTTTGGTTCAATCGTCAATGGATAGATTGTGAGATGATCTAATATTTTAGTTCTATGGACTTCACATTATAATAGTCTTATAGAATAAAAAAGAGGATATCTCAAAATCAAGTGAAGCCCGAAAGTTAGATAAAAACCTTCTAAAGTCACTTTATTTTGATACATCCTCTGGTAAAATCTGATTATGAACACCTTCAGCAATCTCAATATCGTCTTCTTATGATGTCAAAAGAAATATTTCATCTTTGATTTATCAGCATGTTTATATGCTTTGAGAGGCTCGCTTCTACTCAGAAGGTTTTTGGTTCTTAAACCCTTGAGTAATGTGTTTCTTACTTGAGATAGGAATTTTTGTTTTTCTGCGAGCTGTTCAAAATAATCCTCAAGAGAATACTTGCGGAAGCTGAGTATATCATTGAGAACATAACCATCCGCAAAATATCCACCTATGCCGTTACGCGTAGAAAAACTCTTATTAGGAAATCTTATATCCTTGAGCCCCAGTATCGAGAGCATCCTTCTAAGATAAGATTTGTAAATTATACGATTGTTTTCGCCTCCGCCTACATTGAATATTTGTCCCCACAGCATATTTTTATTTTCATAGCACCCAATCAGTGCTCCTGCAAGATCTTCTATGTGGATAAACTCAATATGCGTTTGGAGAGGGATGTTGAATATAGAGCTACCCAGAGACACATGGCTACTATTGAGTATAATAGCCGGGCGCAGTATAGTCCACTCTAAGTTACTATCCTGAATAAGCTTTTCGGCCTGAAGCTTTGTAAGGGCATCATAATCACCCATGCAAGGGGCTACAGCATTTTCCACACTTATCATAGGACTTTTGAGCCTGTCACCATATACTCCCACAGTGGATAAATATACCAAATATGCTCCTTGCGAATAGGTCTCTAAGTTCTCAAGAAGATATCTTGTACCCTGTACATTCACATCCTCAGCGACAGTAATTCTTTTGTTGCTTAATTCCGGACTCAAAGAAAGAAGGTGAATTACAAAATCCTGATTGCGGCAAGCATCTATACTAGATCTTGGATCAGACAAATCTCCATAAAACACTTTTATCTGGTCCTTGTATCTCTCAAAAAAAGCCATGTTTTTGCCTCTTTTGTAATCAAATACCGTAATATCGTAATCATCGATTTTACTAATCAACTGATTCAATACTTGTCTACCAATCTTACTGCCTGCTCCCGTAACTAAAACCTTTGTTTTCCGAGGCATCGTATAGTGTGTATTCAGCTCCTCTGGAGATTTGACCGCATTCATAAAATAAAGTATTTGTCTCAGTAAGTAATGCGTTTAACCACACACATGAGTAGTATGCTTAACCACGACTTACCAAGAAAGTTTGTAATAGGTTCCCTTTTTTATCGATCTCCCCGTAACCGGGAGAGACACCTTCAATATATTTATTGTATATATTTAACAAATATAGATTTTTTATTGTTTAAGACATCTTTGTTTTGACAGTGTTTTCACCTATTTCTTATAACATATAACTCTAAAAACGCTTTGTTATTTTTTAATTATAGAATTTTATATGTAAATATCAAAAATAAATAGGATAATGATTGGAAAAAGATTATTTTTGCCACACTTAATTCACAGTAAAATTTCAGTCTTGTGTTATGGCAAAAGTTATATCAATAAAAAAAGGCCTTACACTTAACCTCAAAGGGAAAGCACCCAAAGAGATGCTAAAGTCTCCGGCTCCGGCATCTTCTTATGCGGTGGTTCCTGATGATTTTGTGGGTGTAATTCCTAAGGTTATAGTACATCCGGGCGATAAAGTTCTGGCTGGACAACCACTTATGTATCACAAAAGATTCCCTTCTATTCAGCTTACCTCTCCGGTGAGTGGTGAAGTAGTGGCGGTAAACAGGGGTGCAAAGAGAAAAGTATTGAATGTAGAGGTAAAGCCTGACGGGAATCAGGAATACAAATCTTTTGATGTTGCTAACATCAGCTCGAAAGATAGAGGCTCTATCATGTCTTTGCTCTTGGAAAGTGGCCTGTTTGCTTTTTTCAAGCAACGCCCTTATGACATCGTTCCCAATCCGGATTTTGCGCCCAGAGATATATTTATTACAGCAAACTTTACTGCTCCTCTGGCTCCGGATTTCGATTTTCTTGCTGAAGGATATGAAAATTATATTCAATTAGCTTTGGATGCTCTGTCAAAACTGACCGATGGAAAAGTATTTTTGGGTGTTAATGGAAAAACTCTGATTGATATCCGAGGGGTAGAACGAGTGGAAATCAACGGGCCACATCCTGCAGGACTTGTAGGAGTGCTTATCAACAAAACTAAACCTGTCAATAAAGATGAAGTCGTTTGGACACTCAAAGCTTCAGATCTTATAGTGATTGGAAAATTCCTTACAACAGGTAAAGTAGATTATACCCGCACATTGGCAATGACCGGGTCAGATGCTATGGAACATGGCTATGTATCTATGCTCCCCGGAGCAAAGATAGAGGAGTCTTTCAGTGGTAGGCTGTGTGTAAAACCCTCTCATGAACGTATTATAGACGGCAATGTGCTTACAGGCAAAAAGGTTTGGGAAGAAGATCCTTTTATGAGTTTGCAGTGTGACCAAATCACAGTAATACCGGAAGGAGACGATGTGCACGACATGTTTGGGTGGGCTACCCTCGGATTCGATAAGTTCAGTACCAGCCGCTCCTATTTTTCTTGGCTCGCTCCCAAATCCAAAGAATACGTTATGGATGCTCGTGTCAAGGGTGGAGTAAGAGCTATGATTCTGAGTAATCAGTTTTCTGAAGTTTTCCCTATGGATATCATGCCGGAGTTTCTACTCAAATCTATCATTGTGTTTAACATCAATGATATGGAAAATAGAGGGGTGTACGAAGTCGCACCAGAAGACTTTGCCTTGTGTGAGTTTGTAGATGCTTCCAAAATGCCATTGCAAAAGATTGTAAGGGATGGATTGGACAATCTATATAAGGAAATGATTTGATTGTATAACATTATATAGTATAAATACATTGAACGCTTTAAGAAAAAAACTCGATAAGATGAAACCCGCTTTCTCGGAAGGCGGTAAGTTCGCCGGGCTTCATTCTGTCTTCGAAGGCTTTGAGACCTTCATGTTCGTTCCCAATACGACATCGAAAAGTGGTGTACACGTACACGATGCTATCGATAGTAAACGAACCATGACTGTGGTAATCATTGCCCTTTTGCCCGCACTACTCTTTGGTATGTACAATGTGGGACTACAGCATTATATTTCCATAGGAGCTGTAGCTACAACAGATTTTTGGACATCTTTTTGGTATGGTTTCCTAGCTGTTCTTCCTAAAATTATAGTTTCTTATGTAGTAGGATTGGGTATTGAATTTGCTATTGCCCAAAAGAAACATGAAGAAATCCAGGAAGGTTTCCTTGTATCAGGGATCCTTATACCTATGATCGTACCAGTGGAGACACCTCTTTGGATGATAGCCGTAGCAACAGCTTTTGCCGTAGTATTTGCTAAAGAAGTTTTTGGTGGTACCGGTTATAATGTTTTCAACGTTGCCTTGGTGACACGCGCATTCCTTTTCTTCTCATATCCTGCAGCTATGAGTGGAGATTATGTGTGGGTGCGTACTGGATCTACATTTGGATTGGGCTCAGGTAATATTACCGATGCTTTCTCAGGAGCTACACCTTTGGGGCAGATAGCTACAGCTAAAGACGGCATTCCTCAGATTCACGACACACTAGGCAATCCCTCTCATCTATTGGATGCTTTTTACGGATTTATTCCCGGATCTATAGGAGAGACTTCTACGCTGGCTATTCTTATCGGTGCAGTGATCCTTATATGGACAGGTATTGCTAGCTGGAAGATTATGGTATCCGGGGTATTAGGTGCTGTGATCATGGCCCTTGGATTCAATGCCATAGGCTCTACACCTTCTATGATGGTTACACCTATACAACACTTGGTTTATGGAGGATTTGCCTTCGGACTTGTATTTATGGCTACAGACCCAGTTACGGCAGCAAGAACAGAAACGGGAAAATGGATTTACGGCTTCCTGATCGGAGTCATGGCCATATTCATCCGTGTTCTCAATGCAGGTTACCCTGAAGGTATGATGCTTGCCATACTTCTATTGAATGCCTTTGCTCCGTTGATCGATTACTTTGTGGTTGATGCCAACGTTAAGAAACGTCTTGCAAGAGCAACTAAAATGCAAAAAGCTTAAACATACAAGACAATGAATAGAGATAAAAATTCATATACGATTATATATGCCTCAGTGATGGTAATCATTGTGGCGGTGTTATTGGCTTTTACTTCTACTGCACTCAAAAGTCGTCAGCAGTCCAATGAGCAAATAGATAAGATGCAGCAGATGCTTCGCTCTATCAACTCTGATACACCTAATAAAGCTGATGTAAAGACCAACTACCGTAAGTTGATAAAGAAAGAGCTTCTGATCACCAATGACGGCTCTGTGGTAAAAGAATTTACCGGAGACCAGATCGGAAATAATGAAGCCTTCAGCATGAGTACCGATCTTGAATTTAAAAAGATATTACATGCGGAGGAGTTTAAGCAAGACTATAAGTATCAATTACCTGTGTACGTAGCAGAAATGGACGGGAAAGAGTATTATATACTACCTCTCAATGGAAATGGTCTTTGGGATAAAATATGGGGCTTTCTTTCTTTGGATGCTACTGACTGCTCTACAGTATTTGGGGGTGACTTTGGTAACAAAGGTGAGACTCCGGGTCTGGGTGCGGAAATTTCTAAGAAAGATTTCTCAGACAGATTCAAAGGCAAACATATCTTCATGGACAATCAGTTCAAAAGCATTGCCGTAGTGAAACCCGGCAAGAAAGCTGACGGACAAGATTATGTCGATGGTATTTCCGGCGGAACACTTACCAGTAATGGGGTGGACAAGATGTTACAAACATCTCTTAAGCCATATGTAGAATTCCTTAACAAGAATAAAAAATAATTGCAATGGCACTTTGGAATAAAAAGAATAAAGAAGTATTAATAAACCCGCTGGGCAAGAACAATCCTGTTATTGTGCAGATGTTGGGTATCTGTTCTGCTCTTGCAGTAACAGCCAAGCTTGAGCCGGCTTTAGTAATGGCTATTTCGGTGACGGTAGTAGTGGCCTTTGCAAATGTTATTATCTCTTTGCTAAGAAATACTATTCCCAATCGTATCCGTATCATTGTACAGCTGGTAGTAGTAGCTGCATTGGTAACCATTGTAAGCGAGACTCTCAAAGCTTTTGCATACGATGTGAGCAAACAGCTTTCTGTTTTCGTGGGTCTCATTATTACCAACTGTATCCTTATGGGACGTCTCGAAGCGTTTGCTTTGGCAAATGGTCCATGGGAGTCTTTTCTCGATGGTATCGGTAATGGTGCGGGTTATGGTATAATTCTGGTTATCGTAGGTTTCTTCCGTGAACTTTTAGGATCAGGAACTCTCTTTGGGGTGCAACTCATCCCTCAGTCTTTATATGCAGCGGATGGAATCCATGGATATGTAAACAATGGTTTGATGATCCTTCCCCCTATGGCTCTTATTTTAGTTGCCGTGATTATATGGGTCCATCGTTCGTACGACAAAGATTTACAAGAAAAATAATAGTCAAACTCTAAATAATATATTAGAAATATATGGAATATTTAAGCACGTTTTTCCGTTCCATTTTTGTTGATAATATGATCTTTGCGTATTACTTGGGAATGTGCTCCTTTTTGGCCGTTTCTAAGAATGTAAAGACGTCTATCGGTTTAGGGATGGCTGTTACTTTTATTCTCACTTGTACCCTACCTATCAACTATTTATTGGAAAATTACATATTCAAGTCCGGTGCGCTCAAATGGCTAGGTGAGCAATATGCCTCTGTAGATTTAAGTTTCCTTTCTCTGATCGTTTTCATCGCTATTATAGCCTCTTTCACTCAGTTAGTAGAGATGGTAGTAGAGCGTTTTAGCCCTTCACTATACGCTTCATTAGGTATCTTCTTGCCACTAATTGCTGTAAACTGTGCCATCCTTGGTGGTTCACTATTTATGCAGCAGAAAGAGTTTGTAAACACAGGTATGGCTACGACATACGGCTTTGGCTCCGGTATCGGCTGGACTTTGGCTATTGTGGGTATGGCTGCAATCCGTGAAAAGATACAATACTCGGATATTCCTAAACCTCTCAGAGGTTTGGGTATCACATTTATCATCACGGCATTGATGGGAATGGCCTTCCTGAGTTTTTCAGGTGTGAAAATATAATAACAGAGTAAGAACTATTAAACAGACACCAATAAGAAAATGAATATAATCTTAATCAGTGTGATTGTGTTCCTACTCATCACACTTATACTGGTAGTAGCTTTGCTCTTTGCAAAGTCCAAACTTATCCCGTCGGGTAATGTCAAACTCGTTATCAACAACGAGAAAGAGTTTGAAGTGCCTATGGGAGGTACACTTCTCAATACTTTACAGAGTAAGAATATCTTCTTGTCATCCGCTTGTGGCGGTAGCGGAAGTTGTGGTCAGTGCAGATGTCGCGTGCCTGAAGGAGGAGGAGAAATTCTCCCAACCGAAACAGGATTTTTCTCTCGCAAAGAGATCAAAGACCATTGGAGACTTTCATGCCAGACCAAGGTCAAGGCTGATATGGAAGTTCTGATACCGGAGTCTGTATTCGGTGTTAAGGAATGGGAATGCGAAGTACTCTCGAACAGAAATGTATCTACCTTTATCAAAGAGTTTGTGGTAAAGTTGCCTGAAGGCGAACACATGAATTTTGAAAGTGGTAGCTACGCTCAGATCAAGATTCCTAAATATAACATCAAATATTCGGATTATCTTATTGAAGATAAATTCCGTGAAGATTGGGATAAATTCGATATGTGGAGCCTTACCGTGAAAAACGAAGAGGAAACAGTGCGCGCTTATTCCATGGCCAACTATCCTGCAGAGGGTAATATCATCACTCTTAACGTGCGTATCGCTACTCCTCCGATGGATAGAAATACACACAAGTGGGTTCCGGGTATTAAGCCTGGGATATCATCATCTTATATCTTTAGCCTCAAAGCCGGAGATAAAGTAACTATGAGTGGCCCTTACGGAGACTTCCATATACAACCTACCGATGCAGAAATGCTTTATATCGGAGGTGGCGCAGGTATGGCTCCCCTTCGTGCACAGATACTCCATCTATTCCGTACACACAAAACAACCCGTAAGGTTACATATTGGTACGGAGCTCGCTCCAAGAAGGAAATATTCTATGAAGAAGACTTCCGTGAGATCGAAAGAGAATTCCCGAACTTCAAGTTCAACATTGCTCTTTCTGATCCTCAACCTGAAGACAACTGGACAGGTTACGTAGGATTCATACATCAGGTTATTTACGACCATTATCTTAAAGATCATGATGCACCTGAAGATATTGAATACTACATGTGTGGACCGGGTCCTATGGCAAATGCGGTTAAGACAATGTTGGATAATTTAGGGGTTGAGCGTAGCCAGTTGTATTTTGATGATTTCGGATAATATAAAAAATACATCTCTATCATTCTAATCTAAACGGAGAATTACCTAAAAACGGTTTTTCTCCGTTTTTGCTTGTATCTGGTTTCTTGTTTTTCATTATCGACCAGTAAAATGGCAATCAAATAAATGAGAGTTCTTCCTGTTTAATTTTAAGAGGAAAGCGAAAAAGATTTCGTCATTAGGTTAGGTTTATTATCCTTTAGGCAATAATAATACCTTAAGGGAAAGCATCTGTTTTATTCGTAGGTTGATCTTAGAGAACCATTATAATCAAATGAAAAATATTCCCATTTATTTATGTATAATCAGATTTTTAATTCTTATATTTGATGCGAATATTAAATCACTATGTTAAAGAACACTATACAGCGTTTGTATCACAACAACGGCAAATGTCTTTTTGCATGCTGGCTATGTTGATTTAGAATGATTGAGAAATCATTCAGCATATTTATTGTGTTTCTTTTAATCACTACACTTCTTTATCCTTCGCTTTCTCTTCTTTAAAGTTTTATGTATCTGCGTGTGCAAAATCACGCATTAATACCACTTATCCTCATGTTTAATACAGAGACTTACAAAGCTCGCCGTGAGCATTTGAGAAATACCTTGAAAAAAGGTATCATCCTTTTTGTCGGCAATGACGAAACAGGAGCGAATTATGAAGACAACACCTACAATTTTCGTCAGGATAGTTGTTTCTTATATTACTTTGGAGTAAACAGACCAGGCTTGTTCGCTCTTATGGATATTGATGGTGGTAAGGACTACATATTCGGCGATAATGCTACCATAGATCTGATTGTCTGGACAGGAAGTCAACCTTCAATTTCCGACCTTGCCACTCAATATGGAGTGGAAAATACAGGTTCATTGAGCGACCTGAGGAATAAACTCAATGGCATAGACAAGAATGAAGTGATGTATCTGCCTCCATATCGCCCCGAGCATTTGTTAAAAATTCATGAATACTTGGGTATCTCATTTGATAAGATCAAACAACACAAATTCGTTGATCTCATTATGGCTATAGGTAATCAACGCAACATCAAGTCAGAAGAGGAAATAGAAGAGATAGAACATGCTGTAAATGCTACTGTAAAGATGCATCAGGCTGCAATGCGTTATGCGCTTCCCGGAATGAAAGAGTATGAAGTAGCAGCCAAAGTACACGAAGCAGCGTTAGCTGCCGGAGGAGGTCTTTCATTTCCGATTATTGCTACTATAAATGGCCAGTTCCTTCACAATCATTATCATGGCAATACGATCAGATCAGGACAATTGTTTCTTCTTGATGCCGGCTATGAGTCCCCTCTCGGTTATGCAGGAGACATGAGTAGCACCTTCCCTGTTGATAGAATATTTACAGACAGACAGAAAAAAATATATGAAATTGCTCTAAAAGCCCATAATACCGCCATTGATATGCTACGGCCAGGACTAAATTACAAAGAAGTTCATTTGGCAGTGGGGCGTATTATTTTTGACCAACTCAAAGAGCTGGGACTTACTCGTGGGAATACAGAAGATGCCGTTACCTGCGGAGCCTATGCTTTATTTTTTCCATGTGGTACAGGTCACTTGATGGGATTGGATGTGCATGATATGGAAAACTTGGGTGAGCAATATATAGGATATGGTAATACACCGAAAAGTACTCAGTTTGGAATTAAATCACTCAGATTGGGACGAGAGTTGCAACCCGGTTATGTACTCACTGTAGAACCCGGCATTTATTTCATCCCCGAACTTATTGATTATTGGCAAAAGAAAGGCATCAATAAGGAGTTTATCAACTTTGAAGCGGTCAATAAATATCGTGATTTCGGTGGCATTCGCAACGAAGAAGATATCTTGATTACAGAAAATGGTCATCGCATTCTTGGAGACCCCCTCGCTAAGAGTGTTGAAGACGTAGAGAACGAAAGAGCAAAAGCTTTCTCTTGATTGTTTTTTATTAATCTATAATTATATTATGAAAAGAATAGTCAAGCTAAGAATTCTATCAGTTTTTTTGTTTTCAATGTTCTTTTTGTCAAGCTTTGTTCCTGTACCCCAAGTACAGGGACATAAGCTTGCCCACACCACTCCTGAGGAGATATTGAGATCAATCTCTTTGATAGACAGCTTTAAGGAGATAAAGAATGATAGTTTCTTCATATCTACATACGAAGTCTGGTTTAGGATGCCCATGGATCATCAGCATCCTGAGCGAGGTTATTTCCCCCTTAGAGTATATTATTCACATAAGGACTTCTCCTCACCTATGTTGATGATTTTAGATGGTTACACAATGTATACATCTCATTCACATGAACTATCTCACATACTCAATTCTAATCAGATAACTATAGAACATCGCTTCTTCTCACATAGTCGCCCTACCGATTCTATTCCATGGGAATATCTCAACATTCGGCAGGCTGCTGCTGACCAACATGCAGTAATACAAGCTTTCAAACCTTTTTATACTCACAAGTGGGTATCTACAGGCATTAGTAAAAGTGGACAAACCACAATATTTCATAGAAGGTTTTACCCCCAAGATGTAAATGTAAGTGTGCCGTACGTAGCTCCACTTAATTTTTCCAATGCGGATCCTCGCATCCATCGCTTTCTTTCGTCAGTGGGTACACCCAAGTGCCGTGAGAAATTGAGAAAATTTCAGTATTTACTTTTCGAACGAAAACAAAGCCTATTCCCTATTTTCAAAGAACTGGTAAAAGCAAAAGGCTGGAAGTTTTCTATGGGACTTGAAAGAGCATATGATCTAAGCGTATTGGAGTCTGAGTTTTCTTTTTGGCAATGGGGAGGTGATTGCAATACAATTCCTGATGCGAAAGCCAATGATAAACAAATTTTTGATTACTGGAAGTCTCTCAATGCATTTACTTTTTTTGAAGAAAAAGCCATAGATCGTGTTCGACCCTTTTTCTACCAAGCCATGAATCAAATAGGAATGTATAGCTATGATGTAAAACCTTTTAGGAAGTATCTCAAGGACACTCGGGATATCACGTTCGACTTCACTATGCCTACCGGGCACAAGGTTAGTTATGACCCCAAAGCGATGCAGGATATACATCACTGGTTAGACATAAACGGTAATTATATGCTTTATATATATGGAGGCAATGACCCATGGACAGCTACCTCTGTAGTAACATCTCGCGCAACGAATGCAGTGAAGATGGTCAACCCGGGAGGTAGCCACGCTACACGAATCAAAAGTTTTCCCCTGGCTATGCAAGACAGTATCTATAAAGTATTGGGTAGTTGGTTGGAAATGAATTTGCCAGTGAATCGCCCTTGATTGATGGCCTCTCTGATTGGGATGCTGCTAAAGCTTTTCATGAACTATCATACAGTAAACACAACAAAACACAATCTTTGTTTTTTATGAGTGGCAAAATGGTTACAGAGCCGGACAATATGAACTGTCCGGCTCAATCAGAAAAGATAATAGATAAAACAGGATTATTGGGTAGTAATACTCGGATACAAAGGCTACGTAAGTTGAGTGTGGACATGCCTGTAACTCTTTCTATAGAACGAGCAATTATCGAGACAGCTTTTTACAAGGAAAATTACGGAAAGTATTCCATTCCCATGATGCGTGCTCTCAATCTCTATGAAATCTGTAAACGCAAGACCATCTACATCGGAGATGACGAACTTATAGTAGGAGAAAGAGGTGAGAAGCCCAAAGCTGTTCCTACATTTCCGGAACTAACATGTCATTCTGTCGATGATCTTCGTGTCCTTAATAGCCGGGAATTACAACCTTATCTCATTAGTGAAGAAGACATAGCTATCTATGAACGTGATATAATTCCTTACTGGAAAGGTCGTAGTCAAAGGGACAGAATCTTTAACCATGTGCCGGATGCTTGGAAAAAGGCTTATGATGCAGCTCTTTTTACTGAATTTATGGAACAGAGGGCTCCAGGACATACAGCTCTCGATGGTAAGATCTACAGACTTGGAATGAATGACTTTAAGTCACTTATTAAAAATGAAATAGACTGTCTAGATTTCATTAATGATCCTATTGCTACTGATAGGAAAGATCAACTGGAAGCCATGAAAATATCTTGCGATGCTATTATACTTTTTGCATCACGACATGCCCTACTCGCAGAGCAAATGGCGCAGCACATAGAACAGAGTTTTCCTGAAGATAAACAAAGAATAGCTGAACTCCATGAGATAGCTCATGTTTGCAAGCGTGTACCAGCTTATGCTCCTACATCATTTAGAGAAGCTATTCAGATGTATTGGTTTGTACATCTAGCTACTATCATGGAACTCAATGGTTGGGATGCCATGAATCCCGGGCACTTCGATCAGCATCTCACACCTTTTTATGAAAAGGAAATTGCTGATGGAACTCTTACCCGAGAAGAAGCTAAAGAGTTGATATCATGCCTATGGATAAAGATTAATAATCACCCGGCACCGCCAAAAGTAGGAGTTACGGCCAAAGAAAGCAGGACTTATAATGATTTCACCAATATAAATTTAGGGGGCATCAAAAAAGATGGATCTTGTGGAGTAAGTGAAGTTTCATACATAATGCTTGAGGTACAAGACGAATTACATATGTTGCAACCCGGATGTTCTATACACATTGCATCCAATACTCCTGAAGATTTCTTACTTGCGGGATGTAAAGTAATACGTCATGGTTATGGTTATCCATCAATTTTTAATCCGGATATTTACATCCATGAGATGATGCGCCAAGGTAAAACAGCTGAAGACGCCTGTGAAGGAGGGTGTAGCGGTTGTATAGAAGTTGGAGCTTTCGGCAAAGAAGCTTATTTGTTGACAGGTTATCTCAATGTCCCCAAGATACTCGAGATTACTTTACACAATGGTATTAACCCTCTTAGTGGTATTAGGGTCGGTATAGAGACAGGTGCTAACGGAGATTTCAATACTTTTAATAAAGTTTATCAAGCTTTCCTACTCCAATTACGCTACATTGTTCAGCTCAAAGCCTCAGTCAATAACTACATTGATAGGATGTTTGCAAAATATACTCCTGCGACATTCTTATCTGTTGTTATTGATGATTGTATATCCATGGGGAGGGATTATTACGATTGTGGTCCCCGGTACAATACCTCCTATATTCAGTGTACAGGCCTCGGGACTATTACAGATTCTTTATCTGTAATAAAAAAGCATGTTTATGATGAAGCAAAATATACATTGAAGGAGTTAATTGCCATGATGGATGCCAACTTTGATGGTTATGAACCTCAAAGACAGTATATCCTAAATCATACACCTTTCTTTGGAAATGACGATGATAAAGCTGATGATATTGCTGTAATGGTATATAAGGCGCTTTTTGATTGTATAGACGGCATACCTAATACAAAAGGAGAAGTATATAGACTCAATATGTTGTCTACCACTTGTCATGTATATTTTGGTAAAATGTTAGGAGCAACTCCTGATGGCAGACTTGCCGGTAAAGCAATCTCTGATGGGACATCCCCTTCGCATGGTGCAGATACTCATGGCCCCACAGCTGTGATAAAATCTTTGAGCAAGCTCGACCAAAGCCTCTCGGGAGGAACCTTGCTCAATCAAAGGCTTATGCCTTCTCTTCTGAAAAGCGATGAGGATCTGAGTAAGCTTGGACAACTGGTACGTGCTTATTTCTCCTTAGGTGGACATCATATTCAGTTCAATATTGTAGATAGTGCTACGCTCTATAAAGCACAAGAACAACCTGAAGAATTTAGAGATCTGTTGGTGAGAGTAGCCGGATATAGCGATTATTTCAATGATATGAATCCGGAACTTCAGCAGGATATTATCGAACGAACAGAAAATGAGCACTTCTAATCATTATATATTCGATATTAAGCGCTACAGCATACATGATGGGCCGGGCGTTAGGATGACAGTCTTTTTCAAAGGTTGCCCTCTGCGTTGCATATGGTGCCATAATCCTGAAGGACTATCACAGGAAAGACAAATGATGTATACTGCTAAGCGATGCATTGGATGTGGTGAATGTCTTGAAGGATGTAGAAAAAAAGCCCTTCATTTAGGAGCTCATGGTATAGAACGAGATACTACTCGTTGTATTGTTTGTGGCAATTGTTCGGATAGATGCCCCACAAAAGCACTAGAGATCTCGGGGGACAGTCTAAATATTGATGAGATTATGTGCGAAGTAGATAAGCAACTATTTATCATCGGCAAAGGAGGAGGTATCAGTTTTTGCGGAGGTGAACCTCTTGCCCATACCTCTGTCTTGATCCCATTATTAAGTAAATGTAAAAGTAAAAATATACATACTTTGGTAGATACTTCTTTTCATATTCCTGAGCACACTATAAAAGAGGTTATGCCTCTTACAGACTTATTTTTCGTTGATATTAAACATATGGATAGTGCTAAACATGCTCTTTATACAGGAGTTCCCAATAATCTTATACTTCATAATATTCGTATGGTAGCAGACTCGGGTAAGGCTTTTTATATAAGGATACCTTTGATTGAAGGAATAAATGCTGATGAAAAAAATATTTCCGAAACAGCTCGCTTTCTCTCTTCATTACCTTGGCAAACAAATCACGTAGATCTGTTACCATATCATGAGATAGGCAAATCAAAAGCAGAGAAACTAGGGATGAAATATAATCCTGATAATTTTGAGATGAGTACACCGACACCCCAAACAATAGACCGCTGTATAAGTATTTTTCGCTCATATGGTATTAATACGTATTGTTGAAGTAATTAGAAACGACACTTAGCATTTTTTAAGATAGATTTAAATTCTCTTTTCACATGATATATGAGATACTACATTCTATCCTTATTTGTTTAGTTCATGCTGAGAAGCACAACCCCGATCAGTTAGTTTTTTATGATGTTTGATGAGTGAAATGGAGATAACGCCCCCAAAGCGTATCTCCATTTCTTTTCTCTATTTACGTATCCAATATAAGTCTAATATGCCACAAGATATTGACATGGTTCATAGAAAATGATTACTACAAAAAGATGTATTTTGAGCATACTTTTCTCTAGAGACCGTTGCATAGCAGGCCAATTGCTTCGTTGCTTGCGAGATTCGCGCTTGGTCATTTACCGGAAGTAAACTCCCTGTGCACTCACTCTTAGCGCCTTGCACTTTACCCTCTCTGCCCGGTCAAAGTGTCTTTTGTCGGCTTTCCCTCCAAAATCCACGAGACTGTTGACTTTTGCAACAGTCTCCTCTAGGGCAAACTCTTTATAAAAAAATAATTTATTATATAGAAGTTATTTGGATTTATACCGTATATTTGCTTCCACTTTTTTAGAAGATACTATGCCTGTCAACAAACGTGTCGTACATATACTGAGCAATCTATCTCTCTATATATCTATCTCCGGCATCCTGATCTTTCTCTATGAGATAGGATATGGCAAGTACAATGCCACCGAAGTAGCATATCCCGCAATTTATATCATTGTAGGAGTACTTGGTATCACTACCCTGGTTTGCCGTATGGCTAATACTCGTTTTAGAGAAATAATAAGTCATAGCGTAATGATTTCAGATATAATAATGAGCTTATTATTCATCATTTTTATATTTTGGTCATTAAAGTTTCATGACTTTTTCGGTATTTATCTTATTCCTGTCATGGTATTTGTGAGGGAAGCATCTGTCCATCTACCCTCTTTCAACCGCAAGCACATCAATCCCGCCAAAATATTTGTAGCCAGTTTTCTTCTCATGATATTATTAGGGGCTGTACTTCTGGAGATGCCCAATGCTACACCCCAAGGTATTACCTTTGTTGATGCTCTCTTTACCTCAGCAAGTGCTGTGTGCGTTACCGGACTCAATACATTGAGTACACATAGTGACTTCACTGTTATAGGTCGAAGTATCATACTTTTGTTAATTCAGATAGGCGGTCTTGGTATCATGACGATAGCTGTTTATTTCGCCCGTTTTTTCAGAGGAAAAACAACATATGAAAATAGAATAATCATAGGACAAGTAACGGGTGTAAATCGTCTTGCAGAAGTTACCCTTCTCATTAGGCGTATTATTCTTATCACATTCACTATCGAACTGATGGGAGCTATCGCCATTTTCCTTTGCCTTCCACAGCAATTGGGTCTTGATCTCAGGCATCGATTATTTTTCTCTGTTTTCCACTCGATCTCGGCTTTTTGCAATGCGGGCTTCTCTACCTTAGATACGGGTCTGGCAGGACCTATATTACATACAGCTTATAGTATTCACTGGATCATAGCACTACTTATTATATTAGGGGGAATTGGATTTTTTGTAATAGATGATGTAAGGGAGCATACTATCAAAACAATAAAATACAAACGCGAGATATTCATAAATACTCCTATAAAACGTATATCCAATACATCGCGTATTGTACTTATTACTACAGGAGCATTACTTGCCTTCGGGACTATCATGCTACTGTTGATGGAATGGAACGGAGTTTTGAGTGATCTGCCATGGGAAGGTAAAATAACGGCAGCATTTTTTCAATCTACCACCTGCCGTACTGCAGGATTCAATACAATTGATATTACACAGCTTTCTATACCAGGGATCTTACTCATGCTCTTTCTCATGTGGGTAGGAGCTTCCCCTGCATCAACCGGTGGAGGAATCAAGACTACAGCTATTGCAGTAGCTATGCTGACAATTTATAATGTACTCAGAGGACGTGATAGAGTTGAAGTTTTTCATCGTAAACTAACTCGACACACCATATACAGAGCTTTCAGTGTGGTAATATTATCTATCATGACGATAATCGTAAATACTTGCCTCCTGAGTATTACAGAGCCACGATTTACTCTCACCCAACTTTTATTCGAAACGACATCAGCTTACGGCACAGTAGGACTTAGTCTGGGTGTAACACCCCTGCTCAGTGAAGCAGGTAAATATATTG
Source organism: Porphyromonas pogonae (assembly GCF_036320655.1). NCBI lineage: Bacteria > Pseudomonadati > Bacteroidota > Bacteroidia > Bacteroidales > Porphyromonadaceae > Porphyromonas > Porphyromonas pogonae. The sequence continues at coordinate 2,101,502 of NZ_CP143258.1, forward strand.
TTATCTTCACTATGTTTACAGGTCGCGTCACAATGCTTACCTTACTGATGAGTCTTGTACCACCGGCAAAAATACAACAATACAAATGTCCCAAAGAGGAAATAACAATAAGCTAACAAATATTTTATGAAGTTTATCGTAATAGGACTGGGGCTCTTTGGCTCCAGTATTGCAAGAGAATTACAAGGCAACGGCAATGAAGTTATAGGAGTAGATCGTGAGATGGCTCTGATAGAAGAGATCAAAGATGATATAACGTATGCACTATGCCTCGATTGTGAACGTGAAAGTGAAGCTCGCTCCCTTCCTCTTGAAGATGCTGACTGGATCATCGTTGCCATAGGGGGCAATAGTGGTAGTAATCTGCTTGTATCAGCATTGATGAAGCGTATCAGTTCGGCACGTATAGCTTGCCGTATCATACAGCCTTTGCAGGAAGAGATATTACGAGCTATAGGTGTAGATATTGTGATACGTCCGGAGCTGGAATCAGCTATAAGATGGTCCAAAAAGTTTTCTTATAAATCACTGTTGGATTATATGAATCCCAATGAGCATTTCAGTATTATGCGTATCGCTGTACCCGATTCATTTGTAGGAAAAACCATAAGTCAGCTAAACGTTAACAAACACTACGAAATCATATTCTTAAATGTGGAAAAGAGCAATAGTAATAATAATTCAAATAAGTTACAGATAGAACTTGCCCGAGCAGATACCAAACTGGAGGGAGGGGACATCATCACAGTATATGGAAACAATCAGGATATGCGCAAGTTACTAAAAACATTTGACGAATAAAGAAGGTCCGTTCTTCACTCTACATCAGCACTATAATTTATATAAAAAAGGCTTCATCCGATACCATATTTTAACATGATTCCGTGAAGGCTATTTTTTCTTGCAAATACCGTTGTTTTATTACTATTTATAATTATTTTAGCCATTCCTAAAAACCATTTATGATAAGAAGATTTAAAAGGCTTGGTCAGATATTCACACGTTTCCGTATACGATTGAAAAGATACCTTTTCAATCGCAAGGGGCACCACGTACATTCGCCTTATGCCTATCATATGCTTACTGAGATTATCGATAGCAATGAACAGTATGATGTTTATCCCAACCTATGGGGCAATGTGATAGGTAATCTTGATATGCAACCCTATAAACAAATCAATATTTTCAAGAGCAGAAGACAATTGGAGCTTATCTTTAGGCTTGCGTTAAATTCGACTACGCAAGAATGCACCATTATCAATGCAGAAAAAAAGTCTTTTGTACAATACTATATCAATGCTGCCAAGCCTGACATCCCTGTAGATATCATCTCAGGAGAAACTTTTCTTGACAGGATTTATAAGAAACCCACCCTTATCATCGTTGAAAGGATAGACGAGCAAAGTCTGGCACAATGGATAGCCGAACTATTTAGCTATGACGGGCGTTTTTGTGATAAATGCCTCATTATTTTCAATCTGAACAAAAGAGATATCAACCTTATTTATAAAATATGGAAAGAAGTAGAGGCTTTTGCAGAGAAAAACGTTGTCATAGACCTTTATGACATGGGATTGCTAAAGATAGACAAGACTTTGACTCCTGGGAAATATAGAGGTTACATATAATTACAGTTTTTGATCATGGATAAAAAAAGCAATTTATATACCAAAACCGGTGATACCGGCAAAACAAGTCTGGTAGGAGGACAACGAGTGGATAAGTTTGATCTCAGACTTGAATGCTATGGAACTGTAGATGAGCTTAACTCCTTTATCGGACTACTTATGGCTTTTGATCTGGAAGATAAAGATCATGAGATGCTCACTTGGTTACAGCATAAACTTTTCACCATAGGATCATATTTAGCTACAGATGTAAATGAAACTCAAATTAAGGTAGAGAGTCGAGTATTTGACTCCACAATCGAAAGAATCGAGAAAGAAATTGACCGTTTGGATAGCTTAGTACCCAAGATGAAGGCATTCATATTACCTTCAGGCGGCAAGTCAGTAGCTACAGCCCACATATGCCGTACTGTATGCCGCAGAGCAGAGAGACTTATTTACAAACTTAATACACAAACCCCACTCGAGCCACAAGTGCTGAAATTCATAAACAGACTTAGCGATTATCTTTTTGCTGTGGCTCGTAAAGAAACTTTTAGAATCAATGGAAGAGAAATAGTGTGGGAATATACAGCTGATTGAGAATATTATTATATTTTTGCGCTAATTTGATTTTGAGAGAACTCTTCAACCGAAGTTAAAATATTAAAACAAGTAACGAAATGTATTGGACTTTAGAATTAGCCTCTAAGATTGAGGACGCTCCTTGGCCCGCTACTAAGGATGAGCTTATCGACTATGCTCAAAGATCCGGTGCCCCTCTTGAAGTAATTGAAAATTTGCAAGAAATGGAGGATGAAGGCGAATTATATGAATCTATCGAAGATATTTGGCCTGATTACCCAAGTAAAGAAGATTTTTTCTTTGACGAAGAGGAATACTAATACAAGAACTCACGTCTTGAAATGAATTGAGAAACCGGGGCGATAAGGAGGGTTATATAAAACTTCCTTTATCGCTCTTCGAGTTTATACACATCAAATAATCATTAGACTATACTTTAGTCAAACTTTTGAGACCAAATCTATGAATATTGCATTCGACGCCAAAAGGATTACCAATAACGCTACCGGACTTGGTAATTACAGCCGTTTTATAGTCGACTCTTTGGCTACGTATTATCCCTCCAATAATTATATGATGTGTTCCCCTTCGCGAGGGAATAAACTGTATTATGAGCATATTCTTAAACACAAAACTGCACGCCTCTTGACTCCCGACTCTTCCAAAGTGGGGAGTTTATGGAGAAATTTCGGAGTAGTCAAAGCCTTGAAAGAGTTCAAGACAGATGTATATCATGGTCTGAGCAATGAACTTCCGTTGGGTATATATTCCCAATCTATCCCCACGGTTGTTACCATTCATGATCTCATTTTCCTTCGTTATCCTCAATACTATAAGCATATCGATAGGTGGTTATATGCCAAGAAATATGGTCTGGCATCAAGGAAAGCCGACAAAGTCATTGCTATAAGTGAAACAACCAAAAGAGACATTATTGATTTCTTCAATGTTCCTGAAGAGCGCATTGATGTAGTGTACCAAGGCTGCGCACCTGATTTTGCAAAAGCAACTCTCCAAGATATTGTTGTAGTAAAGCAGAAGTACAAACTTCCGGAGAGATACATCCTATATGTAGGAAGCATTGAGTCTCGTAAAAATCTTGACCTTGTTGTGAGATCTTTAGCCCTTCTCAAGGATAAGGACATCTGTCTGATAGCAATAGGTAAAAAGACTCCTTATACAGACATAGTAAGCGAAACAATCATACTTAATAAACTCCAGCAACGTGTCCAATTGCTACACCAGGTCCCATTTGCAGATTTACCTGCATTATACAAAGATGCAGAAGTATTTGTATATCCATCAAAGTTCGAAGGATTCGGCATACCTATCATAGAAGCCATATCAGCCGGGATCCCTGTAATAGGAGCCACAGGATCATGTTTGGAAGAAGCCGGTGGTGACGGGTGCCTCTATACAGATCCTAATAATGCTGAAATGCTGGCAGATATGCTACAGAATGTATTGAATGACAATGATCTAAGAAACAGGATGGTATCAAGTAGCCAAAAATATATCGAACGGTTTGCTCCTGCCCAAATAGCCTCTGATCTCATGAATGTTTACAACTCCGTGTTATAAGACCAAGAACTTATACCTCAATATCTACTAAGAGGCATTTCAAAGCATGTAGCAAGCCATACCTTTTACAGAATATTACACTTGCCCTTTCTTACAACTTCTTTTTCTGCCCACAAACACAAATCGCAACAGCACATAGTTCAGGGGTACTACAAAACAAAGCACCAATAAGGGTGCAATAAGTTTGCTCACCCCCAGAATCAAAAACATATTGAGGAGTACCATATGCAATATGTAGTTGATGAAATGGCTACCTCCAAACCCTACAAGCTTGCGCCATGAAGGTTTAGCATGAAAAGTAAAATAAGAAGTGAGATAAAAGTTGATTACAAAACTTATGACATAGCCTATTGTATACGCTATGTTCACAGCGAGCCACTGCTGCACTATAATATAAACTCCATAATGAATAGCAGCAGCTACTACACCCACCAATACATACCTTAACAAGCTACCTCGCTTCTGTATTATATCTACCAGACTCATCAAGATTCTCCCAAAGATTTATAATCCCGTGTCATCATTTCATAGCAAAGTTTGAGCCATACTATGGTGCAAGGCAAAGCTTTGAGTGCGTAAGGTGCGATGAAGCCTTTGTAGATAGACCGAGGTATAATACCGGATGACGAAAAGCTGCTTATCAATAATACAAACACCAATAAGGCTACGTCCCATTTAGATCGTTTCCATGGCACAGCTACATACCAGATAGCAACACCGGTAAGAGCATAAACATATCCACTGGTTTCACTTCCGGTACTGAAAAGAATCACAAACATCAAGACAGATGCCAAAAACATGATCCTAAACGCCGGATATTTGTATTGTGAAAAACGAGTGTAAGGCATTACAAACAATATTATAGCAGGAACTATAAACCACAAATCCGAATATGAAGAAGAACCACTGATTTTACGTACTATTCCCAGAAAAGAGATATTCTGGTGCCATGCAAAGTAATTAGCTTTATTCTTATATGCCAAACGCTGGAACCACTCTGCATACTGATCCATGATATAGCCTGGAGAAGTTATTATCATAGGAGCTAAAAACGCCACTATGCCCCAAAACAAGATTGACAAGACCAGTTTACCTTTATGCTTTGAGAACAAAAAGAAAGCCAATCCGACTATGCCGTATATTTTAATGAATGCTCCTGCAACAATACAGAGTGCAGCCCAAAAATCTTTTTCCCTTTCAATACAACTGTAAGTCAAGATTATCATGGCTGCTATCGCAACGTTGAACTGTTGCATCAGCAGAGCATTGATGAGATCATTGGCTGCAATCCAAAATATAGCAACTTTTTGTAGATGCTTCAGGGGCAAGTTTCGCACAGCATAACAGTAAAACACAGAAAGTGCTACTTGCCAAAACAAAAAGCCCACATAATGTGGCAACAAGGAAAAAGGGGCTATCACAAGACTGAAAAGTGGTCCGTAATAATTGGTATCAAAATACTCATTAGGATACTCCGCATATAATGACACTCCTTCATAAGCATGCCAGAACACACCTCTGAAGATCAAATAATTGTTGTGATGCGGTAATCTGCAGAGAAATGTGATAATAGGGATAATGACCGATAATGCTAATAAAAAACTCCTATCACTGAAAATCGGTTTTCTAAAAAACAGACACACCTTGTCCGTCAAGCCCAAATAAGCTCTTTGTGCATTCATATTAATTACGATATACCTTTTAAATTACGATTTCTTTGTCAATTTTTCTGCGACATAATAGCGAGGCCTTCCTTTGACCTCAAGATAAGTTTTACCAACATAAATCCCGATGACCCCCAGTGAGAATAAAATCATACTACCCAAGAACCATATGGATATAACTATGGAAGTCCACCCACGTACAGCCCAATGTGCAAAATAAGAAATCATAGAGTAAATAAACATCAGGAAGCTCATCACTACTCCCATAGCACCTATGCCCAAAATAAAATACATGGGGCGTATAGTCAACGAGGTTATACCATCAACGGCAACCCTCATCAAAGCAGAAATATTGTATTTTGATTGTCCGGCGACACGCTCTTTGATTACCTCTTCCACTTGTCCCGAAGGAAGCCCTAACATGGGCACAAGTCCCCTGAGATAGAGGCTCCTTTCGGAAAATTGAGCCAATCCGTCAAGAGCATTCTTACTCATCAACCGGAAGTTGGTATGATTGTATATAATCTTCGCTCCCATGTAACGCTGCATCTTGTAGAAGGTTTGAGCAGTATGGCGCTTGAAAAATGAATCAGCTTTGCGAGAAGTCTTCACTCCATACACTACATCCAAGTGCTCATTATAGTACTTGTCTATCATTTCTTCTACAGCATTGAGATCATCCTGTAAGTCTGCATCAATTGTAATAGCTACATCACACTCATCCTTGACATTCATCATGCCGGCAAAGAGAGCAGCCTCCGATCCTACATTAAACACCAGGTTGAGTCCGCATACATAAGAGTTAGTAAGATTCAGCTCTTTGATTACATCCCATGTTTTATCAGCACTACCATCATTGACAAACATGATATAACTGTCAGGAGATATCTTACGTTTATCAATCAAGTCAATCAACATTTTGGTTAGTTGTTGTGCTGACGAGGGTAAAGCTTCCTCTTCATTGTAACAAGGCGAAACGATAGCTAATCGTATCATAAATCAGTTTTTATTGTGGTTTTGGTAAGAACTTCACTTCATTTCTCGTATAAACTCGCTATAAGTCCCAAATACTGCATTCTCTTGTTTGAATGCACCTATTATTTGAGCCAGCTTTTTGCACATTGGTTCACCGGAGTTGTGGCGAACAATGAAAGGGAGTTTCCATTCTGGATTTTTGTTCAAGTCAACAAACTCCCACGGATGGAAATAAACCGTGTAATAGCCATAGTGGCGATAGGCATATTTACAAAGACTCAGATAAAGAGACATAGGTAAGTTGTGGCACGACAGCCAAAACAATGGAAACCTCACATACGGCACTACCGATACAGGTATCTGCCATACACCACTCTTTAAATAAGGAGTACACTTTTCCCTAAAATTCATATACCTACCGGGGATGAAAGTCGGATTGATAGAAGAATTATAAGTGTATCCTGCTGCACAAATTTCATTCTCATCCACCGGCATCATACGAGCCTGCCGATACCCCGTAACAGGCTTTCCTGTTATCTCTTCCAACTTCTCTTTAGATTCTCTCAGATGCTGTACCTCGAAATAGCTGTGATAATAACCGTGTGATGCCACTTCATGGCCACCGCTCACGATTCTTTGCATGAGATCAGGAGAATTTGATGCAAAATTTGCTGTACAAAAAAAAGTTGCTGTGACTTTTTCTTTCTCCAGCACATCTAATATTCTGCCCAAGCCTATCCCCGAGATTTTCATTTGTTCAGGCATTGACAAGTCCACGCTATGCTCCAAAGGCACATCGAACTCTTCAGTATCAAAACTTAATAACACCATACTTCTTATTGAAAAATCAAAATCACATAATCGAGAGTCTTGTATTCTACTATAAAATTATAATCAAGAGACATACAGCTAATAGAATCCTTATTATGTTGAAAGACATTACTTGTTTATACGGCTACAAAATTAACTAAAATTTAAGTATTCTGATAATGAAATAACACTAAATAAGGTATTTGAAAAGCTCTGTAGCATTTGTGAGAAACTATTGACAAAAAATTAGTTTTTTTAAGATAGTATCCATAATCAACATTTATATTACTTTTGTCTCGAACCATTTATGCTATGTTTTTTTGAATGAAAACCTCTTTGATCATTTCGACTTATAACAGACCCGATGCCCTTCGTGTATGTCTTGACAGCATCAGGCTTCAAACAATCTTACCGGACGAAATAGTAATAGGCGACGATGGTTCTATCAACGAAACCAAAGATACTATTGATGCCATGAGGGTTGATTTAGGGATTCCAATCAAGCATGTATGGCATGAGGATAAAGGATTTCAACTAGCGCAAATGCGCAATAAATCTTTCGATGCCGCATCTGGAGACTATATTATAGAGATAGATGGAGATATCATGATGAATAAACATTTCATCGAGGATCATCTCTATGCAGCCCAACCCGGATTTTACGTCAAAGGCGGACGGGTAAATCTAGGCAAAAGACTATCTGAGCAAATTTGCAGAGAAGGGCGGTCTCGTAAAATCACTCCTCTATCTCCGGGCATTGAGTCCAAGAGGGAAAACGGATTCAGACTAAAAGCTTTGGCTCTGTATTTACAACGGAGGTACCGCAAATATTCGTCTGTGGGATTGGGTTGCAACATGTCTTTTTTCAAAAAAGACTGTATTGCCATCAATGGCTATGACAATGATTATGAAGGTTGGGGGGGAGAAGATATAGATTTTGCACGTCGCTTACAATCTTATGGCCTCAAAAAGAAGTACCTTAAATTCTCCGGTATTGTTTATCATCTCTGGCATGAGGATAAATATATGCACAACAAAGAAAAGAACTTCTCTCGTATGAGGGAGTCTCAGGATCAGAAACTGATCCGTGTACCCAATGGCTTTGAGGAAGTGCGAGGCGACTATAAAATTCTATAATATCAATAAATTCTCTCTGTAATCAGCCAGTGCATTCTTATCGAGGAATAGCTCATATATTTCAGCTTAAAACCTTTACTTTACAATTATATTAGTATACATCACAATGAATCATAAAGGAAGACAAAATAAATCTTACAAGATCCTAATCAGAGTTGCAATCGGCACAGTGTTACTCCTCTTATTATTGATCGGCGGGGCGAGCTTATACATGACCAATTACGCTCTTACGCCTATCAAAACTATCACTGATAAAAACAACCTGACAGATAAGTATATCAGTGACAACTACCCTCTTTGCAAAGAATGGTTAGATAGTCTCAACACCCACAATGCTCTGCGCGATACATTTATTGTCAATAAAAAAGGTGTACGATTGCATGCTTATTACGTACCCTATGCCCACCACACTAAAAAGACGGCGGTTATAGTGCATGGATACACAGACAATGCTTTGCGTATGATGATGATAGGGCATCTATATAGCCACGACTTAGGCTACAATATCCTGCTTCCTGATCTGCAATATCATGGAAAAAGCGGAGGAAAAGCTGTACAAATGGGATGGAAAGATAGGCTAGACGTAGAGCAATGGATGCAAGTAGCCAACAATATATATGGAGGTGACACACACATGGTGGTGCATGGGATCTCTATGGGAGCAGCTACAACTATGATGGTTTCGGGCGATAAACAACCGAGGTATGTAAAAGCATTTGTGGAAGACTGTGGATATACTTCAGTATGGGATCAGTTTGCCAAACAGATGAAAGAGGATTTTCATTTACCCCCCTTTCCTATTTTATATACCGCCAGCGCACTATGCCAAATGAAATATGGTTGGGGATTCAAAGAAGCATCAGCTCTGAAGCAAGTAGCTCATTGTAAACTCCCTATGCTGTTTATCCATGGTGATCAAGATGATTATGTACCTACAGGGATGGTGTACCCACTTTATGAAGCCAAGCCGAAGCCAAAAGAACTTTGGATTGTACCCGGTGCAGGTCATGCACTTTCCTACAAAGTAAATCCGCAAGAGTATAGAGAAAGAGTAAAGAATTTCCTTGCCCCTTATATACAATAATGTGATTGGTGCAGTACATGTATTTTTGTCTTAATCATAAGCTATATACCTCCCTATTTTGATCCGCGGGTTGTTTTTTATTAGGTTTTATTACTTTGCCGTAAAATAAAACTGCCCACACCTCTTGACAAAGGGGGGTACGATGTTGTATTTTTGTTGGCATGACAAATACATTTTACACCAATACAATGAACTTTCCCTCCCATCATATCTATCAAACGAATAGGAGTAAAAAACTATTTGCCACTATTCTTATATACATGTATAGCTTAGGGAGATTACATTTTGTCAAAACAGATTGAACAAAAAGAAATATCAAAATGTCAAAAGATAGCTAACGACGCTTCATCACCATAAAAAGCCGTAAAGAGAGCACCTGCTCCTCTTTACGGCTTTTTCTTTTTTTACGCTCAAGATGGATTACTTTTTTAGCTGAAAATCTATCCCAAAGGTTCAAAAAATGGCAGAACAGCGCAAATGAACTGTGGTACAGTCAGTTCTGATTTTTAAGCCATTTGGCAGAAAGCCGTGAAAAGACAGGTTTATGCCAACTTCGGACAGAGCAGCGTTACCAAAACATTACCTCCCATTCTGAAAATAGGGATTAGGAAAAGCGGTAATGAATAGAGCAAAATCCGATCTGAACCTATAGAATTATCTTCGACAAAGATACTTTGATGGCAGGAAAGAAGCAAATAAATAGCACTCGGTTTCTTCGTTCTATCCTACAATATAGGCGAATATCGTCTCTTGGGAAGTGACAGACGACCGAAGAGCCACCTTGTCCAAAAATTGGAGGAGGGAGATAGGGATATTTACCGTGAATATGTTTCGTTCTGCCGATACAAGGGCAAAATCCTGCGAGGACTTGTCAAACGACGAAAGGTGGAGTTTGCTCTGTTTTATATTCCCTGATTTCACGAAGTACGCCCTTTGCAAGTTTTATCGGCTTGCAAGGGGTGTTTTCTTGCCGTTTTATTCGCCTTTCTCATTATGAATGAGTAACTTTGCAGTAGTAATAATCTTAAGGAAGACGCTATGATGGATAAAATAAAAATAGATTGGGAATATTGTTATGGTATAAAAAGTTTGAAGCATGAATTTTCTTTCTCTGAAGGAAAGCATTCTCATTTAATATATGCACCAAATGGGGCTATGAAAACTTCATTTGCAAAAACAATGAAATACTTATCTGGACAGACAAAGGAAAAACCTTGTGATCAACTATGTGAAGCAAATAAGGCAAAATACAGTTTAACGACAGATGAAAAAGATATTTCACCAGATTTTATATTTGTAGTCAATGGTGATGAAGATATAGATTACTCAAAATCATTTGTCAATTTTCTTGCCAGTGCAGAGTTGAAAAGCAAATATGATGAGATATATCTGAAATTAACAACAGAGAAAGATGCTCTTATTTTAAAATTAAAATCATGCTCCCAAAGTACAGATTGTGAGAAAGAAATCATAGAAGCTTTTTCGCAAGGAGATAGTGATACCATTTTTAGTGTTTTAGAACGGTTGAGTTCAAAAGTTCAGTCTGGATTACCTTTATTCGATTTTAAGTATAATGATGTTTTCGATACCAAAGGAACGGTAAAAGCCTTTTTAGAAACTCATCGCGATAAACTCAAAGAGTATATTGACAATTACGAAAAACTTTTGAATGAATCGTATTTGTATAGAGCGGTGGATGGTCATTCCTTTGGTACATATCAAGCCTCACAATTATTACAGAATGTTTCTGACGGTAACTTCTTTGGAGTTCATCATAAAATGATATTACAAAATGGTGATGAGATAACCTCGCATGAAGAATTACAACAAAAAATGACAGAAGAGCAAAATCGGATTCTTGGAGACGATCAACTCAAAAAGGTTTTTGAAAAAATAACAAAAGCTATTGATAAAAATACTGAGTTAAGAGGTTTCAAAAAGGTAATCGAAAGTCATCCCGAATGGATTGGTGAAATGCTTAACTACGAAAATTTCCGCCAAAAAGTTTGGTTGGGATTTCTTTCAAAAGATGACATAAAACCGACATTCGAATCATACCTTAAAGTTTACAATGAGAACAAAGATGATTTGATTAATGTATTGGAAGAAGCAGAAAAGCAACAAGTAAAATGGAAAGATATAATAACTCTATATAATGCTCGTTTTCATGTTCCGATAAAAGTATCTATTGAAAATCAGCGAGATATAATCTTAAAGCAAGATGCCGCCAAACTTCAATTTTCTTATGTCCAAGATGGAGAAGAACCCATTGTTAAGGAAAAGAAAGACCTTGACAAGATTCTTAGTCGTGGAGAAAAGCGAGCTTTCATTATTTTGCAATTCTTGTTTGAGATGGAATCTCGAAAACTATTAGAACATGAGACAATTGTTGTGATGGATGATATTGCTGACTCGTTTGATTATCAGAACAAATATGCCATTGTGGAATACATAAAAGATTTGTCAGAAAGCCAAAACATACACTTGCTTATATTAACTCACAATTATGATTTCTATCGAACATTGACATCTCGTTTAAGCCTCAAAGGAGATTCTCTCTGGATGGTAGAACGCTCTTCTGATAATTTGGTAGTTCTACATCCAGGACAATACAGAGGGAATGTTTTTGCCAATGCTTTTGTGGGTAAAGATAAAGATGATAAAATTTTCATTAGTATGATTCCATTTGTACGAAATCTGATAGAATATACAAAAGGGGTAAATTCAACAGAATACGGTACGCTTACAAACTGTCTGCATCATAAGAAATACACCAAGGATATAACGGAAAAGGAGGTTATGGATATTTTGGAGGATTATACTCTTGGAAAAGGGTTAAAGCGTCAAAGCTCTGATAAAAAAATATATTCTCTTATAATGAGCATGGCGGAGTCAATTGTACAAGAGGAAGCTCCTGACCCGATACTAATCGAGAATAAAATAGCTTTATCAATTGGAATACGTCATTTAGCTGAAAATTATATGCACGACAAAATCATATCAACAGGAAAAAGTGAAGAAGAGCTTGTTGTGAATGGTAATCAGACTGGGAAATGGACAGGATTATATAAGAAATGTTGTCCTGATGATGAAAACAAGGTGATAATAGAAAGGGTTAATATGATGACTCCCGAAATTATTCATATTAACAGTTTTATGTTTGAACCGCTAATAGACATGTCTATTTCTCATCTTATAGCTCTTTACAAAGATTGCAAAGAACATCTTATAATTTAGTATAGTAAAAGTCTGAAATATTTTAACCCTTAATTTGAATTAGACTGGAATTTAATCAAAGATTGCTTTCTGTTGATTAACGTAATATGAGCCATTTAGCATTGGCTTTTTGTTACTTTTGAGCCGTCTCAACTCACTGTCAAAAGTAACGAGGTGTTTTTCATTAGGGTTTCTTTGCTCCTTTCTTTGTCCGCCCGATGCTCACGAAAGAAAGGAGCTGTCGGCAAATCTGCCGACAGCTTTACTCCTTCTGCTCTTCTTGAACAGTTATCCGTCCCGTCCTTACTTCGGGGTGAGTGGAGAAAGCCCAATTCACCTCCCCATCGGGCAGGGTGCTGTGAATGTTTCCACCCATCACCAATCCGCAATTCTGAATGACCTTCTGCCGTGCTTCCTCCCTGCTCTCGGCAACCACCTCAAATACTCCCTCGAAAATGTACTGCGTCCGTACTCTATAAACTTTCTTCTTCATATTCTCAAAACTCAACCTTTAATAATCTGTGCTCCATTGGCTCGCCATTCGATAACCTGCGGTGGGTAAGCCAAAAGTGATGTGTGCCGTAACCATAGGCAAAGAACTTGTCAAGTTCCGTTTCTTCGGCTATCCGCTTGACGGCTGCCCTTAGTTCCTCTTCATTGGCGAATAGGGTAATGGCATTGATTACCCTTACAAGAATATAGGGTATCTCGTCCGCCCAATTGCATACGATGCTTTCTATTCCTGCTTTCATATTCTGTGATGTTTTAGTGATTGTTTCCTATGCAGTCGCTCTCATCCTCAGCCTTATCAATTTGCGATTGGCATTGAAAAGGCTTATAATTTGCTCGTGGTACTCTGTATTTTGGTTGCACACTCCACGACTTTGCACCACTTTGACTGTATCCAAATTGACCTCAATAGTTTCTATCCGCCTGCCCTTGATGGTTGCTGAAAGGATAAGAGAGTTTTCTTTGAGATAATAGGCATTATCGAACACACAATGATGCATTGCAACTCCTTCCTCCAAATGTTCCTGCACGCTTTCCAATACGTGGATTTGGATTGTGCCGTCCGTGAAACTGATACCAAAGAATTTACTTTTCAATTCTCTGAAACGTTTCTCTTCCTCCATTGCCTTTTTGAGTCTTTTTGCCCTTTCCTCCTTTTCTCTCTGTTTGCAAAGTTCGCTTTGTCTGCAGTCGTGTTCCCAATATAGGTCGGTGGGGCAAACATATTTCGGGCTGTGTGTGTCCTTGCCCAATCTGCGGAGCATATCCACATAGTCGCACCATATTGAAATATCCTCTATCTTATAGCCGTTGCGAATGGTAATCTTATAAGACTGCCAACAAGCGTCAAATGTCCGTGAATTATTAAGAAAGTATTTCAGATGCTCGGTTCTATCAGTTTTCATCAATGTTTCCACTCGGCTGTCGGACAATAAAGAGGGGATAAGGATTGTCGGTGCTATGCCGTGAAAATCATTCTCAAATCCATTCCTGCGGAGTGTGTCCTTAACCTTGAACTTGGGATATATCTGTGAGTACGATATATGGCGGTAGGCTTCGTTATCGTTGCGTACTGCCATTGGCGAACAGAAAGAAAAGGTGTCAATGTATCTGCCTAATGTTCGTTGAACGGCAACAATCGTCTGTCTACCTTGTGCGTTCCACCAATACTGACCTATTTCAAAGGTATAATGTTGAGCCTTGCAACCTTTCTCCATTTCAGAGGAAAGAAGAAACATTCTCAACACTTGATACTCTCCACAAGTAGTTAGAATGGTAAAGTATTGCTTCTGCCTTATCTTGCGTTCAAAGGTTTCCTTGACTTGCAACCTTGCCCTGCAATGAGGGCAAGTGCAATGTTCGGCTGGCTTATCCATTATCCAACTATGTCCACAATCCATACACGTGGTGCGACCTGCGGGCAATCGGTAGGCGAAGTGGTCTATACACTCACGAAATGCCCACTTGCTCTGCGTCTTGGTTATCGGTCGCAAGTTCTTGCTCTAGGCAAGTACTGCCTTTTCAATTTTGTTTCTCGGTTTCATAATCTGTTCTCCTCAATCAGTTATTGCGAAATACATAGCCGTCCTTATACCAAAAGTCCGCATCGAAAAGGTCATCGGCATATTTGCCGAAGTCAAAATAACTCAGAGCAAAATCGGATAAGTTATTTTCCATTTTTACAAATTCCTCCGCAAAATCCTCCCTGCTTGCATAACTTCCGATGTAGTCGGATTGGAAAGATTTCACAAGGTTGTAAGCGTCTTGTGTGAGTTGGATACTGTTGCCTTCCGTCCATACCCAAAAGGCTTCTTTCTCCGTGTCGTTCATCCTATCCAACTCGTCCCGAAGTTCAAAGAATTTCTCGTCCAGATGCCCCTCGTCTATCAGACAATCGGGGATTTTCTCCCACGATTGGAACATATATTCGGGTTCCTCC
This sequence comes from Porphyromonas pogonae, assembly GCF_036320655.1. Taxonomy (NCBI): domain Bacteria; kingdom Pseudomonadati; phylum Bacteroidota; class Bacteroidia; order Bacteroidales; family Porphyromonadaceae; genus Porphyromonas; species Porphyromonas pogonae. The sequence continues at coordinate 2,116,610 of NZ_CP143258.1, forward strand.
TCGTCCTCGTGTATCTCGGCACAACGTTCCATAAACTCGTCCCAATCATAAAAGCCTGAGAGTTCCACCCACTCGCCCTGCAATGAGCCGTTATTGTACATGGTATAAGTACCTACATAGATGCGTGCTTCATTCAAATCCATTGCTTTCATATCCTTTTCTGTTTAGGGTTAAAACTCAAATAATGAGGGTTGGGGCTGCTGTTCCACCTGCTTTTTCGCTTTGGGTTTCTTGGCGGTAAGTTTGCGGTATTCTTCCGTTTGGTATCGTTCGATAGCTTTTTTCCTTGCTTCTGCCTTTTCCTCCTCTGTAAGTTCGATAGTATGGTTTACCACGACTTTACAGTTAATGGATTTACCTACTTGCAGATCGTCCTCATCGTAATAGTGGACGGCAAGGGAATATACCTCCTCATCGGACAGACCTGCACAACCCATTCTTTGGACTTCCGTCAAGATGTAGGTAATGCACTCGTCTATGTTCTTGTTCTCCTTGCGAAAACTCTCTGCAAAGAGTTCATCGTATGATGCTCTGGTCTCCAAATAGTTTTGTATAACGTCCTTGAAATGTTCTGTACCTTTCATTGTCTTTGATGTTTTAATTAGTTGAATAATGTTCCGTCAGATAGAAACTCGAACTCGTTATATTCGCAACTCTCGGCAAAGGCTTCTTCGCTGAGTTGGTATTTCATATCATCTCGGCAAGCCTTGAAAAAGCCATTTAAGCACTTGTCCATAAGTTCGTATAGGGTGGTGTTGTCGGGAGATTTCAGAAAGTCATATATGGGCTTCAATATCTCATAGTCCATACAATAACCTGTCAATACACAATCATTAGTAACGAATACACGGCTCTTACGCTTTGTCTTGTAATTGTGTCCCCAAATGGTTTTGGGTATATACAAATCGCTCCAATAGTTATTAATAAGGTATTTCAGTAGTCTACCCCCTTTCAGATTATCTTCCTCTTCGCTGTAATAAGAAGTGAAGCGATACTGATAGATGTAGCCATCGTATGACCATCTTTCCGCCTTGATATTGAATATCCGTTCAAAGGCTTGCAAGGTCTTTCGGTCTCGTTTGCCCAAGCATAGTCGAAGTCTTCCATCCAACGGCTGTGTGCCTTCGCTTGTGCATCTCTTGTCAATTCGTGGAGGTTATAAACCTCGTATGTTCTTGTTTCCGTTCTCATATTCTCGTGAATTTATAGGGTTGCTAAAATGATTTCTCGGATATGAATGGGGTTGACTTCTGAAAAGAGATAGAGGATAAATTCCTTTCTGTCTTTCCGATAGAGTTCCTTGTATAATTCTCCAAAAGCGGATATATTCCCGTTGGGGTAAACCGATACCATATACTCGAAAATGTTATCCACCTCGTAGTATCTGCATTGCTGTGCGATTGTCTTGCTTCTTCTTTTCATATATCTGTCTGTTTAAGAAATGAGTAACCAAAGTATTCCCCCGATGATGAGGGCATAAGTCAAAATGTACACTGCGATTGCCAAAGCGATGGTAAGGAGTAGCCGAATGAGGAATTTTCCCACACATATCCCTGACAGCCAAAGCCAAACGCTTCCACCCCAAAGGAGAGAGCCTACGAGTGCAAGAGCCACCCAAATTGATATTTTGTATCTCAGTTTCATCTTGTCTGATTTTTTTGATTTTATGCGGATTCCAGAGGTGAGGAAGTTGAGTTTCCATTTTTCATTTTCTCTGTCCTCGTGTTTCCGACATTTTTTTTATGCGTCTTTCCGTCGGGTCGGTCGTTTTCGTTTCAAGGCGATAAAAGGTAGGGCTTAGGACAAACAAGGTTTACGGCGAGAATACTACCTGCGATGAAATGGAAGTGTGGAGATTGTCGTCGTAACGGCTTACCGCTTCGACCTTTTTTGTCCGTGAAAGCCCGGAACTACCTTTGCCGCTGACAACGAACAACCGATCCCGATGTGAATACTTAAAGTGGAATGTGGAGAGGAACGCCGGAGAGGGCTGAGCGAAAAAAAAATGAAAGGCAGTCTTCACAAGTAAGCTGCCATAATCATGAAGAATAAGACGAGAAAATAGAATCAGCTGTCTGAATAGAGACCCGTTAGAAAAGAAAAACGGAGAAAGTTTCGTCTTTCTCCGTAGATAGTATTACCTTTGCAATAGGTTATTCGAGTTATGCAAAGCGTTGTATATCATTGCAGAAGATAGGTTGCTAAATCATTACTACTGCATTTCATAACTCATTCGGCTGCTGATAGCCAATTACTTAGACCTAAATGATAGATTTTTGAAGAAAGAGGTCTCTATTTTAACTAAAATACAATTCTATTTTAGTTATAACATAAAAGTATTACAGTTGAAACACAAAAGTATTACAGTTGAAACACAAAAGTATTTTAACTAAGATACATCTTTGTTTTAGTTAAAACACCTCAAAGAGCCATATACACCATATTCCCCCGGGCATTTTATTAAACTCACCCCTCTTTTAAGAATAACAAAAAGACACATTACAAACGTAAAAAACGCATATTCTGACACAATTCTGCTGAATAAGTACCCATATGATACTCATTTTAATTTTTCATTTTATCACATTTTACGTCTTAGTAAGAATACTTTTAGAGACTGTTGCAAAAGTCAACAGTCTCGTGGATTTTGGAGGCGAAGCCGACAAAAGACACTTTGACCGGGCAAAGAAGGTAAAGTGCAAGGCGCTAAGAGTGAGTGCACAGGGAGTTTACTTCAGGTAAATGACCAAGCGCGAATCTCGCAAGCAACGAAGCAATTTGCCTGCTATGCAACGGTCTCTTTTAGGGAAAGTAAAGAAAGGTGGGTAAGAATTTACCTGATATACTTATTTAATTGAAACAAAAAAAGAATCCCGTTACCATAGAGTCTGTCCTTAAAGGGTAGACTTATAATACCACGACATTACAAACTGAAAAAATATCCGCAACCGTAAAACCACGGTGTAAAAGAAACAATTTCACTACTGATCAGGAATAAAATGACAGAGGTCCTGTGCAATATAACAATGAAAAGTATGCCATACAATCGGCTCCTACAAGGGATGAAACGCCCCGCAAATTCGATGTGGTAGAGCTGATGCTAATTTCAATTATTACGGAGTCGAAAATAGCTAACAGGCTGATTTTAAAGCACGTTGAGCACCTGCTCCTTGATCTGCTCAAGAGCATCTTTCATTTTCACCACAATCTGCTGCATTTCTGCATGATTGCTTTTGGAACCTAAAGTATTGATCTCACGCCCGATCTCTTGTGCGATGAAACCAAGCTTCTTGCCCTGTCCGGGTTCCAGTTGTATGGTATTGATAAAATAATCAAGATGGTGTCTCAGTCTATTTTTTTCCTCATTGATATCCAGTTTTTCTATGTAATAGATCATTTCCTGTTCCAACCTATTATTATCGACCTTCTCTATAGCAAGCTTGGACAAGCCATCCTCAATACGTTGCTTGATCAGGGTGATACGTTCCTGCTCGGGTTCGTTTACATGCTCCAAAAGCTTAGCGATCATGTTGATATTATCTCTCAGTACCCCCTCGAGCATTACACCTTCCTGCTTTCTGAAATCATTGAGCATGTCTATAGCCTCATGCAAAGCTTGTAAGAGAGCTTTGGACTCCTCATCACTCAGTGTCTCAGAGGCTGTATCTTGCTCGTTGAGCATGCTACCCGGAAGACGAAGGAGAAGCTCAAACCAATTTTGAGGTTCGGGAATATCAAGGGACTTGCTTAGCTGTTTGATCTGAGAGATGTAACCGCTTACAACATCTTCGTTGAATATAGTGCCGGCTCCGACCTCGGGAGTTTGGATATCCACGTTGACACTAAGCTCAGCTTTGCCACGCTGTAAAGCTAAGCTCAATGCTGAGCGCAACTCCAGTTCTTTTTCTTTGTAATATGAGGGAATGCGAGTCGACAAGTCGAACTGCTTACTATTGAGCGTTTTTACGGTAACGGTGATTTTCTTATTGGCGTACTCGGCTGTTGCCTTTCCGAAGCCGGTCATTGAGTATATCATAATATTAAAATTAAGGGGCATGCAACAATCAGTAAATGATCAGCTGCAATGCCCCGTAAATTCATGTTTAATTACAAACCTTTGCCATGGCAATGCTTGAATTTCTTTCCACTACCACAAGGACAAAGTTCATTACGGCCCACTTTATGCTCTACCCTTACAGGCTCTTGCTTGGGAGCCGACTGTGGAGCCGAGGCAGCTTGTCTCTGGACATTATTGCCCTCATAAAGATCATCCTTAGAGGTTTTGTACTTGCTCATATCCTGACGTCTCTCAGCCTCTGCACGTCTTACCTCTACTCGGCGAGCTTCTTGCTGCTCAGCTTCTGTGGGCATAGGCAATTTTACACGCATGAGTATTGCTACCGTCTTACGATTCATCTGCTCTATCATGCTCTTGAAGAGGTCATAAGACTCCAACTTATAGATGAGCAAAGGATCCTTGTTTTCGTAGCTGGCATTCTGTACGGAATTGCGTAACTCATCCATCTCTCTCAAGTGTTCTTTCCATGACTCATCGATCATGTGAAGAACTATGGCCTTCTCAAATTCCTTGATGATGCTCTTGCCTTGAGTTTCATCAGCCTCTTTGAGATTACAACTGATGTTGTAGTTCTTACGACCATCAGTAAGAGGGATCATGATACGCTCGTAGGTAGATCCCTGATCAGTGTAAACCTGATGTAAGATAGGATAAGCCACGTCGGCGATGTTTTGCATCTTATGCTTATAGATGCCGTATACGTGATCGAACAATTGATCCGCCAAGCTCTCTGCTTTACCTTTGGAGAATTCCTCAGAAGTAAAAGGAGGCTCTACTGCCAGAACTCTGAGAAGATGCTCGGTGAATCCTTCAAAATCATTTTCGGGCAAATAAATATCAATAATGTTTTTCCCTGCGTCATAAAGCGTATTCATAACGTCCATGCTGATACGCTCACCCATGAGAGCATGACGGCGACGTGTATAGATAACTTCACGCTGAGAGTTCATCACATCATCATACTCAAGGAGTCTCTTACGGATACCGAAGTTGTTTTCTTCGACTTTCTTCTGTGCTTTTTCTACAGACTTGGTAAGCATGGGAGCTTCTAACACTTCTCCTTCTTTGAAGCCTAAACGATCCATCATAGACGCTAATCTGTCGGAAGCAAAGAGACGCATCAAATGGTCCTCAAGTGACACAAAGAATATGGAAGAACCCGGGTCACCCTGACGTCCTGAACGTCCGCGCAACTGCCTATCCACACGACGTGACTCGTGACGCTCTGTACCTATGATAGCGAGACCTCCTGCAGCTTTTACTTCAGGGCTTAGCTTGATGTCGGTACCACGTCCCGCCATGTTGGTGGCTATGGTTACCGTACCCTTCTGACCTGCAGCTGCTACAATATCAGCTTCCTTCTGGTGCAACTTGGCATTGAGTACGTTGTGAGGAATCTTACGGAGCGTAAGCATTTTACTCAACAACTCGGATATTTCTACCGATGTAGTACCTACAAGAACCGGACGTCCCTTCTCAACCAGATTGCCTATCTCATCTATAACAGCAGAATATTTCTCTCTCGCAGTTTTGTAAATCCTATCGTTCATATCCTTACGAGCGATAGGCCTATTCGTAGGAATAACGACCACATCAAGCTTGTAGATATCCCAGAGCTCACCAGCCTCAGTCTCGGCAGTACCAGTCATCCCCGAAAGCTTGTGATACATACGGAAATAATTCTGGAGCGTAATGGTAGCAAACGTCTGGGTGGCAGCTTCCACTTTGACACGTTCTTTAGCCTCAATAGCCTGGTGCAAACCATCGGAATAACGGCGACCATCCATAATACGTCCCGTCTGCTCATCCACAATCAATACCTTATTGTCCATGACTACATATTGATCGTCTTTTTCGAAGAGAGCATAGGCTTTGAGCAATTGGTTCACGGTATGAACACGCTCACTTTTAATAGAGTAATTGGTAATAAGCTCTTCTTTCTTCTCAGCTAACTCCTCAGGGGTGAGATTCATCGCCTCCAGTTCGGACAACTCTGATGCAATATCAGGCAACACAAAGAATTTAGGGTCATCAGTGCCCGAAGTAAGCAAGTCTATACCTTTGTCCGTAAGCTCGATGCTATTGTTCTTCTCATCAATTACAAAGTATAGATCATCAGTAACAAGATGCATATTGCGCATATTGTCCTGCATATATACCTCTTCTGTTTTGAGCATAGAAGCTTTGATGCCCGGCTCACTGAGGTACTTGATCAAAGCCTTGTTCTTGGGCAACCCCTTGAAAGAGCGATAAAGGAGCATAGTACCCTCATCCTGAACCTTTTTGTCATCGCTGGCAATCTTGTTCTTAGCTTCGATAAGCAGTTGAGCCGCAAGTTTCTTTTGAGCATTGACTACTTTCTCCACATTCGGGAGAAACTCTTCGAAAAGCTGATCGTCTCCCTTGGGTATAGGACCTGAAATGATAAGAGGTGTACGTGCATCATCAATTAATACAGAGTCTACCTCATCCACGATAGCATAGTTATGTTTGCGCTGAACCAAGTCGTTGGGGCTGGTAGCCATGTTATCTCTCAGATAGTCAAAACCAAACTCATTATTGGTACCGAAAGTAATATCGGCATTATAAGCCTTGCGACGTTCATCGGAGTTTGGCTGGTGCTTATCAATACAGTCCACCGTGAGCCCATGGAACATATACAGAGGTCCCATCCACTCGGAGTCACGCTTGGACAGATAGTCGTTTACAGTAACTACGTGCACACCATTACCTGTAAGAGCATTGAGAAATACAGGTAAAGTTGCAACCAAAGTCTTACCTTCACCGGTAGCCATCTCAGCTACTTTGCCTTTGTGAAGGACTACCCCACCGATAAGCTGTACATCATAATGTACCATATCCCATATGATCTCATTACCTCCTGCCATCCAGTGATTGCTGAATACGGCGGTGTCGCCTTCTATGGTGATAAAGTCATGTTCTACGGCCAGTGTACGGTCAAGATCCGTGGCTCGAACTCTGATCTCAGGGTTTTGCGAAAGTCTTTTGGCGGTTTCCTTGACGATTGAGAAGGCTTCAGGGAGTATCTCGTTGAGCACTTCTTCCATCTTGTCGAGGATTTCTTTTTCGATTTTATCTACTTTTGTCCAGCTTTCTTCCCTTTCTTCCAGGTCTTTGTCTTCTATTGAAAGCTTGATATCTTCTATTTCTTTTCTCTCTTCTGCTACGTAGTCCTGAATGTGCTGTTTGAGCTCGGCAGTACGCTGGCGAAGACCGTCATTGTCCAATTTCTCTATTTCAGGATAAACAGCCTTGATCTTATCAATGTAAGGCATGATTTCCTTTAAGTCTCGCTGAGACTTGTTACCGAAAAGCTTCGATAATAATTCGTTAAATCCCATATATGTATTTATTATTTTTTCTTATTACTTGTGATATCCAATGAAAAACGGTCAGCAGCCGTAGGGGGTCTGATCCTAAGAATAGAAGCTATGGTAGGAGCAATGTCTCCTGCATAAACCGTTTTACCTTCCAAAACGCGAGGCTCAATATTGAGTCCATAAATAATGAAAGGCGTTTGGACAGCATTGAATGTCTGATAAGAATTGCCCGAAGACTCCACGCTTTCCTGCAAGGTGCTATCTTCAAAGATCCAACCGGGAGCCAAACGAATGTATACATCAGGACGATATTTGGGATGACTGCCTAATTTCCACTTCAACACATCACGAGTGAGTGCAGAACCACTGTTGAAAAGGAGTGAAGGGTAAGCCCCACTCACACCATCCAAGTCATAAAGGAGTTCACAAACCTTGTTTTGAATATCAGACAATGAAATTCTTTTCTGATCGATGAGTTTACGATTGAGAAAGATATTTCCGTCAAAGCAATCACTTACCCACTCACCGGAACCATAAGAGGCCGACAAGAAAAGGTTGATCAACGTTTTGCAACGCTTGAGACTAATCGAGTGTTTTAGCTTTTCGGCTGAAGTACCCGATGATTTGGCAGGATTATAATATCCCGTGCCGGTAAAGGTGACAATACAATTGCGCAACCCGATTTTTTTATCAATCTGGTTGAGAACGGAGGCGATACTTTGGTCAAGCTTGAGATACGTGTCTACGATCTCAGGGCTATAATCACCGTTGACTGATTTGGGGTAATTACCTGCATAATAATTAAGCGTAAGTAAATTGGGTACATTGGAAGTCTCAAAGCCCGCATTCCCGATAAAAAGATTGGCTAAGTCTGATATTTCTTTGTTGACCAAAGCCGAACGCTTATAATCCGGCACATTATTGGTGTTGAAAGAATAAGTAATTTTTTTACCTGAAAAATAAGGGCTGGAAAATCTATCTGTTCCCGTAGGAGTCCACTTGACAGATGAAAGACGTTTATTCGGGCCCTCGGCTGATCTATTATATCTGTCAATATAAGCCGGCATCTTCTCATAATAGTTACTACTTGCCCAACTTCCAATGCGGTCATCAATCCAAAATGCACCATCGGCAGCATAACCGCCGGCAGAGATAGCTTCGCCATAATCAGGGGCAATACTATAAACTCTACAAGACTTATCCGCAACTTTCAACTGATCTCCCAGAGTATTTACCATCAATGGCTTAGGAGATAGGTTATCTCGTGTATAATTACCCACGAAGTTATCGTCACGAAATATATCCTTGATACTTTTGGCAGTCCTGTCATATGCCTTGGGAGAAGTTATACCGTGAATTTCAGGATTGGTTCCCGTAAAGATTGATGCCGTAGCTGCAGCAGCATTATTGGGCATATAAGGGTATTTGACTTTGGTGTATACCAATCCACCCTTGAGCAACCGATTTATTCCATCGGAACCCATATAAGGAGATAGCTCATCCAAAAGATCTCCGCGAAGTTGATCTACCGTAATACAAACAACAAGTTTGGGTAGAGGCTGAGCACCTGCTTGTATCTGTAATACAAGAAGAGCCACTAATGAGGTGAATATTCTTTTTACACTTCTTTGTTCTTGCGGAAGCATATCGTGTTATTTATCTTGTTTACGTTGTATCATCAGCCACTTGACTGATATGATCCATAAAGTCCCTCCTACAAGTATCATTGCCGCATTAAAGTTTTGAGGCAGGAAAATAGCAAGAAGAGCAAATAGACTTAGGACTACAAAGTTAACAAAATGATAATAATATCCCCACTTTTTTAATCTCTTGAATAACATTAAAGGCACACCAAGCAAGAGATGTAAGGGATGTAAAACAACCAGATTATAATTGGGCGAAGTAAAAGGATGCTCAGAGATAAAGGCCAGATAAAAGAGAAGAAGGCCTGCAAGACCTGCACAAGCAAATATAATGCAGTCATAAATACGGTACAGCTTCCTTCTCCGCCATGCCATAAGCGATATCACAAAAGTGATGACTAGCAATAGCGAAAAGACGGTGAGAGGATGTATAAGGAATGAAAGGAATGCACCGTAAGTATATGGTTGAGCAGGAATAATGTAGGGCATTTTTCTGACCGACAAGACGGCCGGCTTGGTATCTCCATTTTTGTATACAAGAGATGCTTGAGGCAGGTACTCTATTATCTTGGACGGTAAAAAGAGTTGCTCCTGAACAGAGGCCGAGGCATCAGTCTTAGAGCCCAAAGCCAAATCGGTCCCCAAAACCATCCAAGGCTTATTACGCTCTGCTCTATTGATAAGATAGCGCCATGTTACAGTTTTGATGTTCGGGAATTTTAGATGTCCGCCACAGCTCTCGCTAAATATTGACACAGGACGTGTAGAACAGTTGTCATAAAAGAAATTATAGCGATATACACTGTTTTCGGGTCTGATATTCCATAGCAGATACTCCCAAGCCTTCTGCTTTTCTATCGCAGACATGTTGAGAACAAGCTCAGTAACATCACTTCCGCGTCCGAGATATTCATTCATGTAATATGAAGCCTCTATGGGAACTACGGCATAATCAGTCTTACCTTTGATAAACCTCACCGTAAAATCCGAATTAAAAGCAAATATCCCGTAATTGAAAATAACATCAATGTGTTGCACCGGATCATTGACACGAAACCCCGCATGTCCGTATACGGTATATACTTCGTCCTCAATAGGTGATGCCACAACAATACTCATCACTGCAGCGGAATCCAACTTATCAGGAAATGCATACCTGTCCTGAGCCTTGAGAGGCAAGTAAGGATGCATCAGGCTTATCAGTAACAAAGATATCAAGATGTAGCCGTTAGGCCTCGTACAAAGAAAATTACATCTCATTTTCGGATAGACTGAAATTTAAAAAGGGTGCTGAACAGCTTGACAGCACCCTTGAATATATTACTCTATAATTTCATCAAACGTCTGAGTAGTATCTGCGGGAATAGTCACAATATCACCTGAATCAAGTCCTCCGCAAGGAGAGAATCCCGGTGGAATATCGAATGCATCCTTCTTGTTATACCCCAGTTTAGGATTGGCATAAACATGTTTGATAAACTCAGCAAAAATAGGTAAAGCAGCAGCGGCCCCCTGTCCTACGTTCATGGAACGGAAACGTATACTGCGCTCTTCACCTCCCACCCAACAGCCTGCAACAATTTTGGGTGTAAAACCTATAAACCAAGCATCACTATTATTCTGTGTAGTACCGGTCTTACCACCCAGTGGCATATCCAGATTGTATCTGTATTTGAGTCGGCTGGCAGTACCTCCGTTGACCACACTCTGAAGCATATATAGCATTTTCAATGTAGCGTCCTGGGGAAGTACCTCTGTCATCTGCGGTGTAAAATTGGCAACAACATTGCCATACTGATCTTCAATATGCGTAATAGGTAATGGCGCAACGCGGATACCTTTATTTACAAAGGTGGTATACCCACTCACCATTTCACCTACGGTAGCATCCGGTGTACCCAGACAAATAGATGGCTCGGCATCCATAGGGCCTTGTAAACCATAGCTTCTAAGTAGTCTCACAAAGGTATAAGGTGAGGTACGAGACATCAGATAAGCCGTAACCCAGTTATCGGAGTTTTGCAAACCCCATTGTATCGACACCATCTCTCCAATGAGTTTATTATTAGAGTTTTTGGGAGCCCATGGCTTACCTGCCTCTGTATACAGTACCTGCTGCACATGCATCATCATATCACAAGGCGTTATCCCCTCAATCATAGATAAAGAATAAAGGAACGGTTTTATTATAGATCCCGTCTGTCTGCGCCCCGTAGATACCATATCATACTGAAAAGCATTGAAGTCAATACCACCCACATAAGCCAATACATGACCATTGGCAGGGTTCATAGCAACAAATCCACTACGCAAGAAACTCTTCATATACTTCACAGAATCCATGGGTGTCATCACTGTATCTACAGTACCATGCCAACTCCATACCTGCATCTTGGTTTTCTTCCTAAAAGATGTCAATATCTCTCTTTCGGACATACCGGCCTCTTTACTCACACGCCATCGATCCGATTGCTTCATAGCTTTGAGAATTATCTTCTCACGATCTGTGGTAGTAAGATCATTGGAGAACGGTGCGTATTTATTACCTTTCATCTCCCTGTCAAATGCAGGCTGTAACACTTCGGTCATATGTTTGGTCATAGCTTCCTCAGCGTATTTCTGCATAGGTATTGAAATGGTGGTATAAATCTTCAACCCATCGGTGTAAATGTTGTAATTGCTACCATCAGCTTTCTTATGCTTTTTGCACCAACCATAGATAGGATTGGTTTCCCAAGCCAGACTGTCATCATGGAATTGTTGCATTTGCCAAGAAGCATAATTGGACTTACTGGGCTTATCTGCCATCAATATCTTGCGAAGATACTCACGGAAGTAAGGAGCCAAACCGTCTTTATGACTAATGCGATGAAAGTTTATTTTGAGCGGTAATGCGGATAACGAACTTACCTCTGCATCTGAGAGTATTCCCGCTTTTTCCATTTGTTGGAATACGACATTACGCCTCATTTTAGGCCTGTCTGTATCTTTGTGCAATACAGGATTGAATAATGAGGGGTTCTTACACATACCTACCAGCATGGCGGACTCGTCGAGCGTAAGCTGCGCAGGAGTTTTGCCGTAATAAGTATACGCTGCCGATTTTATTCCCACGGCATTATAGAGAAAGTCAAATTTATTGAGGTACATTGACAATATCTCTTCTTTGGTATAAAACCGCTCAAGTTTGGAGGCTATCACCCACTCTATAGGTTTCTGGAACAAACGAGCCAATATGTTATTCACCGGGGGCGAGTACAACTGCTTGGCGAGCTGCTGCGTGATGGTACTGCCACCTCCTGCATTGGATTGTCTCAAGATTCCTCGTTTTACAAAAGCTCTAAGCAAGCTCCTGAAGTCAATGCCCGAATGTTGGCGGAAACGAACGTCCTCGGTAGCGATCAATGCATTGATTACATTGGGAGAGATGTCTTCGTATGCCACATATACGCGGTTGTCCCCACTTTGGGCATATGACCCCAAAGGATCTCCCTCGGCAGAGATGAGCTGTGAGGCATATTTGTCAATGGGGTTTTGCAGCTGCTCCACAGCCGGCATATAGCCTATAACACCTAATGAGATCAAGGAGAACAGCACAAATATTAGTCCCCAAGCTCCAAAAAATATAATCCACAAAATGCGGATGATCTGTTTACTATGCGGTTTCATCTAAAAATTATAAGTCTTTCTCTTTAATGGCTCCGTAGCGATAAGCTGTAAGGAGTTTTTTCAAGTCATTGACCTGCTCGGTAAGCTGTTTACCCTTGTCGGTATCTCTCACCAGCATCCTATGCGAGCTAAACTCCCTCACCACTGTAACGCTTTCAATATCCTCCATGTATTTTATAGCTTCATGGGTAGAACTGAAAGGCTCATGCTTCACCAAATGCAACCCTTCAGAGTTAAATATCAGGGTATATCCTGCTATACCGGTACTTGCCTGATATGCTTTGCTAAACCCACCGTCTATAAGCATCAACTTACCACCGGCAGAAATAGGCTTTTCTCCTTTGGATGCTTTCACGGGCACATGCCCATTGATGATGTGAGTGTCGGGTCCCTCAAGCCCAAACTCGCTCAATATCTTCTCGCACACCTCCTGCTCCGTACGATACACATAGTAGAAACCCTTCTTCTCCGTATGAGTATCCTTGTCCTCTATAAAATACCGCTCAAAGGTAGTCATCATTGACTTATCAAACAAGGGGGAATCAGGGCCACACCACAAATACCACATAAAATCTATTTGATCGGTATCGACAAGCCCTTGCTTTTTGTCCAAATGAGCAGCACGTATCCACTCCTCTACCTTATCAAGCAAAGCTCGGCCTTTATATTTTTTCTTTCCCACTGTTACATCCTTAAAGGATCTGTCTTCGTTCAGAGGGATTGATGCATGGAACAGCAGATTATAATTGTAGCAAAGATACATACTACCGCTACGGTACAAAAAGTCGACATGTTTCTGCAACTTTTCACTTTGTAGAAATGATTGCATCAGTCGCTCCACAATCCTCTGCTCACCCTCTGTGAATGCATAAGGATCATTGGGATCAACAGTAGGTAAATAATTATCAAGCGTAGGATAAGCTTTGCCGTCAGGCAAAACAATAGTAGCATCAGCAGCATTCCAACCATGCAAGATATCCCTATTATTCATTTTGTATTCGGGATGACGTTGGATTATCTGATGTTCGAGTTTGAACTGTATGATAGAAATAGCCTTGTGCATCTGACCTATAAGATAAACACTCTTATCATCATAAAAAGCACGGGACTCTTCGCTGAGCTTCGGTCTGAAGCGCTCGCACGGATCATCGGCATACGTCTCCATGGCGAATTTGCCCAATGGCAATAAATTGATACCGTAACCGTTTTCCAGTGTATCCAGATTGGCATAGCGCAGAGCTATCCTCACTACATTGGCCATGCAGGCTGCGTTGCCCACTGCTGCACCCATCCACAATATGTCATGATTGCCCCATTGGATGTCAAAAGTGTGATAGCTAATCAATTTATCCATAATGATATGAGCTCCGGGCCCTCTATCATAAATATCTCCTACAACATGCAGATGATCGATAGCCAGGCGCTGTATTGTCTCAGAAATAGCTATAACGAAGTCCTCTGCTTGACCGGTCTCGATAATAGAACGGAATATACTTTGCAGATATGCGGATTTATTTTTATTCAGTCCATCCTCATGCAATAATTCCTGTATGATATAACTATATTTTGGGGGTAAAGCCTTGCGCACCTTGGAGCGCGTGTATTTTTCAGCTACTTTTTGGCATACTTTGATCAGCTGGTTTATGGTAACCATGTACCAGTCATCCATAGATTCATCTTTACTCTTGACTAAGTCAATACTTTCCTTGGGGTAATAAATAAGAGTGCATAGCTCACACCTCTCCTGCGCTCGTATTTTACCTCCGAACAGCTCGTTGACCTTTCTTTTTATGGTTCCTGAAGCATTTTTAAGCACATGTATAAAAGCCTCGTATTCGCCGTGTATATCGGCAAGAAAATGCTCTGTCCCTTTGGGCAAACTCAATATTGCCTCTAAATTCATTATTTCAGTAGCAGCTTCCGCCGCTGTAGGGAACTTATCAGACAGCAATGTCAAATATTTGAGTTCCGCATCGGTTGCATTCATGATGTATGGTTTTTAGGTTAGTATTCCAATTTATAAACGCTCTACACTTTTAACACCCACAACGCTGCGAAGTTTACGTATAATATTAGATAGTGCCTCTCTGCCATTTACCTCCACGGTAAATATGCCTTTGAACAAACTATCAGCAGAGTCGATGGAAAAGCCCCGTAATTTAGTATTGTTTTCTTTTTTGAGCAATGAGGTTATATTGGTCACAACGGCTAAGTCGTCACGCCCCACAATCTCAAGGCTCACCCTGTACCCCTCATTGCCTTTACCGCTCCACCGGGCTTGTATAATACGATTGCCAAAACGTGAAAACATATCCGGAGCATTAGGGCAGTCGGTGCGATGTATCTTGATTCCTTTATTAGAGACAAATCCGAAAACCTGATCACCATAGATAGGATGACAGCACTGAGCCAAGCTATACTCCACTCCCGTAAGCCCTTGATCAAGAACCAAAATATCGGAAGCAGAGGATTTACTGCTATCGCTATCATTGGGCTCAGTCACGACATCTACAAATGTATCAGCACTCCTATGAGCTGATGCTGCCGCCTGAGACTCCCTGTATTCCGCCTCTTTCTTGAGCTCGACCTCATACTGCTCCATAAAAAGCTGTACATCCAACTTATCATGGGAGATATCATTATAAAACTCTGAGAGAGTTTTGTACCCCAGCTTTTTGGTGAGACGGAGAAACAGGGCTTCGTTGTACTGAAGCTTTCTGTTCTTGATACGCCTGTTTATTAGCTCTTTGGCCACACTGATGCCGGCTTCCTCCTCTGCTCGCAGGATTTGCCTGATCTTCGATCTGGCTTTGGTACTTACTACGATATTGAGCCAGTCGGCCTTAGGCGTTTGTTGGGCATTAGTAATAACCTCGACCGAGTCTCCATTGTGCAGTTGCTGCTTGATAGAAACATTCTTTCCATTGACCTTTGCTGACACCGCTTGTGCTCCCACTCGACTATGAATAGTAAACGCAAAGTCAAGTACAGTAGCACCACTGGGTAATTTTATCACAGCACCTTGGGGGGTAAATACATATATCTCCTGAGTTTTCAGGGTTAGCAAAGAGCTTTCGAGTATAGATCCCTTATCACCGGGAGCATTGTGCCGAACTTCCTCCAGCGTCTCACGTACAGATGTAAGGAACTCATCCAATCCTGTTTCGCTCTTGATCCCTTTGTATTTCCAGTGAGCAGCTAGTCCCATCTCAGCAATTTCATCCATACGGCGGGTACGTATCTGTACCTCCACCCATTTATTCTGTGGCCCCATGACCGTGATATGCAGGGATTCATATCCATTACTTTTAGGGATGGATATCCAGTCTTTGAGACGTTCAGGATTGGGCATAAACATATCTGTAATGATAGAATATACATGCCAGCAGTGATGCCGCTCTTCATTCAGAGGAACATCTAAAATAATACGGATGGCAAAAAGATCATATATATCCTCGAACGACTGTTTCTTCAGTTTATTACGAATGGAACTTATCGACTTGGTGCGCCCTTTGATTTCAAAATTCACATGGGGCATATCTTTATTGATGCGTGCGCGCACGGGGGTGATAAAAGATTTGATATACGCTTCCCGTGAGTTTTTAGTCTCACCCAGCTTACGTTTGATGTAGTCAAATGTTTTTCTATCTGTGTACTTGAGACACAAATCTTCCATTTCTCCCTTGATCGTATACAAACCCAACCTATGTGCGATGGGTGCATACAAAAAAGAAACCTCCACTGCCAAAGATGTCCTCAACTCATCAGTATGTAGTTGCTTGGCATTGCGCAGGAGATAAAGTCTATCAGCTATAATAAGTAACACCACTCTCATATCCTCGGCAATAGAGAGAAGTAGATTGTGGAAGTTCTCAGAGTTTACAGATTTGGCTCGCATGTAAAGCTCGGATGTCTTGATTAGTAGCTGTATCAGACGTACAGCATTCTCTCCCGCCAGAGCTTCTACTTCGGAGAGAGTCATAAACTCCTTATATACGGGTCTGTAAAACAGTACAGCCAATACAGAGTCTGCATCAAGCCCCATCTCCTTTACGGCTATACGCGCAACCTCCATTTGCCTTACAAAGCCATTGAAGCCGTTGTCGTCACGATCAAAACATTTAGCCTCAATCAAACCCAACATGGTCTCACGGATAGACCTCAGTCTGTCCTGCACAACAACCTCTTTGAGTGTTGGTAAAAGTTCTTTTACGCAACCAAACACTTTATACTTTTCGCGCTCTGTAAACATACCCTAAATTTAGTGAAAGAATTTTAATCGGAGAATTATAAAACAATACTGTTCGTATCACAATAACACGCTAAAAAGACTTTATCTATTCATTGTGAAAGCTTTTTTCTCCATAAACATGAAGTATTGTTTCAATTACCGTAAGAAACCGTAAAATAATAATACGTAAAAATAAAGAAAAATAACGGGTGAATATTCTATTTTATTTTAATAAATGCAATAATATTAATAAAAGTAAGCGGATATCTATGCGCACACTTTACTATTGTAGAGACAAATGCAGGTATGTATTATGCTGTAATTTAATTAATAAACCTACAAGAAAAAAGCATAAAAGACACTTCCATAGCCCAAATACAGAAAATAATATTAGAAAAAACAAGGCTTATTGGCTTTTGAGTGGTGGAATCTAAGGTTGGTGGATACAGCTCTTTTTATTTACAAAAAACATAAGCGAAATATAAAAGATACACCAATCGATCTTTCTGTCAAGATTTTCATACCCAAAATTTACCCTAGTAAACCTATTATGATAAAACCACTGACCGTGTACGATAAGATGATTGTCCGTATACGATAAAATGACTGACCGTGTACGATGAAACGATTGTCCGTGTACGATGAAACAATAGCCCGTATATGATAGAATTCGAGTTAAATGGAACAAGTGATGTTCTTCTTTGATTCTTATTCATCCTGAATAAAAGAATATCATTTTACACAAAAAAAGTTGTCCCCTGTTTTAAACAAGAAACAACTTTTTTCACAGATATTAAATCTGAGCTGTGAGCTAAAATAAGTAGATACCGCCTATACTACAGGGTAGTAGAATACTTTTCAAAACTCGGGATAATAGACGGCATAAAGAGATCCTCAGGTTGCTGAGTAAAGGCCTTGCTGTTTATATCAGCCTTACTATCAAAACCATTGGATTGCTTTTGCAAAGAATTGAGTTGAGGCAATCTTCCCGCATGGAGATACCTTTTGGAGAAGTATTCGCTGTTATTGAGAGTTTCTTTGATAATGCCGCGATTATTAGTGCTGTGCATCATAACAATGCGACCATTGTTGTTCTCTACCACAATAGCCACATGCCCTACTCTGCTGCTTCTGGAATTACGGCCCTTGAAAAATAGCAAATCTCCGGGTTGGGGATCTTTGATGGGTTCGGATATATTACTGAGACTACCTGACGAATGAGGCAGACTGACACCGAACTTGCTAAATAAATGTGATACGTATCCTGAGCAATCCATTCTCCATTTCGATGGACCTCTATAACCATATGGCTTTCCCAAAAATTTCTCGCCATATTGTATTACATTGTCTACCATCGCTTTTACATCGTCACTCAGAGAAGAAGAGGCGGTATTCTTGTTTTTAGATACCGGAGGTTCTTTTTCGAAGTCGCTATAACTGCCCATTGCAACAGACTTGCAAGAGCAAAACAGTAACAACATAACAGATGTCACAAGAGTTAAATGTAGTGTTCCAAGCTTACTTTTCATATTTGCCAAAGATATATACAAATGGATGCGACACATACAGTTTAACATTTTTTATAACAATAACACCCTATATAAAACCAAAACGGCACAGGATCAAAAACCATGTGCAAGAATATTGCTAAATAAATCGATTTTAAAATCCATTTATTGGTGTTTTTTAAATATATTTTACAGCGGATTTATTTGCACAATAAAATAATTTTAATTATGAAAATGCAGAAATTCAAAGATCGTAGAAAATCAACTGTAGGCAAAGATCAAAAACTCATCTTTTTTAGAAGATTTACTTCTTCATACAGCAGTGTATTATACACTAAGCCACTCAGGCTATAAAGTGCTATGAAAGACAATCATTGATTTCAAACCATTACCCACCCCAAGCTTTGCATATAAACATCTTCAGCGTTACAATATCCACAATCAGGCAGTGCAATAGCCTGTAGTGAGGGATAATGAGATATTGAAATCACGTCATTATAAGTAATGTATATTGTGAAGGTAAGAGATTAATTTTTATTTTTGCTAATGGATTCATAATACGATGCAACAAACTATGCAAGATATAATGAAGACGATAAAATGATATTTTGGTTTTCCTCATGAAGTCAAAAACGCACAAAGGTTTTGTTACAAATACTCTATTGAGTCGGCAGCACACTCTTCGGATCAGGATAAATGATTGCGAACTGAAAGCAATAGAAGCATATTGTGGCAAATATAAGATCGATAATAAATCCAGATGGATACGAGAGACGTTGATGAACGAAGTAATAAGGAGTCTGGAACAAGATGTACCTATGCTGTTTACTGAAGAGGAAATGAAATAAACCCCGAACGAAGAAAATTGGAATTTCAACATAAAGAAGACAAACGATTTATGGGACTGGCTCTTGAGGAAGCTCAAGAAGCATACAAGACAGGAGAAATACCCATAGGAGCAGTAATTACATGCAAGGGACAAGTCATAGCCAGAGCTTATAATCGAGTAGAGGCACTCAACGACCCCACAGCACATGCTGAGATACTTGCTATTACGGCTGCAACCACAGCCTTGGGAGCCAAATACCTCAAAGACTGCACCATTTATATTACCATAGAACCCTGCACGATGTGTGCCGGAGCTTTACGATGGGCGCAGATAGGCCGCATCGTATACGGGGCTTTGGAACCGAAATTGGGTTACAGCACATTCGCTCCTACCATCATTCACCCCAAAACCCTAATCACTCACGGTGTATTGGAAAAAGAATGCAGAGAATTGATGATAAGTTTTTTTAAAGAACGGAGATGATTAGCGATATATGAACACTTTTACATTGAGTATATTAGGCTGTGGATCAGCTTTACCCACCACGCAGCATATGCCATCGGCTCAAGCTCTGGAAATCAGAGGCAAGCTATATCTTATTGATTGTGGTGAAGGCACTCAGAATCAAATAAGAAGATACAAACTACACTTCGGACGTATCCATTCGATCTTCATCTCTCATCTCCATGGCGATCATTGCTTCGGATTGCCCGGACTTATATCTACCCTGGGGCTACTGGGCAGAAAAGGTGACTTGAATATATATGGACCTCAAGGCATAAAAGAGTTTCTCGAGCCTATCCTAAGCATGTTTTGTGAGAGAATGGATTACAAAGTAAATATCATTACACTCACAGAGCAAGGCAAACATCCGGTGTTTGAGGATCGCTCCATCAAGGTATATGCCTTTCCTCTCAAACACAGGATACCCACCTATGGGTATTTGTTCGAAGAAAAATGTGTGGGACTGCACCTCGATAAACCGTCGGCTGATTTTTATAATGTACCCATTGCCGCATATAAGAATATCCTGGCGGGAGAAGACTACATTACTCCCGAGGGGGAGGTTATACCCAATAAAAGACTGACCAAAGAAGGTGCTTGCCCTATGCGCTATGCATACTGCTCCGATACGGCTTTCCTACCGGGGCTGGCAGAAGTAATAAACGGAGTGGACCTCTTGTACCACGAAGCCACCTTCAAAAATACTGAAGCGGCACGAGCCAAAGCAACTTACCATAGCACTGCCGAACAAGCAGCACAAATAGCTAAGTTATGTAATGTAAAGAACCTACTGATAGGACATTATTCTGCAAGATATATAGGTTGTGGAGACCTTCTCAAAGAAGCTAGGGCCGTATTTCCCCAAACAACATCTGCTGATGAGGGCATGGTGATAGATTTCAGGAAGCTTGTAACTAAAAGCACTTGCCATTGAACAAATAGCAATACAATAGCGATATTGCTGTTTATTATACAATAAGTATTACATTTACTATTGTTATTTTTAGCAAAAAAACAGCTGATATTCCTCACTGAAATATATGACGTATTAAATGCTCAATGCAAATTGAGATGTACTAATTCTCTTTCAAAGGAAATAGCTAAAAAACTTTGTGATCAGAACATGAACAAAAGACAGTTAAGCATTGGTATTATTCTGCTGGCCACGGCATGCATGGCATCCTGGGCACAGAATGATAAAAACTACGACTATAAGATAAAAGAAGTAAAAGAAGTCCCGGAAGAAACAAAGATTGTGAGGGGGAGTAAGCTGAAAGCTTATAGCATATTGCCGGAAACTTGCATGCCCATAAGAGTGGAGATGCCTGATACGCTGACAACCCTGTATTATAACAGATTCTCTGCAGAAGGGAGGTCATTGGCTATAGGTTATACAGGAAACATCAATTCACCATGGCACGATAAGATATTCTTCAACAGACCTATAGAAAGTAGTCCTTTTGCTTACTTCTCCGGATTTGACGGGATGATTTACACTCCTCGTAACGCTAAGTTCTATAATACACGTACACCTTTTACCCTACTCAATTTCCAAAATAATATGTCTTACAACGAAAAAGAGGAGAGACTAAGCGGAACTTTCGGGGTAAATTTCGGGAGAAAAGTAAACATAGGTGCTGATTTTGAGACTGCCACTGCCAATGGATTCTACAACTCGAACAAAGTCAAAGACAGACGATATCGTTTTTTTGGAAGCTACACAGGTGACAAGTACGAGCTATATGCCTACATCGCCAATGACTACTACAACATAAACGAGAATGGTGGTATTGCCAATGATGATTATATCTACCACCCCGAAAACTTCAACAAAGGTAAAAGAGATATCAAATCCAAAGATATCCCGGTAAATATCCCGAATGAAATACTCTTCAACAGATTGCGCTCAGGACATGCATTCCTATCGCACCGTTATAATTTCGGGTATAAAAAAGATGTGGATGTAGAGCAAGCCTTGGCTATGCAAATCAAAGAGGAAGAGAAAGAAGGCATAAATCATGATGAAGAAGGGCATGTACATGAGCATTATAAAATAGACTCTGTAAAATATATCCCTGTAGCAAGTATATCCCATACTTTGGAGTATGACAAATATGACAGAAGGTTTATAAGTAAGCAACCCTTTGACTGGTCCAAGATTTACGCCAATACTTATATTGTAAACGGTGGTAATAATACCGGAGGCAATACGCCCAATATTGTAAATCCCAATGACACCATGGCTATGAATACGTTGAAAAATACAATAGCTGTATCACTAAGGGAAGGATTTAGAAGTTGGGTTAAGTTCGGACTTTCAGGATATGTCAGATTCGAGAACCGCCGTTACTCAATCATCAATCTGAATCTCAATGATAATTACAAAAACGCCCATTCCGAATTTGCCACTTATGTAGGAGCACAGATAGATCGCTTGAGTGGCAAAGGACTCAACTTCATCGCCAAAGGAGAATTTGCTGTTTTGGGCGAAGATATAGGCGCATTCAGGATGGACGGAATACTGAAGTCAAGATTCAATCTGTTTCGTAAGGATTTCGGACTCACTGCTAATGCTGAATTTTACAATACCAATCCGTCCTACTTCACTAAGCACCAGCACGGAACTTTCCATTGGTGGGACGAAAACTTCAAATTTATCCGACGTCTGAGCTTCGGAGGAAGAGCTGATTTAGAGTCATACGGCTTATGGGCAAAGGTACAGTCGGCAACTCTGCAAAACTACATTAGCTACGGCAGAGACGGTAAACCTCAACAGAATTCTAACGTAATACAAATACTGAGCACAGAGTTTGGCCAAAAATATCACTGGAGCAACCTGAACTGGATTATTACAGCTAATACTCAAGTTACAAGTGATGCCAACGCTCTGCCTCTGCCTGCATTTGCGATGTACGGTAATCTGTTTTTTGATTTCTATCTTGCCAAAGTACTTAGGATACAAACAGGTCTCGAAGGCTACTACCACTCAGCCTATAAAGCTCCTTTTTACGAACCATCCATACAACAATTTGTCAATCAAGATGAGAAAAACATCGGAGGGAATAATGCACTGATCAATGCTTATGCAAATTTTCACCTCAAAAGAGCTCGTTTTTTCATAAAAATGTATAATATTGCCGACGGATTGATCAAGTCTGACCGATTTTCACTATTGCACTATCCGATTAATCCCCGCTCTCTTAATTTGGGTATTATTGTTGATTTTAACAATTAAAGATGAAAGACAAAAGAATTATCCTTTATCTCGCACTCCTGTTTTTGGCTATTTTTTTGATGATTATGCTCAAGCATAACTCGGAAAAGAACTCGCAGGAGGAAGCTGATATTGTTCATAGGGATTACGCTGCGATAAAAAAAGACGGAACATTGAGAATACTATCGTCATACAACGCCGGCGAATTCGACGCATCTTCAGATACTGTCACAGGTTCGGTATATAATCTGGCAAGAGAACTCTCAAATCAATCAGGACTCAAAGTGAATGTGATCCTCGAAAACCATTGGGAAAAAAGCCTCAATATGCTGGAGCATGGCGAGGTGGATCTTATTGCCAATCCTGTAGTGCAAACATCAGAGACAGATAGTAGTAAATACCGCTTCTTAGAGACATATTCTATCGGTAAATTGCTTTTGGTACAAAAGAAAGGCAAGAACAACAAGATCATGAATCAGCTGGATCTTGCAGGCGATACCGTAACTTTACCCGCAGGAACACCGGAAAAATTGTTTCTTACACATTTGTCAGAAGAAATCGGAGATACCATACACATCAAAATTGATCCCAAGTACTCCACAGAACAGCTGGCTATTATGGTTTCTGCAGAAGTCATACCTTATACTGTCTGTAATGATAAAGATGCACAATACCTGAGTAAGCAACTCCCGGATCTTGATTTTTCAGTCCCTGTAAGCTATGACATGCGGGAGGCTTGGCTTGTAAGAAAAGACTCAAAGGTACTTGCTGATAGTCTGAATAAATGGATTAAAATAATAAATACAAAGAATAGAAAAGAGTTAAATAAAACAAAGAATAAGTAATTCAAAAATATATACCTTAATTAAATAAGTTATATTTGTTGTTAATAGCTAATTCTTGAATCGAATAATTATTTTACCTTATGAAAGATTTTTTTAAGATGTTTTTCGCCTCAATATTAGGCGTTATTACTGCAGGTATTATTTTGATCTGCATATCCGTGTTCATTTTATCCGGAATTGTAGCCAGCTTTGCGGCACCTGATAAACCGGCCAAAATATCAGATAATTCTATCCTAAAAGTGGATATGAAAAGTCTTTCTGAAATAGTAACCTCTGATCCTTTGGATATATTCAGGGGCAGTGGAGCTGACAAAACGCTCTCACTCACAGAAGTGATAAGCTCCATTAACAAAGCTAAAAATAATCCCAATATCAAAGGTATTTATCTTAATACAGAAGAACTTTCGAGTGGTATGGCCTCTGTAGATGAAGTCCGTAAAGCTCTTCTTGATTTCAAGAAATCAGGTAAATTTATTATTTCTTACGCAGACAACTTTTCTCAGAAGTCTTATTACCTCTCCAGCGTTGCAGATAAAATTGTACTGAATCCTCAAGGTAAAATAATGCTTTTAGGTATTTCTGCCCCTACTATTTTTTACAAAAACGCTTTGGATAAAATTGGAGTGGAAATGATGACTTTCAAAGTCGGCACTTATAAAGGAGCTGTGGAGCCTGGTATCCGAAATGAACTCAGTGAAGCAAATAAGCTACAAATAAGTGAGTATATCAATGGACTGTGGAATAACATAACTCAGGGAATTGCAGATTCGCGCAAAAAAAGCGTTCAGGATATCAAAGCATTTGCTGATAGCGGGTATGCTGTAAGGGAATCAAAGATATTTGTAGAAAAAGGCTTAGCAGATACACTTGCCTACAGATATGACGTAGAAAAGATGTTGCGCTCTAAGCTTAAAATCAAAGAAAAGGATGATATCAACTGGGTATCACTTGCGCAAATGAATGAGCAGCAATCTGCAAAACAATCAGGAGAAAAAATCAAAGTTATTTATGCTGAAGGAGCAATTATGCCTCAAGAAGTATCTTCTTACAACAACTCACAGACAATAAACTACTCACTAGCCAAACAACTTCATAAATTAGCCAAAGATGATGATATCAAAGCAGTAGTGCTCCGTGTAAACTCCCCGGGAGGAAGTGCATTCCTTTCAGAGCAAATATGGAAAGAAGTAATAGAGTTAAAAAAGAAAAAGCCGATTGTGGTTTCAATGGGAGATGTTGCAGCTTCAGGCGGTTATTATATTTCATGCGCAGCCAATGAGATAATTGCAGAGAATAACACTCTTACAGGATCTATCGGTATATTCGGCCAATTCCCCAACGCTACCGCTCTAGCCAAAAAAATAGGGCTTAACGTGGATGTTGTGAAGACTTCCAAATACTCCGATATGCTACTCTCAGGTAATGTAGCAGGTCTCATAAAGCCATTGTCAGAAGACGAAAAAGCACTCATACAGGCTGAGATCGAACGTGGATATGATACTTTCATCTCCCGTGTAGCTGAAGGTCGTAAAATGACAAAAGAGCAAGTAAACGAAATCGCTCAAGGCAGAGTATGGCTTGGCAACAAAGCTAAAGAAATAGGTCTGGTAGATAAGATAGGGGGGCTGGATACTGCTATCAAGAGAGCTGCAGCACTGGCAAATCTTTCATCTTACAAGGTTATATATGGGACAACCAGCAAAAACTTCTTATCAGAGCTGTTTTCTTCTACAGCGGAAGAATTCCACGCTCGGATATCCGGTAAGTTCCTAAGCCGTGAAGAAATAAAGCTGCTGCAAGAATATCGTCAAAGAGAATCTCTGACAGGATATCAGGCACGTCTGCCTTATGAAATAAGCGCATACTAATTATCATCAATAATAATATAATCTCCCTGATGAGAAAGCACCTACCCGCAACTAAGAAAACTTGGTTCAGGCCTCTATCTTCGCTTTACGGAGCAGCGGTCAAGTTGCGGAATATGCTTTTTGATCAGGGAGTTATTAAATCTCATACATATCCTATCCCTCTGATATGTGTAGGCAACTTATCCGTAGGAGGATCCGGAAAAACTCCTCATGTAGAACTTCTCCTACGCAAACTAACTCCCAAACATAAAATAGCAGTAATAAGCCGTGGTTACAAAAGAAGTACAAAAGGCTTGATCATTGCTACTCCACACTCTACAGCTAAAGAAATTGGGGATGAACCCAAACAAATTGTAAGCAAATTCCCGGGCATTCTCATGGTGCTCGACGGTAATCGTCGTAGGGCTATGGAATACTTATTAAACTTACCCAAGTGCGAGCGCCCCGATATAGTGATTATGGACGATGGTTTTCAGCACAGGTACGTCAGACCCTCATTTTCCATTATCTTATCCGATTATAACAATCCTCTTATATCAGATTCATTATTGCCGGAAGGTACTCTACGTGAGCCGGCTTCATCAAGATACAGAGCCGATGCTGTGATTGTGACTAAATGTCCTCAAGGATTACAGCCCATAGATACACGTATTGCAAGGCGTGATCTGGCACTCTATCCTGATCAATATCTATTTTTCAGCCATATTGTTTATGGCGACACCCTTCGCATCCAAGATTTAGCAAAGAAAGTTGATCCCCCACCCGATATAAGTCAAGAAAAGATAGATCATCCTTTGAGCATTAATCACCAAACACCTGTCATTGCCTTATCAGGCATAGCTAAGCCGGAACTCTTTCAAAACTATCTTCGACAGCATTACAATTATATTGAGGAAATCAACTACGGAGACCATCACCAGTTTTGCTCACAAGATATCAAGCATATCCATGATACATATCATAGGGTACAGCAACAAAACGATAAACAAGTCATCATCATTACTACAGAAAAAGATGCGGTACGGCTTGCAGATATATTGGAAAGCTTTGACAAAGAAGTGGTGAGTGCTTTATATTATTTACCTATTGAAGTGAAGATACTTCGTGGCTGGGAAGACTCTTTCAACAGAATGCTTGATAAAGCTGTAAAACTAACTCCATATTCATAGGGAATTAAAGATCGGACCCTAAAACATCCGTATATTACTAAATAAATTATGCAAAGAACAGAAATATCCGAGTTCGGTGAATTTGGCTTAATAAACCATCTCACCAAAAATCGAAAAAAACATAACAAAAGTACTCTTAAAGGCGTGGGAGACGATGCTGCAGTAATTGATTACGGGCCAGACAAAAAAACGTTGGTTACTACCGATTTG
Organism: Porphyromonas pogonae; assembly: GCF_036320655.1. NCBI lineage: Bacteria > Pseudomonadati > Bacteroidota > Bacteroidia > Bacteroidales > Porphyromonadaceae > Porphyromonas > Porphyromonas pogonae. Next base: position 2,143,719 of record NZ_CP143258.1, read on the forward strand.
CTTCTGGAAGGCATTCATTTTGACCTCACTTATACTCCACTCAAACATCTCGGTTATAAGGCAGCGGTAGTAAACTTCTCCGACATTTATGCTATGAATGCTACTCCTCGTCAGCTTACAGTATCTTTGGGAATCTCCAAAAGATTCTGCGTTGAAGATCTTGAAGAGTTTTATGCAGGTTTATATCTTGCATGCGATACGTATGGAGTAGATCTTATCGGAGGTGACACCTCTGCATCCGTTACAGGACTTACCATCAGCATCACCTGTTTAGGAGAGGCAGACGAAGAGAATATCATCTTTCGCCAAGGAGCCAAACCTACAGATCTTATCTGCATTACAGGTGATCTGGGAGCAGCTTACATGGGCCTTCAGCTTCTAGAACGTGAGAAAGCGGTATTTGCAGGAGAACAAGAAAAAGACTTCACACCAGCCTTTGAGAGTCGTGAATATATCCTCGAAAGACAACTCAAACCCGAAGCACGCAAGGATATTATAGAAGCATTGCACAAAGCAAACATCAAGCCTACATCAATGATGGATGTTTCTGACGGCCTTTCTTCCGAGCTAATCCATATATCGAAGCAAAGCAAAGTAGGAGTGAGAATATATGAAGAACGGCTTCCGATTGATTATCAAACAGCATCTATGGCTGAGGAATTCAATATGAACGTAGCTACAGTGGCTCTCAACGGAGGAGAAGATTATGAGCTTGTATTTACTGTGCCGTTGGGACTTCTGGATAAAATCAAAGAAATAGACGGGGTACGCATCATAGGACATATAACAGAGGAAGCATTGGGCTGCTGTCTTGTGACTAGAGATGGATCCGAAATCATGCTCCAAGCACAAGGCTGGAATGCTTTCAAAGAAGAAAAGTAGTCTTTTTTACAGAAGCAATTTTTAAGCAGATAGGCCTGTTATAGGAAAAGATAAAGCAAAAACCGGAATGTACTTTGAAAATACATTCCGGTTTTGTTTGTATGATGAGACAGATCAACCCGCCCATCGCCAACTACAGATCAACTACGTCTTCCTGACTTTTTCTTGTTTTGGAATTTATCGAAGTAGTTGTTATCTCCTTTATCTCCACGTCTTCCACTACTGCGTCTTTCTCCTCCACGTTGTGAAGATCTGCTACCTTCTCCTTTATAATCAGAGCGTCTGCTCCTCCCACTATCAGAGAAATTCCTATCGCCATATGATCTTTTCTTCTTATGGCCCTCAGCAGGCTTGGTGTCTGCAAACTCTACGCTGATACGTCTTCCATCTACCTCAAACTTGTTTAAGCTATCTACTACCTCTCCGGCATCATGCTCATCTACTTCAAAGAAAGAAAAACGCTGCATCAGATCTATCTTACCTATCTTCACTCTACCAGGCACACACTTATTGATTAGTTCAATAAGTTTGTTGGGGTACATGTGATCAAGCTTACCGAAATTGATGAAAAGGCGTTTCATACCCTCTTCCACTTCACCGCCTTTACGACGACGATCAGACCTTGCATCGGCAGATGCAGTCCTTCCTTTTTCGTCAGCTTCCTCGATCTCTTCTGCTGTCTCATAGTAATCAAGAAGACGCTGAAACTCCAGTCCCATCATACGGCGGATAAGATCCTCCTTGTCTATCCACTCTAGCTTCCTAATGATGGTAGGTAAGAAAGTATCAAGCTTAGAATCATCAGAGATTTCAGTTCTTTCTATCTTATCTGCAAGGTTAAAAAGTTGCTTTTCGCATATAGCTTGTCCCGTGGGGATGTAAGCTCTTTCGATTTTACTCTTGATGATTTTTTCAATATCACGAAGACGCCCTCTCTCTCGGCTATGGCAGATAGCGATAGAGAGTCCTGTTTTGCCGGCACGAGCAGTACGTCCGCTACGGTGAGTATAGCTCTCTACATCATCAGGCAATCCGTAATGTATTACATGTGTAAGATCATTTACGTCCAAACCTCTGGCTGCAACATCTGTGGCCACTAAGATCTGCAGATTACGTATTCTGAACTTCTGCATTACATAGTCACGTTGGGCTTGGCTCAACTCACCATGAAGGGCATCGGCATTATATCCGTCTTGTATCAGATGATCGGCAATCTCTTGTGTTTCCTTACGTGTGCGACAAAACACAATACCGTATATATTGGGGAAAAAATCGGCAATTCTTTTCAGTGCAAGGTATTTGTGCCTTGCAGATACCATGTAATAGGTGTGCTTGATATTGGCATTACCTTCGTTTTTATTTCCCACCACGATTTCCTTGGGGCTATGCATATACGAAGCGGCAATGCGACTGATTTCTTTGGGCATGGTAGCAGAGAACAAAAGCAAATGCCTTTCATCCGGCACAGCAGCCAAGATATCTTTCAAGCTATCCATAAATCCCATATTGAGCATTTCGTCAGCCTCGTCCAGCACTACGGTGTTGATCTCCGAGAGAGAGACGGCACCTCTATTCATCAAATCCAATAAACGGCCGGGAGTAGCTACTACAACTTCTACACCTCTCTTGAGTGTCCTTATTTGCGTCTCTATAGATGACCCTCCATACACAGGTAATATTCTCACATGAGGGAGGTTTTTACTGAACGAAGTGAGATCATCTGCAATTTGCAAGCAAAGCTCACGTGTAGGACAAAGAACCAAAGCCTTGGGGTAACTGAATCCTTGCTTCTGATTATTTTGTTGATCTATTACGGCGATATTTTGAAGCAATGGCAATCCAAAAGCAGCTGTTTTGCCTGTACCTGTTTGTGCTAAAGCAATAAGATCGATAGGGTCTCCTAACAAAAAAGGGATTACTGCCTCTTGTACGGGCATAGGAGATTCGAAGCCAAGCTCAGAAATAGCTTGACAAATGGGACTGATAAGTCCTAATTCTTCAAATGTTTTCAAATGTTTCTAAAAAAATTAATATTGCAACAGAAAGCATCACTGCTCTCGAAGCAAAAATGAATAATGAGCTAACGGCTTCACACCGCTATGAATGAGAGATTACGACATAGGAAAAAGGTTGCCGACACATCCCTCAGCTCCTTCTTCATTCGTTTTAAACATATCAATGAACAATTGTAAATTACTCCCCCTTCGCAAATATTACCCGGAAGTATATTCAGCAACTGCTCTTACGTTGACTCCTGATCAGACGCACTCTTAGTACGGCTACAATAGCCGAGATAACCTCCATGATGCCTCAATGAATAGTCTTTATAAGTAAAACCTATCTTTTGCATCGTGAGTACAACCAATAAATCTCCTATCACAGTCATCACAGTAGTACTGGTAGTAGGAGTAAGCCCTAAGGGACAAACCTCTCGGGGATCACCCGTAGCCAAGCATACATCGACTTGCTGTGCTAACTCGCATCCGGATTTTCCGGTGATAAGGATTGCAGGTAAATCAGGAACTAAGAATTTTGCAAGATCCAGCAACTCCAAAACTTCCCGAGTTTTACCGGAATTACTTATAATAAGCAACACATCTTCCGGACGGATAATACCCAGATCACCGTGTTGCGCCTCACTGGGATGAAGAAAATAAGCCGGAGTACCGGTAGAGCTAAATGTAGTAGCAATATTCAGAGCTATCTGTCCGGCTTTACCCATTCCACTAGTAATGAGACGTCCTCCCTGACGATGAACACGATCAATAATCAATGATATAGCGGATTCATAATCGTTGTCTTTAGGGATCGATTTTATAGCTTCCGACTCAGCCTGAATGATTTCTTCTATAGTATAGTTATGTAAATTGCTTGTTTGCATGTCTTGCATATTCTCTTGCAAAAGTATTTATTAATTTTGTAACTTCAATTATAGATAGTGAATTATTTTAATGGAATATATTACTGAAACAATCTCTTCAGGACTAAAAATCATATTTATGCCCGAAGAAAGCCCTGTTACTTACATAGGATTTGGCATCAAAGTCGGCACCAGAAACGAAAATCTTCGTAAACATGGGCTTGCTCACTTCACTGAACATATGCTTTTCAAGGGTACTCAAAAGAGAAAAAGCGAGCAGATTATCTTCAGACTGGAGGAAGTGGGAGCAGAAATCAATGCTTTCACAACCAAAGAAGAAACATTCTTGTATTCAATACTACCTTCCCAACACTTCAACCGAGCTTTTGTTCTTATGGCTGACCTTATCAACAATAGCCGCTTCCCTCAAGAAGAAACTGATAAGGAAAAAGTAGTGATCATAGATGAAATTAATTCCTACAAAGACTCGCCTGCCGAACTTATATTTGACGATTTTGAAAATCTTCTTTTCAGAGGTCATGCTCTGGGACATAATATTCTAGGAACAGAAGCATCCGTAAAACGTTTTACACCTGAGATGGGACGTCAGTTTGTAAAAGAATTCTATACCCCGGACAATATCACTCTCTTTATTCAGGGCAAAGCCGAAATGTCCAGGATATGTGAGCTAGCCGAGTACCTCTTTCCTGCACAGCCCGTAATCTTAAAACAAAGCGACAAGGGTCTAAAGACTTTTTGCGAAAGAAGTAAAATAGACATACCTCTCTTGGTACACAAACGCAAAGGGACATATCAGCATCATATCATCATGGGAGCATATGCTTATTCTATGTACAATAACAAAAGGGTTACCCTCAGTTTGATCAATAACATTATCGGGGGGCCGGGAATGAATTCTCTCCTGAATATGAGCCTGCGTGAAACTCACGGCCTTGCCTACAATGTAGAGAGTAACTACACCGCATATACAGACATCGGTATGTTTACAATTTACTTCGGATGTTCAAAAGAAAATGCAGAGAAATGTATTGAGTTAGTGATTGAGGTGCTAAACTCTTTCATGAATACTCCCCTATCGTCAGACAAACTCATCAAAGCCAAAAGGCAACTCAAAGGACAACTCGCCATAGCTGCTGATAATAAAGAGAGTTCTTTCCTTTCCATGGGGAAAAGTATGATGCACTATGGCAAGTTTGATTCTTTGGAACAAATATATAAGAAAATCGATAACATCACAGCGCAAGATATTTCAGATGTTGCAGCAGAAGTATTGGATCCATACAAAATGAACAGGTTGGTATATTATTAACTTTTTAAGTAAAATTTATCTCTCTCACATGCAGTATATAGGGCAAACAACCTTTTATTGTATAAAATTGTTATAATTTCAGTATACATTATACTTTATAAATAAATCATATCATATGAAAAGGTTAATTGCTCAGTTTATTTTAATGACAGCTATTGTAGCTGCATATACAACAAGTGCTACAGCACAAAACAAAACCAAACCTATAGATCAGAGCGCAAAAAAAGACTTGAGTTTATACCCTAAGCCTAAGGCCGGAGAAACTCAATACATGACTATACTACCCACGGTAAAGAATCCTGAGGACTATTTGGTAGAAATATTACCGGCCAGGTATGACAGTGTAGATACATGTAACAAATTTTTACTTTTTGGCAAAATGATTCAGGCTTCTGTCAAAGGATATGATTATTATACTTATAAAGGAGATGGTGTGATTACAGGGACTCTGATGCTCTGTCCGGAAAACAAATTAGTCAGAAAGTGTATTACGGGAGAAGGAATCATGACACCATATACAGCAAAAACTCCCATCGTTGCATACGGAAACAAAAAAGTAAACATTCAATATATGATATGGAAGGGCAGTAAAAAGATAATGGCAGACAATGAGAAATCCAAACCATTATCCCCTTCTATCAAAGAAATGATAGAATATACTCCTAAAGAGATTAAAGGTTATGAAAAGTTCATCATATATATTCCAAACGATAAACAAAGTCAAGATTTATCGGGAAAAAAGGTTCAGATCATTCCGTCTAAATCTGCGCAAGTAGATTATTGTAATATACACTCCCTTTTAGGCGAACTCAAAGAAAAAACCGTAGAGGGTTACAGCTACCCTTATTACATATTCGAGTCGGATGGTGGTATAGTTTCGACTAGAATGGGGTGTAAAGACAATAAAACAAAAGAGGAATTAGTTACTAATAAAGGAGAGATTATTGATATTCCCATTGACAGTCCTATAGTAGTATTTGTACCACAAGAGATAAAGGTTCAATATAGAATATGGCAAGCCGGTAAACTCCATTCCATGCAAAAAGTAAAATAGAAATATTGTTTTCAAGTTTTTATTATTGATTAGGTTGTGGATAGGTCAGCATTTCATCGGGATGCTGACCTATTTATTTTATATCTCTCCCCCAAAAAGAGACTGTTGCATAGCAGGCAAATTACTGCGTTGCTTGCGAGATTCGCACTTGGTCATTTACCGGAAGTAAACTCCCTGTGCGCTCACTCTTAGCGCCTTGTACTTTATCCTCTCTGCCCGGTCAAAGTATCTTTTGTCGGTTTTGCCTCCAAAATCCACGAGACTGTTGACTTTTGCAACAGTCTCAAAAAAGGAAATCAGTACATAAGACGCCTTCAGGTTGCATAATTTGGAGTTCATAACCCGTATGCTATTATAACACATATCTTGTATATCACCGAGGTGTATGTGATTTATTCGGAGTACTCTTTATCCGGAAACTTCAGCAAAATTATCATTAAATCGAGCTATCTCCCCTAGACTTGATGACACTAAAGTATCATGGGATATGATGGATATTATTACCCTACTTTTAGTATAAGTTAATAAAAAAACACCATGAGCTCTTGACAAACGGGGGTAAGATGTTGTATCTTTGTCGGTATACAAATTAATTTATACATATATACTTTATGACAACAATAATAACTATAACAACACCCTCTTTCAAAACATTACCGACAAAAAATTATTTTTCCGACATACGCTACATGGACATGCACAGCTATGGATGTTACATTTTGTCACAAAGAGAGGATAAGTGATAAATATCAAATTGACATTTTGTAAAAATACACACTAAGATATTAATAAAGCCGTAAAGGAGATTTTCGCTCTCCTTTACGGCTTTATTAATTTGTGAGTGAAAGTCCTTTTTTTCTTAACTAAGCTGAAATATTTTTCTAACTAGGTTCCTCTTTTTTCTTAACTAAGCGTTTGCTTTTTTGTAGTTAGAAAAATAACAAAGCCTAACTAAGAAAATGATTCCACCTAGTTAAAGAAAAATCAGCAGTTTTTGGGGTGTCATATTGATATCATAATCCTTAAATCACCCATCACGGAGCATTATCAAAAAGATTGGATTTAGGCAAATTTACAAGCCTTTTGATTCACAAACAACCCCAAGCAAAACCATTTGTCAATAACAAAGCTGCGACTCCGTTCCATTATAAACAATAAAATTGTTACTATTAATCACATGTATTAAGGGTGTATTTCGTTATCCCAAGATGAGTTTACGTTTTTTTCACAACGGCGTTATGAACTTAGAAATCATGACTCTGATTGGTCAGAAGCGACTGTCAGCCCTATTTATGATGATATGATTATTACGCCTTTTAGGTAGGTTAGGTATTACTATTGCAGTGAGTATTATTATCACACCGATCCACTGAACCACTGTTACCTGCTCATGTAGCACAAATTTTGACGACAATACAGCTACAGGAAGTTCTGCAGCACCGAGTATAGCTCCCAATGATACCCCTGTAAGAGGTATTCCTTTGGAAAAAAGAAACGGTGGTATTACTGTGCCGAATATTGCGAGAGCCAGCCCCCATTTGATTAAGCCCTTAAAGAGAAGTCCATTAAAAAGAAAAGCCGGAGGAAATATGATGAATGTAATAGCACACGCACCTGTGATCATTAAAGCACTTTTATGAATTACATCAAGGTCATTGCCCACTCTACCACTTGTTATGATAAATATTGAATAAGAGAATGCTGCCAACAGACCATATATGACACCGGCGCCATTGAGACTTACTTTATCATTCATTATTCCGGCTGCAAGCACTGTCCCTATCAGAACAATCACAGCAGAAAATAATTGTGCTCTTGAAGGTCTTTTTCTGAATGCAACTGTTTCTATAAGCATACTGATCCAAACATTCTGCATCAGTAAGATAATAGCTATAGATGCAGGTATGAGTTTTACACATTGGTAATAGAATATTCCTACCAAACCGGTAAAAATACCTGCAAACATAACTTTCCAGGAAGATGTCTTATTTTTGGATGTTGTTTGGTGAGTGCTATTATGTATTTTTTGTTGTGATTTATTTTTTTTCAGCTGTTTTGTAACCCAATATACTAACCATAGAATGAGCATACCCAGCATAGTTTGGCTACCCGTTACTTCTCCCAAAGTATAGCCATAATCATATGCTGTTTTTACAATTGTAGATAAAATACCAAAGCTACAAGCTCCTATAAAAACCAATAAACTGCCTTTCAGTCTCTCGTTCATTTTTTGTGTGGATTTTTTCATAAACGAACCCAAAGTTACGGCTTATTTTATTAAGATCATAGGTCAGTACCCAATTATCACTTTAATCAAACAAACGGATATTACAACGAATGGTACTAGACTCTTTACCAAAGTCTAAATTTTGAAACTAAAAACAGAATAACCGGATCAATTTGTACACACAATATTAAGAGAAGACATCGTTTTGTTTTACACAATCTATTAAAGCCAGATGAATAAAATAAAAAAAATAAAATCGGATTTAGTTGGAAATCAAAATATACTTATTATATTTGTGGTGTACTAATCAAGTAGAACACAATGATAAATGTAAATAAATTAAGTTTCGCTTATGGGAGAAAGAGCAATCTCTTTGATAACATGTCTTTCTCATTGCCTGTAGGCAGCATCACAGGTCTTCTGGGACGTAACGGTGAAGGGAAGACCACCCTGCTCAAATTGATCTCAGCACAATTGCTGGCGTCGAGATCTCAGATTAATGTTTGCGGGTACGATCCCTATAATAGAGATATAGATTTTTTATCGCAAGTCTACTATTTACCGGAAGAGGTAAAATGTCCTAATATCACTATTCGGAAGTATTTCAATATCATTACACCTTTTTACCCTTCATATTGCCCGGAAGTGGCAGAAGACTTAATCCAAAATTTCAAACTGGATTGGAATATGAAGTTAGGAAGAGTGTCTCAAGGTCAAAAGAAGAAAGCTGTAATAGCATTGGCTCTTTCGCTGAGAGTTCCTGTATTACTGATGGACGAGCCTACCAACGGACTTGACATCCCATCCAAGAGTGCTTTTCGTAAGCTCATGGCTCGCTACATTACAGATGAGCAGATTGTAATCATCAGTACTCATCAAGTGAGGGATCTGGAACAACTCATCGATCGTATCCTGATGATGGATGAAAATAGCATCATCTGTAACGAAAGTATAGGCAGGCTGAGTAATCTCTTCTCATTCAAACAAACTCATGCAGGTGAAGCTATGCAACCACTATATACCGAATCCTCTATTTTGGGGAATGTAGGGGTCTATGAGAACAAAGTTGAGGATGAGACTCCATTTTCCATGGAATTGTTTTTCAACGGTATGATAGCCAACCGCGAAAAATTCTTGAGAATAATAAACAATTACGAAATTCAAAAATAATAGAGAGTATGAATGCTAAGACAAATAGTTTGCAAAGAATAGGTTTGTTGCTAAAGATGGAGTGGGACATCAAAGGAGTTTGGTTGCTGATCTTTTATTCCATCATGGCTCTCTGTATGGCAGGTTTTCAGGAAGTAAAATATTACACTACATTACAGAATTATACAGCACAAGATACTATGAAGTCCTTAATGCTCAATGCCAACGAAGGAAAATTTGGGTTCATAGCTTTTGTGTCTGTTTTCATATTCCTGATTACAATCAACAGACGAGTCAATAAACCCGAATTGGTAGCGTACCCTGTTTTACCTGCCAATGTTTGGGAGAAGTACGTGGTTATGTTTATAGAAGCTATTATTTTCTATCTACTGGCATGCTTCTTTACTCAATTATCCATCACGATTACTTACTTACTCCACTATAATATTTTTACCACCTATCACTTTCCCGGGCGTGATTTTCTTTTTGGTTATATGAATGGAGGATATCCCTGCATTAATCCCCTGTATATCTTTAAAGTATCATATGAATCTTGGATTATGGGAGGTTTATTATTAAGCACATTGCTATTCAGTGCCATTTCCATGAGCAAACCCATTATTGCCATTGTCCTCAATGGTATTGTATTATTTATAATAGGCATACTTTCAATAAATATACTACCCTATCTTCTCAAGGGTTTAGACATAAACCCCACCTCTTTGAATAATATATATGCAATCTCTAATGGAGTTATTGCCATTGTCTTCTTTATCTGGAGTTATCTAAAACTGAGAATGAAACAACTAAAACAATGAATTTATTAGAAGAAAAAGCCATATTCCTGCAAATCGTAGATCGCATCAAGGACCGAATACTCGAAGGCATTTATGTAGCTGATGAAAGGGTCCCTTCGGTAAGGGAGATCGCTGAAGAGATGGAAGTAAACCCCAATACGGCGATGAGATCAATAGAGCGCATGCAGATGGAAGGCCTGATATACAGTAAACGAGGGCTTGGATACTTTGTCTCGGCTAATGCTCTTGAAGTAATACTTGAGCAAAGACGTGAAAGGTTTAGAAAGGAAGTACTACCGGCACTCAAGCGAGAGATGAAAATGTTGGGTATAGACCCCAAAGAGTTAGAAATCGATTAAATACACTCAGCAACTGATTAACAATTAGGGAGCTACAAAAAACTCCCGATCATATATCCATCTACAAATCTTCTTGAAGGGATTTGTAGGTGGATTTTCTATAAAAACAAAAATAAAACGCCTCACCAACCCGAAACAAATCCAAATAACAACCCACAATAAATACTCAGCTGCCATTAGGATAGCATCCTCATTACAGATGAGCATCATTCACCACCTTTATCACTTAGGCTATTAGCCATTTAATCGGCACAAGGCACTCTAAAATAAATAGAAAATCAGTTTTATTCAACTGTTAGATAGCAGGTTATATACTTGCACCGCATAGCTCAGTTACTAATCTTTTCAATCCTACAGTAAGTATTAATATATATAAATGAATAGATTACAATACCTCTCATTTGTTTTTGGCATGCTTGCTTAATGCAAAAATAGTAATTTCGAAGCATTACAAAGCAAATTAGTGAGCACAAAATATCACAATTATCCAGATAAACTATAACTCTACATTTCGTCAGGATTTTACCCCCGAAAAGGGGCATAGTAGATTTCTATTTCTTATATTTGCTATAGATATAATAATATGTTTGTTTTTAGAACAATCGTAGCACTGTAAGTAAGGGAGATGCGCAAGAAATAACAAACAGATGCAAGTAGGCCCTTACAGGAAAGCTAGAGCAGAAATACGTTTCGTGTGAGATTTGGAGCAGAGCAATGACAAGTTCCACCTCTATAAACTTGTAAAGATCTTTAGTTCCTTGCCACGGTGGGTATTCCATTCTTATAAAATGAGAGTAGAAGAGTCTTTTATGCAAATGCTGAATCCCTGTACAATCTACATCAATAGAGTCGAAGATTTTAAAACTATCAAACTATGGGTATAGACCTCAGCTTAATTCTTCCCAATGACTGCGAGGATCTTTATGACAATGCACACGCTTTGGAGATCTTTTACAAAACAATATCTTGTATAAAGAAATACTTTGATGGGCGCGAAGGCTTTGTCGAGGGTATAGAGATATACAACTCTGACTCTCCTAATTGGGGCGAATACTGTAATCCTAACGAGGATCCAGGAGAGTATAGCTTTGAATTGCCCATTATCAATGCAACCTGCAACCTCAAGCAAGGGTATTGGGATATATGGCTTATGGCTCGTTACTATTCTTACTTTTGGCCTTGTTCAAAAGATATTAATGGGAATATCAGCCTATGGGCAAGAGATGATGCCTTCGATGCCGCTCGAATATTTGGGTTCTCCGAAGGTTGGGTTTGTGATGAGTACCATTCGTGGAATTCGAATCTTTACGAAGATAGAGCATCCAGCTTCAAGAAATGGTGTGCTTTTGGTAAAAATGAGAAAGATGCCAAGGTGTATGAATTCGATCTTAATATGTTTAAAGGAATTACCGACACGGAGCTCGATTTCCAAACTAAATATCACGACAACTTCAAGGAATGTCATGCTTTGGTGGCAACTTATGAGCGTCTCTACCCCGAGTACCGAATGCTTACTATAGGTAGACCAATTGGCGACTTTGCCTTAGCCTCTAAAGGCAAAGAACTATATGTGATCAATATCAAGACGGGCAAGAGCTTAACCCCTTTCCCGATAGATTGCTGTCATGCTAACTTTAATGGAGCTGGCTTTACAGTTTCAAAGGGGGCAGAGCGAGCATTCTTCAACAGAGAGGGTAAGCAGCTCACAGATTTTCGAGAAGGAAACTTCAGCTGGCGCTGGAGTCGGAAGCATCCTTATACGCAAGTAATTATAGACGATTCCTCTGAACGTCACTTTTTGAACGATGGTAGAGATGCAGCTCCAGAGGATGAATAGCCATAGATTTCTCAACATACACGATAGACTTTGGTAAATATACTTTAGGTCGTAAATAAGAATTATTGTAGTTGCATATTATATATGTGTATTGATGAGATCTCCAAGAACACAATGGGTACTTAGCTAGCCCAAAATTAGAGCAAAAGATATAGATCGTCAGAGAGCAAATCAAATTGGCACAAACTAAATATCCCCGAAAAGGGTATAGTAGATTTCTATTTCTTATATTTGCCACTGATAAGGTATATAATAGCTTTGGCGAAGTGTGCAGTGCACAGTGTGATATGCCTTGAATATGTACCCCAAAACGGCAAATCGTATACACATTCTCAAAACGTGTACCCTAAAAACGGATTTTGGGTACATATTTAGGGGGGAATAATCTCAAGAGAATAAATAAAATGGTTGCAAGGACAGTTATAACGCAGTACGTGAAAGAGATGCGCAAGAAATATAAATTGACGCAGGTAGGCCTCTCCGAGAAAGCAGGAGTGGGGCTACGTTTCGTATGTGAACTGGAGCAAGGTAAGACCACGCTTCGCCTCGACAAGGTCAATAAAGTCTTCGAACTCTTTGGCTCGGAATGTGGTTCTGTGCCGATGAAACGAGAGGGAGATTAAGTATGAATGAAATAATACAAAACAATATAATGGAAATTATTTTATCATCTTTCCTTATAATCTCTGGATGGGGAATAACCCATTATCTTGCACTTAAGAAAAGTGCAAAAGATAAAAAAAGAGAGGTAACAATCGAATATCTCATCAACGCATGGAGGACAATGGAGAGTGCGAGCAATAGATTGGATAATTCTCATAATGCAAAACTGGAAACAGCTATTGCTGATATTCAACTTTTAGGGACGCAAAAGCAAATAGAACTAGCCCAAAAATTTGCAGACCAAATAGCCCAAACAAGAAGCGGAGATACCTTAGAACTACTAATACAACTTAGAGAAGACCTCAGAATAGAGTTGGGGCTTAATCCTGTTAAACGAAATTTAAAGATTCTTCGCTTTGAAGTAGATCCTGTGCCGATGAAAATGAGAAGGAGATGAAGTATGAAGCAAGCTATTGTTTATTGGAAGACGCTCAAGGCCGACATTCTCACAGAAAGTGATGAGGGATATTCTTTTGTTTACGACCAAGGGTTCCACATTATAAACAAAAGACCTAAAAATTTGACATATACACCTAAAATTGCGACACTCTCCAATAAACGACGCCCAACAGACAGAGATGGCAAAAGAAAGGGCACTCACGGTGAGTGCCTTACTAATGCTTGGTGATGCTTACATATCGTTGCTATCAGCAATCATTTGCCGATGCAAAAGTGAGCGAAGATATTGTGCAGGATATTGTCTGATGTGATTTCATTGCCAGTGATTTCTCCCATAAGTGAAATACACTGGCGCAGATCAGGGCTTAGAAAGTCTCCTGAGATGCCATCGCTCAACCCCTCTCTGACACGTTCCAAAGCCTGCATTGCTTCTAACATCAAGTGATAATGCCTTACATTACTCACAACAATATCGCCTAATGAATTTTGAGGTAAAGCAGCTGATTGTCTTATCATTGCTTTGAGTTGTTCTATATGGTCTCCCCTTTTTGCGGATATGGCTATGATGGGTAAATCACGAAATTCTGTCGGAAAATATTTTTCGAGAGACTTAGATTGTTGTTGTATCTGATCACTCTTGTTCACAATCAGAATGACTGACTTATTCTCAATAATCTCTTGCATTTGAGAAGCAAAAGTCTGGTCAAAACTCTCATTGAGGTGCATTGCGTCTACGACCCATAAGACTATTAAAGCTTCGTTGAGTTTCTTGTAGCTACGTTGGATCCCTAGGGATTCAATCTCATCCTCTGTCTGGCGTATACCGGCGGTGTCTATAAAACGGAAGGATATTCCATCAATATTCATGACATCTTCTATTACATCCCTTGTGGTACCATGAATAGAGCTTACAATAGCTTTTTCCTCCCCTAAAAGACGATTGAGGAGGGTACTCTTGCCTACGTTGGTTGCACCCACAATAGCTACAGGAATTCCTTTTTTTATGGCATTACCAAGCCTGAAACTTTCAATAAGGACACTAAGCTTGTTATGGATTTCATCGGCCAAGTTACAAAGTTGAGAGCGATCGGCAAATTCTACATCCTCTTCACTGAAGTCAAGTTCGAGTTCCACCAAGGATGCAAACTCAAGAAGCCTATCCCTCAGAGCATCAAACTCGGCACTATACCCTCCTTTCATCTGATTCATAGCCATACGATGTTGCGATGCACTTTCTGAGGCAATAAGATCAGCTACGGCCTCGGCTTGGCTCAGATCCATCTTACCATTGAGATAAGCGCGTTTTGTAAACTCACCGGGCATCGCTGTGCGACAGCCTACTGTAAGATAAGCTTGTAATATCATTTGCTGAACATACAATGAACCGTGACAAGATATCTCGACAGTATCTTCACCGGTAAAAGAATGTGGAGCTTTGTACTTAATAGCAATAACTTCATCTATAACCACACCATCTTTGATAAAATTGCCGTAAATAGCCTTACGTATAGGAGCATCATCAAAAGATATTCCACCAATGGATGAGAAAAATTGTGAAGTTATACTGATCGATTGTGGACCGGATATCCTGATGACAGCTATTCCCCCTACTCCTGGGGCTGTAGCAGTAGCACAGATGGTATCTTCTTGTATATGCAATATCATAGCTATTCTTATTTAATTAAAAGTGTCCGCCGCCTTGTTTCTGCTGAATCGCTCCAATCGTGCTTGGATATTCTTGTCCAATAACGGTGATATTATGATGAGTGTTACAGCTACCAGTATCATAGCAATGCCTATAGCAGTAAGGATAGTAAAGTTTTCCTTGAAAACAAATATACCAATAATAATAGCCACAAGGGGTTCCATGGCTCCTAACACTGCAGTAAGTGTAGAACCTATGGTTTTTATAGCTTGAACCAAGGCAATATTGGAGACTAATGTAGGCAATAAAGCTAACAAAAGCAGGTTGATCCAACCATGCACATCTGGAGCTAAAGTAATGCCTCCATTAAATATAGCATCAATAATAAAAAATAATCCGCAAAACAACATGGCATAAAATGTAAGTTTCAGATTATTCATTGTACGCAGGCATTCTCTATTGTTTACCAAAACCATATATATCGCATATGATGCTCCGGAAATCATCACAATAATAATGCCTACAATACTTACACTCTGTGACTCGCCAAACATACTCAATAACATAACCCCTCCCAAAGCCAAGATAATAGCAGCTATAGTGAACGGGGATATCTTTTGCTTGAATACAAAGTGCATAATAAGCGTTACAAATACAGGATAGAGAAAGTGTAACGTTGTGGCCAAGCCACTGGTCATTATTTTATAGCCATAAAATAGGAGTGAGGCAGAGCAATAATAAAGTATACCACAGATAAGCAAATAACCGAGTTCTTTCTTATGAAGAGCGAAAGACTGTTTTTTATACGACATAAGAATGCCCACAGCAATAGCAGCAAAAATAAGTCTATAACAAAGAATACTTTCTGTGTGCATTCCTGAATTGAGAAGAGGCAAACTAAACAAAGGAATCATACCGAATGTAGCAGACGATAGTACTCCTGCGAAAAAACCTTTAAATTTGGACATGGAACTTTCTTTCAATATTTATACAAAAGTACTCAATGATTTCCTAAAAGGGCAAAATGTAAGTAAAAATGGCTTGAAATCAGTATTAAAGCGGAGTTTTGAGCTAACCTTGACAGAAAGGAGCCACGGTCTAATACCTTAAGCTAACTCACATGGTGGTACAATGTGATTGAAAACCACAACGGATTACCAACGTCAAAATAACTTGAGACCGTTGACTTTTGCAACAGTCTCAACTATAGAAATTCCTAAAGTCATTGACACATAAAAACAAAGGTTGCCAATTGGATGACAACCTTCGAATAAAAACATGAGTATTATTTTGTTTACTTGATAGAACTCAATAGTTTGGCAAGAGAATCCTTGGCATCACCAAGATATAAATATACACCCTGTGCTCTAGTATAAAGAGGATTCTCCACCCCGGCATAACCCGGTTTGAGATCAAAATTACATATAAATATGTTGGGAGCTTGATCTACATTGAGTACAGGCATACCATAAATAGGAGTGCCTTCGGCATCGCGGGCTGCAGGGTTGAGTACATCATTGGCTCCAATAACCACAACAACATCGGCAGAAGCAAATTCATTATTGATGGAATCCATCTCGTATAATTGTTCATAGGGAACATCTGCTTCGCAAAGCAATACATTCATATGTCCCGGCATACGGCCGGCAACAGGATGAATAGCATATTTGACTTCAGCACCATTGGTCATAAATTGATCTGCAAGCATACGTACTTGATGCTGAGCTTGCGCAAGAGCCATTCCATACCCCGGCACAATGATAACCTTACGAGCACTTTTGAGCACCTCAGAGGTGTTATGTTCAGCTTTTGTGCCTATAGCATTGTCACTCTCTCCACTAGTCTTTGCATCAGGAGTATGTACATCATCAAATTCGTGGAGCAATTTTGTCAAAGATTCCTTTGCATCGCCCAGAAGCAGGTGCACACCTTCTTCCTTGGAATAAAGAGGATTCTCTACGCCGGCATATCCCGGCTTGAGATCGAAGTTGCAGATTATAATCTCCGGAGCTTGATCTACATTGAGTACAGGCATACCGTAAATAGGAGTTCCTTCAGCATCTCGAGCTGCAGGATTGAGAACATCATTGGCTCCAATTACTATCACAATATCTGCTTTGGCAAAATCATCATTAATAGCATCCATTTCATAGAGTTGCTCATAAGGGACATCGGCCTCACAAAGCAACACATTCATATGCCCAGGCATACGGCCTGCAACAGGATGAATAGCATATTTGACGTCAGCCCCATTTTCACTGAGCTTATCCGCCAATTGACGTACCTGATGCTGAGCTTGTGCAAGAGCCATACCATAACCCGGTACAATAATTACATTTTTAGCTGAACGAAGAATCTCACCGCAAGACTTTTGTTTGGCAACAGGTTGTACCTCTTCATCCTTTACCAGCATTTGTGACTCAGCCATAGGCTTTACCTCTGGTGCTTTTGATCGATCATTTTTCATCGATTGCGCTGCTGCGCCTCCCATAAGGATACTTGCAAGACTGCGATTCATAGCACGACACATGATCTGTGTAAGTAGTAAGCCAGATGCTCCAACAATGCCTCCCACAGCAACTAAAAGGATATCGTTAATAGCGAGTCCTGCTATAGCCCCAGCCAGACCGCTCAATGAATTGAGAAGAGATATAGTAATAGGCATGTCTGCTCCTCCAACACGAATAGAAAAGAATAATCCGAACATGGCAGAGAAAGCAACACTACCCAATACAATCATCAACACAGCATACCCGGGGATAATATTGATAGTACCCAATACAATAAATACAACGGCTATGAGCAAAAACATATTTGTCCAGAGTGAATGATTGGGCCAAATAACAGGTTTCTGTGGGATCAGCTTATGCAATTTCCCCCCGGCTACAAGGCTACCCACCAAAGTCACTGTTCCCACAACGATAGCCAGCATAGCTGTGCATTTGGTAAACACCGGATAGGCATTTTCAGTCAACGGGTTGAGTCCTATACCTTCTATGGAAAGAATACCCACCAAAGCCGAAGCTCCTCCGCCAATACCGTTTAGTAAGGCTACCAGTTGTGGCATCTGTATCATCTTTACCTTAGCTGCTATGAAACCACCTATCAAAGCTCCAATAAGCATAAATAGGTAAATCCAATAGATAGGAAATATATTATTGTAAGCCAGAGTAACCAATACACCTCCAAGCATTGCAAATGCACTGAGCTTATTTCCCAAGATAGCGGTTTTCACACGGCTCATCATAGAAATCCCCAGTAAAACCAAAATGGCCAGGAACGAACAAATGATGTAATATAAAGTAGTACTCATCATGCTCCTCCTTTCTTTTTCTTATTGAACATACGCAGCATGCGGTGAGTAACTCCAAAACCACCTACTACATTCACCGTAGCCATGATTATGGCCAATCCACCCAGGATCTTGCCCGTAAGCAAATCTCCACTATTATCAAACATGACACAAAGCCCTGTCGCAGCTATTGCTCCCACCAAAGTTACTCCTGACAAAGCATTCATACCCGACATTAGCGGCGTATGTAAGAGACTTGGAACATTCTTGATAAGAAAATACCCTACAATGGTAGAGACTATCAAAATAAGTATTAGTAATATCGGACTCATAATCTTATAATCGTTAATATTTTTAAGCTGAAGAGCCAAAGATGTCATGTTGCGGCACCTTTGGCTCTAAATTCATAAATACAATATTAAAGCCTTCTTCACGATTACAATCCCATTGCTTCCCGTGTGCCGGCATGCAGGATTTCACCGCCTTTGGTTACAAGGCTCTTACTGATGACTTCGTCGTTCATATCCAAAGAGACTTGACCATCTTTTACAAGATATTTGACAAGATTGTACATGTTCTGTGAGAACATCCAAGTAGAGCTCTTTGGCAACATTCCGGGGATATTTTTGATACCTTCAATGATAACGCCATGCTTAGTCTCTTTAGCTCCAGCAGGAGTAATAGCACAGTTACCTCCTTGGTCAATTGATATATCCACAATCACAGAACCACGCTTCATTCCTTTCACCATCTCTTCAGTGATGATAATAGGAGCAATCTTACCGGGGATCAATGCACTCAAAAATACAATATCCATATCTTGGATAGTAGCCTTCAACGCTTCACGCTCTTTGAGTAATACCTCTTCAGGTAATTTGTTTGCATATCCACCATCGGCAATAGCCAGTTCAGCAGGAACACCCGTCTCAACTATTTTTGCACCGAGACTCTTAGCTTGTTCTGCTGCTGCAGGCCTTATATCAGCAGCATAAGTAACCGCTCCCAAACGCTTGGCTGTGGCTAAAGCTTGCAAACCCGCAACACCTACACCGATAACCATAACTTTGGCCGGCTGTATCATTCCCACAGCAGTTCCCATCATAGGAATGAACGTAGAGAGATCATTAGCTGCCATAAGGATACCTTTGTATCCAGCACAAGTACTCATTGAGGTGAGAGCATCAAGATTTTGAGCACGGGAAATACGAGGAATGCCATCCAATGTAATGGAAATTACGCCACGTGCCGCAAGCTTCTTTACCATTTCATGATTGATAGGAGAAGCCGGGTGTATAAATGTAATCAGGTATTGTCCCTGACGCATCATATCCACTTCGTGCATGCCCAATTGTTCATTGTACAGAGGCTCCTTTACTTTCAATATCATGTCTGCTCCGTCATAAATAGCCTTAGCGCCATCCACAAGTTGGGCGCCGGCCTTTTCGTATTCTTCATCATGATACTGGGCACCTTCGCCTGCACCTTTTTCAAAAAGGACTTTAAATCCGTCTGAAACAAATTTGGCAACGGTCTCAGGACTTGCCGCTACACGAGCTTCGTCGTGCATAATCTCCTTTGGAACACCGATAATCATAATAGATTCGATTTAAAACGTGTTTATTAATGTGATCTAATTCTATTTAGGTTAACTATTGCCTGAGTTAATAAAATCGCGACAATATTTTTTCGTGTATTATTAAAGGCTATAATCAATCGTCACAAATTTAAACAAAATAAAATAACCCTGATATCTTTAACAATAAAAATATCATCGCTATTTACTTTATTTAAATAATTAGCACCAAAAAAGATGTAAGAGCTCAAAACCCCTGATTAGTAATATATTTTTTTCTCTTATTTCTTATTGCGAACTTCTCCCCTCCCCTTACTAAATAAAAATATCAAAATGCAACCCAACAAAAAGACAAGGCACCAAATAAAACATAAAATACAACAAAAAAGCAACACATAGTTAAGAATAAAACAAAAATGAAATCTTTTTGATCAAACAATAATACTTAAGCTTAAATTATTTGCTATTTTTGAGTCTTCAGATTGATAACAATTAAACAATAACAATGATGAACACCATATCTGAACGATTATCAAGATTATCTTCATCCGAGACTTTAGCAATGTCTCAAAAAAGCAATGAGCTCAAATCCCAAGGTGTCAATGTAATTAACTTGAGTGTGGGTGAGCCTGACTTTAATACACCCTTACACATCAAAGAAGCAGCTAAGAAAGCTATCGATGAAAACTTTAGCTTTTACTCACCCATTGCCGGCTATCTTGATTTAAGAAATGCTATTTGCGAAAAGTTAAAGAAGGAAAACGATCTTGAATTTGATCCTAATCAGATTGTTTGTTCAAATGGAGCCAAGCAATCAATCTGCAATTTAATCCTAGCGCTTATAAACAAAGGGGATGAAGTGATTATCCCTGCGCCCTATTGGGTAAGCTATCCCGAGATGGTCAAGCTTGCTGAGGGTTTTCCGGTATTCATTGAAACTGATATATCTCATGACTTTAAAATTACTCCCAGCCAACTGGAAGATGCTATTACTCCCAATACCAAAGCTCTAATTTTGTGCTCTCCTTGTAACCCTACAGGGAGTATTTATTCTGACACGGAACTTAAAGCATTAGCCAGTATTTTGATAAAACATCCTGACATCATTATTATATCGGATGAAATTTACGAACATATCAACTATACCAACAAACATCAAAGCATTGCTCAATTTACTGAGCTGCAAGATAGAGTTGTTATTGTAAATGGTGTTTCCAAGTGTTATGCCATGACTGGGTGGCGTATTGGATGGCTTGCAGCACCTCAATGGATTGCCACGGCTTGTATCACATTGCAAGGGCAATATACGTCTGGCCCATCCTCCATTTCCCAAAAAGCTTCATTAGCAGCCTATACGGGAAATCAGGATTGTGTAGAAACAATGAGACAAGCTTTTGAGCGAAGGAAAAAACTCATCGTAACTCTACTGGGTGAAATTCCGGGACTAATAGTAAACAATCCGCAAGGGGCATTTTACATCTTCCCGCAATGTGACTATTATTACGGCAAGTCATACCAAGGGAGAGAGATAAAGGACTCTACCGATTTAGCAATGTATTTACTGGATGTAGCCCACGTGGCCTGCGTAGGGGGGAAAGCATTCGGAGCTCCACAATATATCAGATTATCCTATGCTACTTCAGACGAAAATATCGTGCAAGCAATATCGAGACTCAAAGATGCTTTTGCAAAACTCGAATAAGAAAAAACCGTTGCATAGCAGGCAAATTGCTTCGTTGCTTGCGAGATTCGCGCTTGGTCATTTACCTGAAGTAAACTCCCTGTGCACTCACTCTTAGCGCCTTGCACTTTACCCTCTCTGCCCGGTCAAAGTGTCTTTTGTCGGCTTTGCCTCCAAAATCCATGAGACTGTTGACTTTTGCAACAGTCTCAAGAAAAGACTAATAAACCAGCCTTGAGCTTCATAGATAAGGAGTAAATACTAAAAGCCATCGATATTGGTCGATGGCTTTTGATATTAATACGGAAAACCACATTTTGATCATTTCGAGTTGAATAACACATATACAACGATCAAAACTTATGCGACTATCTGAAATTCAGCATTAAGAAATAGAAGCGTTGTAAATTTCCTTGAGCGATTCTTCAAGCACTTCATCAAATTCTTTTTCAGGTTGATCATCACTCAGACCTTCAGCAAGAGCACGTGAGAATGATGCTATCATACCGTGATTTTTAGATAAAAGCTCATTGGCATACTCTCTTGAGTATCCTCCGGAAAGCGCCACCACACGAAGTACATTTTTATGAGCAATGAGATCAGCATAAAAATCATTTTCAGTAGGCAAAGTGAGTTTTAGCATAACTGGGCTCTTGATGCGCTCAAGGTGCTCCATCAGCACTTTCTTCAATATTTTCTCAGCCTCGGCTTTAACAGTACAGTTTATATCTACCTCCGGCTCTATAATAGGCATCAGATCATGAGCTTGTATGAGTTCAGCCCACTCGAACTGTTGCTTTACCACCTCTCTGATACCGGTTTCGTGAGCATCCTTAATGACGCTTCTCATTTTAGTCCCGAAGATATTATACTCATTAGCTTTCTTGAGCAAAGCAGATAATTCAGGGAAAGGTTTCATCAATTGCACACCATCCTTAAGGTCTTGAAGACCTTTATCCACTTTGAGGAAAGGTACTATACGCTTTACATCCCAGCAATAATCAGCCGTAAAACGGCCTTCAACCTTACGCTCCATAGTCATTTCAAAAAGAATGACCCCCAAAATATATTTGGAGCTAAAAACCGGACTGGTAAGCATCCGACTACGCATTTTGTGAATAAGATCATACATCTGTTCATCGTTGGTGTATCGGTCTTTATCTATTCCGTAAGCAAGTAAAGCTTTGGGAGTAGAACCACCACTTTGATCCAACGCTCCGATAAATCCCTTACCCTCTCTCATTAGTCTCAATTGTTCCTGATTCATAATGTAAAATCATATTTAAAAGTTGATAATTCTGTCATAGCTCATTTCAAGAGTATTTGCGACATATTTCTTATAAGGAATGTCCAAAACATAACGTTTGAAACATATCTCCAACCCTTATTACAAGGGAAATTAGTCGCCCCATGAGGCGTAGTTCAATTCAATTCGGATCAATATTTTCATCAAGGATTAGAAAACTTTTTGATCATATCTAAAGGTACGATTTTATTTCAAATCATCATATTTATTCATCAGATACATTGTCATTTATACCTAATACATATGAGATTGTATCGTCAGAAATATATTATATTCCCTTCTTGTAGTTATAAGACTAAAAAGGCCTTTAGTGTTCAATGAAGTCCATCACCAATCAAATTCATTTGCCTCCTTATACTTTCTTCATGCACTACTTCGAATATTTGTTTTATAAATTCAGGCCTCATCCCATAAGCCCTACCTCTCAATATCCTTTTACTCAAGACTTCATTATAGCGATCTGATTGTAAAATTGTTACCCCATGCTCTTTCTTGTAAGAACCTATTTCATTCGAGATACGCATGCGTTTTGCCAACTCTTGGATAATCACACCATCACATTCATCAATCTGAGCTCGCAATTCGGACAAGCGATCCGCATTGTCGTATTCTTTACGGATAATAAGTTGTTTGATTATTGTTGATAGTGTTTGGGGTGTTATTTGCTGTGACGCATCACTCCAAGCTGAATCAGGGTCACAATGACTTTCAATAATAAGTCCGGAAAAGCCCAAATCCATAGCCTGTTGGGACAAGGGAGAGATGAGTTCACGTTTACCTCCCATATGACTTGGATCACATAAAAGAGGAAGATTCGGTATTCTGCGATGTAGTTCGATTGGGATATGCCATTGAGGGAGATTACGATAGATACTTTTATTATAGTAGGTAAAACCTCTATGCACCGCAGCCATACGTTTTATTCCGGCATTATTGATTCGTTGTATTGCACCTATCCATAATTCAAGATCAGGACTTACCGGATTTTTCACCAAAACGGGTACATCTACACCTTTCAAAGCATTAGCAATCTCTTGCACAGCAAAGGGGTTAGCTGTAGTGCGCGCACCAATCCAAAAAACATCAATACCAGCTTTGAGGCTCTCATATACGTGCATAGGAGTAGCTACCTCTGTGCATACATACATGCCTGTCTCTTCCTTGACCCGCCTGAGCCAGGCCAAAGCTTTTACCCCCACCCCCTCGAAGCCTCCCGGCTTGGTTCTTGGCTTCCATGCGCCTGCTCTGAAAATACGGATACCGTTATCCCTAAGTTGAAAAGCAGTATTCATGACTTGCTCTTCAGTCTCGGCACTGCAAGGCCCGGCTATAACCAAAGGTCGATGATACTGTATATCATGGAATAATATGGGATCAATATTTAATTTCATACTCTCCAATACCGTCTAATTCTCATTAGGCTTATGTATCTCATATCCTAACATCGAACTGAATTTCTTACATATTCCAGGAAAATAACCCATCATTCGAGGCATAAAGGCCCATCTCCGGGTATATTTCTTTTGATATAATGCCTGCTCAATAAGTTTTAGTCCCGGAGCCCACTCTTCACCTACATGACCATCAGCAAATCCTGATCGGATTTGAGCGTCATGATTCTTCAGGGAATCAGGTTTGATGTATTTCGATCTTATCAGATTAGGGCCACATACATCGAACCAGAGCTCCCCTCCGGTAAAGCGGTGCACCAATTCATTTAAAAACGATTTTACATCATCCTCGAAAAAATACATAAGTACACCCTCTACAACAAAAATAAAATCAGCTTGGGGATGCTTCTGCTTCAACTCATCCATCCAGTCTGTTTTCAATAAAGAAGCTGATAAGTAATGATCACGTGAAGGTTCGGGGATTAATTCACGGCGCAAATCAATAACTTCAGGCAAATCCATTTCATAAAAAATTGCTTTTTCAATCTCATTGAGACGCTGGAATCGGGTATCTAACCCACAGCCTACGTTGACCACTACAGGGTTTTTACGCAAGGAGATAAATCGTGATACGGCATCATCAAAATAACGACCTCGCACAACGCATCCCAACTCGCTCATCTTAGCTCCGTCAAAACGTGAAAAGTCATAATCCAGACTGCTTACCAACTTTTCGGCCAATGGATCGTGCAAAATAGCACCTTCTCCCCTACTACTTTCTTTTGCTCTCATGTACAGGGGGATCAGCAAGGTTTCCGATATTATATTATTAAATTCATATTTTCTTTTCATATTGTCATTGTCTTTTTAGTCAACTATTCCCATATGTAATAAAACGTTTACCACCATAAATATTGCCATTGTCCAAGTAATCACCGATAATTTACCATTGAAGTAAGCCGGAGTGGTCTTGCGATATACCTTTAATTCCTCCTCAAAATAAGGTTCCAACGAGTATTTGACTTGGATCTTTATCATCATCAAATCCATGATAATGTAAAGCGGGTACAACCAAAGTGTATATAAAGCACCGGTAAGTAAAATCAAAGATAAGTGGCACAGTATATCTCCAATGATCATAGGATGCTGTACTTCTCCGTATATGCCCTGCGTAAGAAGCTTCTTCGGGGCATAAAAGGAATTCTTGGTGGCTTCTATATTCTTTGACATAGATCTCTTGACCCAGAAAAAGCTGAAATAAATAAAAATCCCCAATAGGACTAAAACATACACCAAATTAAAGGCTGTAAAATCACCCCGAAACCAATCGTAAATACTCTGCATTCTGGGTTGCTTGAAGAAAGGCAAAGCATACCATATTAAGGCAGGATAGCCCCCAGTGAAGTATAGTTTTTCAGGCAAATTAGATTCTTTGCCCAGATGATGATATTTATAGCCGAGATAAAACGCATAGAAGTAAATAATCAAGCCCAAGAGGGACATGATCACTACAATCGCATGAATTATAAAATTGAGACTCATGATGTATTTATTTTGTTTGAATTTTTTTGTCAAATGAGGTTGTATGGAGTGAGAGACCATCATCCTCATAGATATCGCACGGTTCGGGCATTTTTACCGCTATAATACCGGCAAAGTTGTTCCATTTGATGAATGTATCTACACACCTAAAACCAACACTTCGAAGCAATTGTAAATTTTCGGTATGTGTCAAAGGGATCAGAACCCCCCTGAGGCTTTGTGATTTTTTGATGACTTGCTGTTCGTTCAAGCCATGTTCTTGCTTGAAATCCCAATACAAGTCGTTCCATATATCCTCGAACAAGGAATTTTCCGCTCTTACTTTCTCAACTAAAATAAAGGCTCCACCATCTACCAAACCTTTGTAAATACGTTGCACCACTTTCTTTCTTTTCCATAGTGGAAGGAATTGCAAGGTGTACAAAGAAAGGACCAGATCAACATTGGTAAACTCATTGATATCCTCAATCCCCTGCTGTAAAAACTGTACGTCATCGCCAATACATTTAGTTCGGGCCGCTTCAATCATAGAGATGCTTTCCTCCACTCCTATAAACCTAACATTCTTTTTTCGGGCATGCTTGCGCAATAACAAGGATATTGTCTCACCTGTGGACGAACCCAAATCATAGATAGTGCTATTATCTCTGATAAACCATTCGCTCATCTCTATCACAGCCTTTTGTACCTCTTCGTACAGAGGAACGCTTTTGCGCACATGACTATCAAAACTTTGCGATACCTGTGCGTCGAATTTCCATTCACCGGGAACAGAAGTAATCAACTGATCTACGGATCCTTTATTATTTTCCATATTTGTATTTATTTTTTGAAGTATAGATTATTGCCAAGAAACTCAACGCAATCATAAGAAGAACGTACGATAGGAATAGATTGGAAAAACACACCAGAGGACTGCTCCACACCAAAAAACCAATGAAATAGATTGGCAAAAAGCACGTAACTGCTATAGAGAAATTATTATAATAAGAGAATTTGTTACTGAGGAAATAAACGATGATCGATGAGAATGCCATGAAACCGCTAATCAGCCCAAAAGTATATCGATCGAATGGCAAGGTCGAGTTATAAGGGATCTTAGAGAGGACTTGCCATGCCTGCTTAGGAAAAATAACACTGAAAAAATTGAGAAATAACAAGAAAGCAATTACTCTAAACAGAGGGGTGACTATTTTTAATGATCGAGGCTGCATAGGATTACCTTTGATCCCCTTATTGAGATAAAACATAAGTCCTCCTACCACAAACCATATAAACGGTTCGTACTGGGATGAAATATTGTCTAAATGAGTACGCACTTTGAGCCAGTACATAAATATGCCCATAAAACCTATCAGAAATGATGCAATCCGAGTAATGGGTTTGTATTTATCCAAGTTAGTCAAATACAAAAAATAAATACAAAAGAATCCGAAAAACAGGCATTGCTGACGAAAAAGAATCATAGTCACAGATGAGAATTCCATATCGTCTACATAGGTCTTCAGACTATTTGCTCCCAAGAATATCCAAGGAAAGCCTGTAAAGCAAGCTATAGCACACAACCATAAGATGATTGTAAGGATGCGTCGTATTATTAATATCGATGTCATATAAATTATTATTTATGCACTTCAACAAGCACATGAGGCGATGCCGGAGTTTTGGAGTAGAAAATTATGTTTTTTGGTTGTTCGGATATTGAATGATGTGAATAAAAATCAACAATAAATCAGGATCACAACATCGCAGAAACAAACCATTATTTTCTTAGTTAGGCTTTGTTATTTTCTTAGTTAGGCTTTTTGATTTTGCTAGTTAGAAAAATTTAAAAGCCTAGTTAGGAAAATAATGAAACATAGTTAGGAAAATACGCCCTACGTTTTTTTACAAAAATTAAACTCAATAACAGGGGGATTTAACACTAGGCTATTTATACAATACTACTCATTTCTCTTATGTACTATGGGCAATATTCCACTTAAAAATATGATTGTCTCCGATATGCTCCTCTGTAAGACTATATTCTTTCAAGGTTTTCATAAATGCGCAACAATCTATGGCATCACAAGCATAATGAAGCCCGGCAGCAACCTTGTCATGACACATTTGCTCAAAAATAATAGCAGAGGGCAATGCCGTAAACATCAAATTATCTACTGTATATAAAACAAATCTTTGAGGATCAGATATAGAATCTTCCGAATCAAACCATTCACAAAATACCCCACCCCATACTTTTTGCTTTTTTACAAGTCGCTCATAATCATTCCTAAGTATTTGGGTAGCACTATCAGGATCTTTCCTTTTGAATATACTCAAATAACAGAATTTCATCATAGACATGTAGTCGTTCATAATCACAAAGGATGAAATTTCTTTTAGTTGATGGCTTTTCACGGCCATGGTTGACAATTGATCATCAAACATGGGAAAACATCTTTTTTTACCTGGAAGAAACTCAAACTTCCTTTGATGTACGGAACGAGTAAAAGACAGAGGTTTCTTTGCTCCATAGGCATAAATATAGGACGATGTTTTTCTCATTGATGAGACAGCCAAGTCATAACAGGAACTGTATGACCACGTATCTACAGCACCAAAATACATACGGAATATGCCCTTTGATG
This sequence comes from Porphyromonas pogonae, assembly GCF_036320655.1. Classification (NCBI taxonomy): domain Bacteria; kingdom Pseudomonadati; phylum Bacteroidota; class Bacteroidia; order Bacteroidales; family Porphyromonadaceae; genus Porphyromonas; species Porphyromonas pogonae. The sequence goes on from NZ_CP143258.1 coordinate 2,172,336, forward strand.
AAGCACCAAGATAGGTATCCATTATATATTTCGAAAATATCCCTGAGATACCGGGCATCCAACCTGCACCTATGATAAAGCACAGGTTCTTTTCCCGAATATCTTTTTCATATTTCTGCATAGATTGGTAGAGAATATCATAGCCTCCTACATCAATATAGTGGCATCCGCATGCCAATGCTTGTAAAGCGATAAGATTTCCTTGTTTTAGAGAGGGTCCTGAGACATTGATGACCAATGAGCATCGATTGCAAAAGGCCTGCAAATCCGAATGTCTTTCGCAATTCATAGATTGATACGATACATTGGGACCAAACTCTGCCTTTACAGTTTCACCAGCAATACTTCTTCTACCGCCAATGAGTAGTTTATTATCAGCCAGTAAAGGAGTCAGTTTTTGTAGCATCAGACGACCTACTGATCCCATACCTCCTATTACTCCTATATATTTTTCAAAATGCATACTCATTGTTTTATTATATTCAAACCAAAACTCTGTAATAAACTTTGCAATACAGTAAGATCGAGAGAAAGATCGTCAAAAGACGAAACTACAGAGTTCATAGATATTTGACCTCTTAGCAGCATCACCACAATAGCCGCACAAAAAGCTCCCGTCAATTCAAAAGAAGATGCAGCCGTAAGCGAAACACTTCTTTTGTTTATACCATCCGCAACTTGGGCATTTACCAATACAATTCGTTCATTCCATTTATTATTAGCTAGGTCTTGCTGTTGTTTATATGCCATGTTGCGACACCAATTATTCACCCAGACATATTTTCTCGAAAGATAAATGAGCCATTTAGGAAAATTTTGCAAATGAAATGCAGCATCAAAATCTTTTAGATTTTTGAATGTCTGATTGTGTCTTAATGTAGCAACTTCAGGAGAGGAAAAATAGGTTAAAGAAACCTTCTGATGCTCAGGATCGAAGCTAAATTTGGTACTTCTTTTGTATTTACCAGGCTTCACGACCAGACTTTGCCCCTGTGACAGTACTATCAAACGATTCCTAAAAGCATGAAACATATTGTCAATAGAAGCCTTACCTGATCTTACTCCCGCTCCAAAATACAATCTTATCCCAGCTTCCAAAGTAGCATCCATAAATTCAATAGCAGCAATATGAAGCATCAAAGAAGTCAAACCCGGACAGAGTCCCATTCCTGTCAATACTCTCCCTTGCGGATTTGAAGGCGACATAGAGGATAAAACAGATAGTTTTTCCAAATGCTCGTATTCATCATTAATATCAATACAGACAATTCTGTTTTTGAGACAAATCCTATATATGTCCAGTCCTACAGAAAAGAAAGGGCCTAAGGCAAGTATTATAATGTCGAACATTTTCAAAGAATCTTCACATTCATTAGCCTGCAAAAGATCCAGCTTCATGTAAGCAACATCAGGATGACTCTCTGATGGAATAACACCTCTGGAAGCTATAGTAATATCGCAAAGATGAAAGAAATTGGATAAATGATTCAAAATACATTTACCTGCAACCCCCGTACCTCCGATGAGTAAGACTTTACTTTTTTGCATCACGGAGTTTTCTTTTATCAATGTATAAATAGCATATTAAAATATATGCAGTAACAGACAGGCTGAAAATACACGGTTGTAAAGGGGTAAATATTGCAGGGCATATACGGCCTAATACCCATAGCAACAAGGTGAGAACTACAGGGTTTATTACAATGGTCCAAACCGGGATAATAGATTTCTTTGACAAAGACATCAAGCCAATAATAATCCATGACAAGGGAAGCAAGATAAACATGAAGGGATTGAAAGGAGCATTGATACTATTGAGCAAATCCCAGTCTCCCGGTAAAATGCGGGAAGAAAAGGCTCCCACACGATCAATAACAATGTAACTGTAATGATAAAAGCTAAGCATCAATAAAGCGTATACAATGCAAATACTGATAATCAAAGAAAGATTCTTATTGACAAAAATACCGGCCTTATATACAAATACCATACCTGCTATCCAAGAAGGAAACATAAATATGCAACCATAAGAAGCAAGATTAAGAATCGTTTGATCCAAAGTCAAGATACGAGATACAAAATATGATGTCTCTGTTGTAGTCATCTGCACCAAATAATCACATATCGAAATAAATACTCCAGCAAGGATGCTCATAACTATTATGAAGCGATAAAAGTGTCTTTTACTATCCATATTTGAGAATTTATCTGATCTTGGTCAAAAACATTTTACTGTTTTTGACCAAGATTGATTGTTAATCCAGATGAGATATCATATAAGGAGCCCCTTCGGTCTTGATCTTGAGAGGTTCATAAGTATTCTTTTGAGCATTATAGACATAGTAACCGGTACCCTGATCTGAAGCCATCCCGAAAATAACGTCATCACCAGAGATTCCTACGGAAGCAGCCCAACCGGGTGTCCTACCGAATTCCATTCTCTTCACAGTCTTATTGTAAACATCGATTTCAAACGGTTGCATAGATTTGTCTTTGACATAATCAGGCGGATTGCTCGCATAACCCGGTATATTAAGGAAGCCATATACCTTGCCGTTTTTCCAATATACTTTGGTATATATATAAGATGCGTTCTTGCCCGAAGTACCTTCCAATGCAATATTTTTAATAGGGAAATAATAAGATTTATCGAACTCTGTCTGCCCCTTTTGAATTCTCAGAAATCCCTCATTAAGGGCTGGATTATATCCAAACATACCTACACAATATAAATAAATATCCCCTTTTTCATCAATAAAGAAACTTCCTTCAGTAGAATAGGAAGAAGCCATGGTAGCTCTATCATCTTTGATCATCTTGATTGGTTTGTCTTTCTCAGTATCAATAACAGCAACATATGCTCCGGCTTCAGGGTTAAATTTCCCCTTGTCCTGAATAAGCCCCACATATAAGATATTGTCACGAATAATTGCCACTCCGGGCTCAGGGTTTTTATCATTATTAACAACTCCCGTAGAGTAGGATGAGAGGTCGATCTCTCCTGTCTTGGTCATAGTAGAAGGATTGATAATGATGATCTTACCCAAACCTATGCAAGAAACATATGCTTTTGTCTCCGACTTAAACGTAATAAAAGAAGCAAGGGCTCCTGAAGGGAAAGTCATGGTTTCGCCCTCCTGTTTGAGAGTTCCGTTTACGACTGTATACTTATAAAGTCGCTCTGTATTTGACACATAAACCTTACCCTTATAAGCAAAAGAGAAAGCTCCTTTATTGAACACTTGTGAGTTTGCGGTCTGTGTCTGCTTTACATTAAGATCTTTGAATAAGCTTACATACGTATTATCCCCAACATTCACGCTGTGTACAAAATGCATACGCCCACTATCGGGTAATGGTTCCGAATTGTTTTCCTTACATGAGGTACAGAATACGGCTAGCAAAGTAGCCATCATAAATACTGCTTTTTTCATTGTTTAAATTATTTATAAGTTGAACTACAAACTCATTGCTCCTCCTGACGAATCGTCGCTGAACCAATTGAATCTTAATTTGATCTTAAAAGTGCGTCCTTGCAGAGGCTTCTTAAATTCCATGTAATGCTCTTTGTTGAAAATATTTTCCAACTCAACACCCAAGGATATTTTATTATCCCAAAATGATTGTTGGAAACCGGCTGTCATGATATGGCTGGCCGGAATAAGCCATTTTTGTCTTTGGTCGGGAAGATTACTCATCCTCCACGCCCAATCAAACTCATGCACATAAGAGGCATCGAAATAAATACGAGACAATTCCTTATGTCCTAAGAACCCTGAAGTATGATACTCAAGTCCGTAATTGAAATAGAATTGAGGGATATTGGGTACATGTTTATTATATGTAGGATTTTCGATGTTGTTGTTTTGGTTCTGCCATTTCATCTTATCCCGAATATCTTGGTAAGTTGTGTTGAAATATCCATAAATTTTAGGAGTAAAATCCATTTTCAAATCGCAATCAAAGCCTGCGATCTGTGTTTTTCCCAAATTAATGTAAGCCATACGCAAGTCTGCCGGGAAAAGACTTATCATATCACTGATATGCATATAATATAGATTTGCTTCTAATTGCATTCTATATAGACCAAGAAAGTTATTGCGATCTATTATCACCCCTCCATTGATATTATTACTAATCTCCGGTTTTAGATTTGTGGAGGGCTTGATGTTAATACCATCTCCAAAAAGTTCATGAGCTACCGGTAGCCTTACATTATGTGATAATGAAAGCTTGGCCCTAAGCCCTCTGATAAATTCCCAACTAATCCCATTACCAATGCTGTAATAAAAGTCATTGACATGTGTATTTTTCGGAATTATTTTAGTACCCTGCCCATCCTTGGTTATCTTATCAGCCGTATGATAAATTTGGGAATTCATATAAAAAAGATTGAACATCAGGGAGTTTTGGATTCTGCTGTCTTTTGATGAATATTCATAAGCCAAACCTAATGCATTCCCTTTCATCTTGCTGGGAAAAACGCTGGGATCAAAGCCTAAATACTCTGCCATATAGCTGTCTCTGGGCTTATAATTGGAATAAGTAAACTGATTATTTAGATTGATAGTATGCCGGGAATTGATTTTATATTTAAGATTTAATTTATGTCTTGCTTCGAAAGTTCTATCATCAGACATATTAAAGATATTTTCAGGGGTTTCTCCAACGGCATTGATGACTGTACCATCCCATTGGCGTTTGGATGTTGCTGTATCTACAAGATGCGTATTGACAATAGGCAATACGAGAGAAGATTTCAGATCTAAGCCCTTGAGGATAAAATTTTCTTTTTCAAGTTTGAAAGACGGCATTATATTGGATCCATAGGTATGAGCCCATTGAGAATCAAAATCCAACGCCTGTATTCCTTTCTTATTATTGTAGAATTCACACTCTAGCTCTACTTTATCGAACCAAAGTTTTGTAAAAGCCAATCCTAAATGATAGAAAGTGGAAGTATAATAATCATTGTTTCGCCTAACTGTACGATATGCCGAAGGGGGCAAATTCGTCTCATAGATCGGGTATTTCATCTTGTAATTGTTATTGGACCGATTTCTGAAAAAGCCAAGACTAAGTTGTATACCCGGTTTTTCAAATATCTTTCGTCCGCTAACCAATGTTTTTGACGTGCCAAAAGAAGCAAACTCCTGCGTAAAACCTACCAAGTCGCACTCATCCTCACGAGTAACGACATTGATAGCACCTCCTAGCCCGTCGCTTCCGTATTCAGCAGGAACAATGCCTTTATATATCTCAATGTATTTGATAACATCAATGGGAATATCATTGATATCAAACGAACCGTCAGGACTGTTTAAAGGAAAACCATTGATATATACCGCTACGCGCTTCCCTTCCAATCCATGTATAGAAATACGAGAAGAGCTACCCAAACCTCCCGTCTTTCTTACTTTTAGACCTGAAGCTCTGTTCAAGACCTCTTCTATGCCACTTGATCTTCCTCTCAATGCAGCTCCGTCTACCATAGTTACAGCCATAGGCCCCTTGCGTATTCTATTGATTTCAGCTTTTTGAGAAGACCCGCTTACAACGACTTCGTTTAGATCAAAAGAAGAACTCTCCAAAGAAAAGTTTTTTATAATGCTCTGATTGATGGTAATAGATCTTTTTACAGGTTTATAACCCAACAGAGATATCTCTACCTCATAAATCCCTTTTTGGGGAATTCTTATATTATAACTGCCGGTATGATCTGTATTGTCTCCGATATTACACTTTCTAATATATACGGAGGCTCCTGTGATAGGCTGTTTAGTATTTTTGTCTACTACATGTCCCGATAAAATAATTTGAGACCATGACAGTGTAGAAAAACATAGAACTCCGATAAAAAATAAAGCGAATTTTAATCTTTGCATTGTATAAGACATAAGTTTATTAGGAATTGATTATGCAGAAATAATTGAAAATCAATTTTGTGAATATGTGACACACGAGGCGAAAGCACATCTAATTCTTTCCAATCACATAATTTATGATAAGCAGAGAAGAAAGCTTTGAAGAAAGCCTCCTTACGAGAAAAAATATTGATTGGAATTTGAGATTGGTTCCGGATATTTTGAATTTCATTATCTGTACAGAATAGCAAGCATTCTTTCTGAGATAGCTCTATAGATGCATCTTCAATATCCACACCTACTCCAAGATAATCATCCTTATTTGCAACAACTGCAATGGCAATATTTTCTTTATGTGATATTGAACCCACAATATGTGCGGGCCATACGGGCTCACCATATTGCCCTTTCAAAATGCTTTTGTTTTCAATTTTTAATCTTGATAAAGCCAACCGAGCAGCAATACGTCCTAAAATAAATGTTTTGAGTCTTGAAGCTGACCATGAACTTTGCACAATCAGCTTTTCTCCCTCAGCTAAATCGCACATATCAGGGAAAAAATCATCAGCCAAAAGTATTGCCGACAAGCTTGGAGATAAAGGCAAAGAAAAACTATACATTGGCTTTGGTAAATCGGATTACTGTTTGGGCAAGTTCGGCATGGTATTTATTAATAAGCACATGCCCTCCGGGTAGCTCATTAAAATGAATTTCCTGAAAATAATCTTTCCATAATTCTTGATTCTCTCTGATTATGGGTTCTTCTTCACGTCCCACAATTGAGTATAAAGGTGTTTTGAGCTTGGTATTATGAAATTCATATTTTACCATAGCTTTGGTATTTACTCTAAGCTCATGAATGTATTCGAGCCTTTCATCTTCTGATAAAGTCGCTATCACCTCTTCATTGAGTAGTACTGCAGCTGCAGTGTAATCGGAAAGATTATCATCATCACCGGAAAAAAACTGCATCAGATCGTCTCTCAATGTCGGAGGTGTACCTCCAATCATAATGACACCAGACAGAGAAGCCCCTTTCCCTTCCAATATTTTACAAATGTCATAGGCAATATAGCAGCTGTAGGAATAACCTAAGATAAAAAGAGGTACGTTATCTCTCAGCTTCTCAATTTCACTAACCAAAAGTAAAGACACCTCCTCGACTGTGCTTTTAAGATCTCTATCATCGCCATGTCCCGGAAATTGTGCTGAGTATAAGTCAACACCATCAATAAAATTACCCGCAAACACATTGTACATACCGGGTGTTCCGGCAGCGTATGGCAAACAAATCAGGCGGGCGTATGGATTATCAGACTTCTTAATACATACAATGTTTTCAACCTCTTCTTCTGATTTATTCCCTACTAAAAGCTCAATGGTTGGTTTTTCAAAAAGATCTTTGAGTTTGATATCAGTAAAACCAGCCTCTTTGAGCTCTTTGATCAATCGTACAGATCTAATCGAATCTCCACCTACTTCCCAAAAATTATCTTTTATGCTTACTTCAGGCAATCCCAAAACCTTCTTCCAGATATGAGCCATTGTTTCTTCATCATGATTTCTAGGCTCTATCACATTTCTCTTTATCAAGTTTTGCTTTAGGTCTGCGATATGGGGCAAAAGCTTTTTGTCCGTCTTGCCATTGGCTGATATAGGTATCTGCTGCAGTCTCATCATAGCAGAAGGAAGCATGAAATGAGGTATTTGGGCTTGTATTATCTGCATGATATATTTATCTTCTAAATCTATTCCTGTGGAAGAAACATAAAATGCCACCACTACAGGTTGCTTATTTATATCATATTGAACATCAGCACAAGCTTCCGTAATTTCAGGTACACTCAGCATAGAGTTTTCAATCTCTCCCAATTCTATTCTATAGCCCTTTACATTTACTTGAAAATCTTTTCTCCCCACAAAAACAATATCTCCGGTCACAGTCATCTTCACCAAGTCCCCAGTGTTGTATACGATATCATTGTTATCTCCCGTGAGAGGATTGGGGATAAAAACCGATTTGGTTTTCTCTTCCTTATTTAGATAACCGCATGCAACGCCCGCCCCTCCAATATATAATATACCGGGGACATCGGGCAAGGTACATTTGAGATCATCATTGAGAACATAGACCTGAGTATTGTATATTGGTTTGCCGATGGGTACAGTGGTTAAATGACATTTCCCGTCATTTTCGATGGGAATAGGGAAAAATGTAGAAGCTACTGTAGTTTCCGTAGGTCCGTATTCATTGATAAATCGATGTTGCGGATAATACTCAAGCCATCTGTTTATATCAGGGACATTGATGATCTCAGCTCCTAGCATCACAGTCATAACGGGAGACAAAGAGACCGGCCTTTCCAAGAAGCCCATTGTATTGACAAGCATAGAAAAATGCGAGGGTGTTACATTCAAAAAGTTGATACGCTTATCGTCAATAAAATGCAACAGGACCTCAATATCCTTAGTATCGTTATCAGACAAAATATGTAATGAAGCCCCGGAGATAAAAGGAAGCCAATTAGATGTTACAGTCATATCAAAAGAATATGATGTAATCAAGGCAAAACGTTTTTCACAATTGACCTCAAAAGCTTCTTTTTCATAATTCAAGAAATTAGAAACGTTGCAATGCCTCAACATCGTTCCTTTGGGTTGTCCCGTAGACCCCGAAGTGTATATCATGTAAATGAGATCTTCAGGAACTCCTTTTCTATCAACATCGTCTGTGGAGCACAACTCAATGTCCTTGTATGTGTATTTTACGTATAAGTCGGGCAATGTAACATTTTCTTGTTCGAGCAAGATGCAAGATTTAATTTTCGATGTTGCCGACTTATTTATATTTTCGACGTGAATCCCTTGAGTAATCAAGATCTCAGCACCACAGTCGTCTATCATATATTTAATCCTATCAGAAGGGTACGAAGGGTCAATAGGAACATATGCCCCACCCGCAATCATAATTGCTAACTGTGCTATAGGTAAATCAATAGTCCTATTCAATAATAATACCACCTTAGCATTACTATCGACGCCCAATCCTCGCAGAAAACGAGCCATCTGATTGGCCTTACCCCAGAATTGTTTATAAGTCAAAGAAGTTTCTCCGAAGGAAACAGCTTCTCTATGGGGATATAATTTTACAATATCATGGATCTGTTCATGGATGCATCTGTAAGGATAAGCATGATGGGTTTTATTAACACATTCCAGCAAATCTTTGTATGAATTCGAAAGAATATCAGCGCATGATCGATCAGCTAAAGCCTGACAATTATCTTCAGCAACCAACTGGTTTAAGATCGAAGTAAGCTGATCCGAAAGTTGATTGATAAATTCAGAGTCAAACAACTCTCTGACATAATTCCAATCGAAACACCATTTCTCCTCCCAAGTATACATCACAAGATCTATGTAAGTTCCCGGAGCACCTGTTTGGACATAAGGGGCATTAATAATAAAGTTCTCCGAAGAACGGCTAATGCCAGAAGGAAGCATATTGATAGAGTTACTGAAAATAATGGCGCTGAGAGAACTTTGTTTCAGTCCTTCCTGCTCGGCAATCCTTCTCGAAAGATCGATAGATGAAATAGGATACTCAAGCATGACACGAGCAAAGGTTTCTATCTTACGAGCTATAGCTATAATAGATTCTTGAGGAGATGTTTGGATGCGTACAGGGAATATATCCAGAAAACTACCTAAGATGTTTCTTGCTCCGGGTAAATGTTGCTCACGGTTGAAAACAGGCATATTGATAATAAGGTCATTCTGTCCCGACCACAAATTCATCAACTTAAAATAACATGCCATCAATAATGAATTCAGGCAGATTCCTTCAGTATTATGCGCTATATCCAAAACCTTAATCATCAATTGAGGAGAAAGTTCGGTATGCAAAGTATTGAAATGCACATCACCTATCAATGATGGCTTCTGCTTCATGGGAAGCGAGATTTTTTCCGGCAAATTTTTAAATATCTTCAAGGCGAAATCCATGGCATTTTGATAACGCTTTGTTTGCCTTCTGAATCTCTCCACAAATACATATTCCGAGAAGTTGAGACCTTTTTCCGGTACACTCTTAGGCTTCTCACCTTTCAAAAACAGATCGTATACAGAGGATAGCTCCTGAATAAACTGAAAGAAACTAAACCCATCTATAATTTGATGATCGAGATGAATTATCAATTCATATTCATCTTCTCTTGTTTTATATACTTCACAATAAAAAAGAGGATATTTTTTTAGATCAAAACGATAATCATGAGTAGATACATCCTTGGCTTTGAAGAAATATTCCTGTTGCAATTTGCTCATAGAGCTTATATCTTCATATCGGGTCTTAAAAGCAGGGTAATTCGGTAAGGTTATCATTTCAGGATTATCGGATTCTTCCCAAAGCACAGAATGTAATAAAGGATGACAAGAAATAAGGTAATTCAATGTTTCGTCCAAAACGGGTACGTCAAATCTCCCTGATATATGGGCTCTACAAATTATGTAACAACTAAGCCCCGTAGGTTCATTACGAATAAAACTTTTACTGTGATAAAATAGAGTCTCCTGAAAATCCATCAAAGGAAAAGATTGCCCCTGATCGCTGTAATAACGCATCTTGATTGTACCTGCGATGTCTCTTACAGTGCTTTTGTCCTGAATATCATCCAATGCTATACGGTCAAAGACTTCTGTAATTTTCAACATCACTTTATGGACTGTAGCAAAAGATGTAGCTTTGGAAATAAATGATTCTGTATAATTCAAATCCTCAAACGGAATACAAAGTTCCTCACAGATAAACTCTCGTACCAACATTTCATATTCATTTGCAGGAGATTGTATATCTGTGGTAAATAATTTCTCAAAATATTCTATTTGTGAACCTAACAAAGGATATTTATAAAAAAAGCTATTTTCAAGCTTTATGTCTAGTCTCTCTTCTATTGCAGACACCGCAACAACGCTTCTGATAGAGTCACCCCCAAGAGCAAAAAAGTTGTCTGTTAATTTTATTTCGGAAGAGATTTCCAACGCTTTATTCCATATCCCCTGTAATAAGTTCTTATAGTCCATATTTTGGTTTTTATTTTTTTGTGCAATAATAAAATCAGTATATTTCCCTTGCTCAAAATACTGTGCCATGGCTCTACGCATTATTTTGGAGCTTGAGGTTTTGGGAATATCTCCCTTTTTGATATTCATGGTTACTTCTGGCATAAAGCCGACTTTTTGTAAAAGAAAGTCATTGCAATCATCTGCCAAATGTGCCAATTGTACATCAGATAGGTTGGTAGACGAAATAAGGAAATGAAGCACAATCTCACGCTTTTCCTCTTGAGAATAAAAGGATGTAAAAACAGATTTTTCTATATGAGAAGAAAATCTATCAAGAATACATGACTCCAGATCGAAGGGGTGATAATTTTGCCCATTGACAATGATAACTTCCTTCTTTCGCCCCACGATATACAAGATATTATCAGAGTCTAAAAAACCTAGATCTCCCGTACTGAGCCATCCATCATGCAAAACTTCCGCAGTAGCAACATCATTGTTATAGTACCCTTTCATCACGCAATCACCTCTTACTTGTATTTCACCTAATACCATGGGTGCCTGCTCAATCGTACCACCATCCGTAATGCGCATTTCCAATCCCGGTAGAATTTGGCCTGCGCTCACAAATTCGCAAAAAGACTCTCGCCCAGATGCCAATCGGATTATATCTTTATAAAATAGATCACGGTTGATTCGGATTGTTTTATCTCCTTGTCCCGGTGTAGTTGTAGATATAATCAATGTAGTCTCGGCCATACCATACCCAGGTCGAAAGGCAGCTCTATCAAGTCCTAACCTGAATAGTGGGTCCAAACCTGCATACAAATTAGAGGGCACCATTTCGGCCCCTATAGAAAGGGTTTTTACTGTGGATAAGTCGTAGTCATAATCAATACCATCATGCCTACTCATCTTACTTATCAATATTTCTAATCCGGAGGGAGTAGTACCTCCACAAATAGTAACCTTGTAATCAGTTATCTTACGTAAATAAATGAGTGGATCTCGTAAATAAGTAAATGGTTCTATTTTGATTTCCGTAATACAATTATATACGGACAAGAGATGATTGCCAAACAAACCGTAATCATGATAATAAGGCATCCAATGAATAAGGATATCATCAGAAATAATATTGTCCGCCATAGTTTTCATCCTTAGGTTTGTAATAATATTTTTACTGCTAAGCATTACCCCTTTGGGACAGCCGGTACTACCGGAAGAGAACTGTACCACAACCAATTCATCCTCCTCCGTATCGTTGGGATATAAGGGTAGAAAATCATTCTGAATTTCAGCTTGGTTAATAACCTCTCCGGCATAGAAGGCATCCTTATTATGATTCTGGTATTCCTGAACCAATTCTCTATCACTAGATATAAGAATGGCAGAGTCCAAAAACCGAAAGGCATTCTTTAACCTCTCACAAGCAATACCTTTTTTATCTTTCTGCAGCACCGAAGGCATTAGTACAGGTACGCAACGAGCCATTACACTAGCCCAAAAAAGTAAAATGAAATCTGCAGACGTGTCTACGGAAACTATTATCTTGGATTTTGGCTTAATATTTAAATCTCGCACTAATACATGTGCTATTTTACAGCTCTTAAAATATAATTCTTTGTATGAAAGGAAAAGATCTTGTTTACCATGATTGACTACTATAAGACCTTTTTCCGGAGTGTTTATTGCTGCTTCGTGTAATAAATTAATTAGCATTCAGGTTTTGTTTTTAACAAATTTCCTGATTGTTGCCTTAATACACAATACCAATGAATATGTATTTAAAACAGACGAGATCTATTAATCAGTAAAATATAAAAACGTATAAATCAATACATAATACCAGCCAAAACTTGCGATAAAAGAACACCAAAGCAAACCCGTTCTTTTATAAAGGACAGAAAACACTGTTCTCTGTACCTACATATTATTAATGGAAATATGCATTTTAAATGAGATAAAACAGTTCTGGGGAAGAAATACTCCTATGCAGACATGATAATGGCATTGGGGATCAATAATAACCATTAATCTTTTTGCTCCCAACTTGTATCCCATATTTTTCTAACTAGGTTTTAATATTTTTCTAACTAAGCTCCGATATTTTCTTAACTAGCAATTTCAAAATCCCTAGTTAGAAAATTATTAAAACCTAACTAGAAAAATAATGAAGGGTAACTAAGAAAATAAGGCAGAATACAAACACTCAAATAAATTTCAATTACCCTTGAATTAATAATAAAACTGAATCCATCTGGTATAGCAATATAATCATAGTAAAAGAGTCTCATTCCCGGATAATCAATAAAAAACCGGCATATCCCGTATGGGAATGCCGGTTATTTGAGGTTAATATCTTTTACTATACCATATTCTAATTAGCATTCGCTATCCCGATGCTTTTAAGTTTGGTATTTCCTTTCATGTAGTATATTTCAGCTACTTTGATATGTGCCTCTATGCTAACGCCACGTCCGTTGGATCCGATAACAAAGTGAGGATCTTCCGATTTAACTAATGTTACCAAATCGGCAATAGAGCGTTCCTGATAGAACTCCCCGTAATCTTTGTCTTTTGCCGGATGATCATTATCATATAAATGAGTGTAGAATTTCAAACGAGTACGTACAAATTCTTCAAATGACATATCTTTGGGCTTAGTAATAGTGATAACGGTATTAGGCTCTTTGAGCGAAACAAGTTGTCCTTTGTTTAGGTTGATATAATTGTCTCTTTTGTGATTGAAAAACTCTGCTGTAACGCCACCGACAGAAGCCCATCCTTTTCCATAAACTTCAAATTGTCCGGTTTCTGTTAGGCCGCTTCCATTGGCTTTCAAAGCATCCATATTTACAACAATACCAATCTTATCAAATTCCGGGACAAAATCTCTGCGAGTTACAGAGTATTCGGTAGAGGCAACTACACGTGCCAAGGAATTGTCTGAAGCATAACGCATAGAGAAGCTGATGGGAGTAATCTCTTGCATGGGCACTTTGGCAGTCATGAATTTCAAGAAGCCTTTCCAGCCATTTGTAAGTGGTTCATTATGGATACTGGCACTTCCTCCGATAACGGTAACATTGATTTTACTATCCTCCAAAACTTTCTTGTATTTTTGGTCCAATTCCCCCTTAGCATCCATAACTTTTACAGCAACATTGAGAGCTGTGCGCACTTCAGCCAAAGAGTGCTTAGTATCGATACTCATAAAGATCATGCGACCATAATTGATATTGCTCACATAAGCCGGCTTATAAGTATTGATATATTGAGTATCCACTTTTGAGAAAATTGTAGGAGATTTGGGCACATCCATCGTCACAGAATATTGCTTCTGAATAAATTTGGCTAGGATGTGATTTTCTGATTTATTAAAATCAAAACCCAAACTACCGGCAACATCTACCATCTTATGTTTGAAGCTAGCACCAATTTTGAGCAAGGCTTCTTCTTTAGACTCTACAGACTCTAAGCTATGCATAGCAGTTACCGCACCTTCTTTGTAATTGAGACGTGCCCATTCATTGAATTGCTGACGATAATCACTCATGCGTATGTTGCGCACAGTTTTGGTCACAGATTCAGGCTTTTCTTTAGGGTCAAGGACTTTACTGATTGAGAAAGTAACATCCCCCACTTCACAATCACTCACGGCAGCATATGTACCATCAGCAATAGTGCTTCCTTTGATCACACAGCCGGGGTACAAAATGTCTACTGTAGGGTCAAGTAAAATAGTCTCATCAAACATTTGAGATAGTTTGTAGTCTCTCTTGGTAGTAACCCAAAAACCGGGAATGCCATTTACATTGGCATTTTCACGTTTCACGACTACAGGTTCCGAAACGGGAGCAGGCTTATTGCCATTAGGTAATGAGCCTTCATTAACGCTTCTTAGGCCCGGAGGGTTTTGCAATCCATTAAGATAATCTTTGATGTGCAATGCATTGGTAATGATTCGGTTGTTGTTTTTGTCTCCGGAATTACCGGGCCCCCTATCTGCGCTACAACTACCCAAACTAAATGATAAAACAGCAAGGGATAAAAAAGAGATTAAATTCCTTTTCATAGAAATTAAAGGTTTTAATGGTTAATATACTTTTAGCCTAAGAAGGCTGGATAAATACAGGTTTATCAACAAATATATAATAATCTTGACGAAATGGCAAATGCCATTTCATCAAGATTATTCCTTTTCGGTCAAAAAACAACCGCTTTTACACAAAACCTCGTAATCTTAGTACAAATCTCAACGATATAGCTACATCCCAAAAAGATTATTTGCACAGGTGATTTTCCAACTATAAATCAATTATATGTAAAATTTACAATTGAGTACCCATTACATGATGAATAATGAGTTTTCCTGTGATAAAACCATCAGATGACACCGTTACAGTTATTTCTTTATACTGATTCTCTTCCGAGGGATTCACAGGGAAATGAATCGGAATTTTCAGAAAATCTTCAGAGGGATCCACATTGAATATCTTTTCCTTATTCAATGCAATAAACTGAGAATACGAAGGAGCCTCAAATGTAACTTTTATACTAGAAGGTCTATCTTTCAGAGATTTCCACTTGAGTATAGCATCCACTGTATGATTCATAAACACCTCATTTCTTGTGTAATAATAAAATGAGCCGTCAGATGCTTGCTGTTTTTGACTACCATAAAATATGAATTCATTAAGAGATTGTGTAAAAGGGATAATTTGTTCCAAACCTCCAACTCTTACTGCTGCATAAAAAGTTCTTGATCCACGAGGGAGTGTTTTGAGGGAAGCAATATCTCCAAACGAAGCATATACAGCAAATTTATTTTCTCCTGACACATATGATATGGCAGAAAATAATTCTACCTTAGTAAGCCATCCCGGAAAACCGACATCTTGAATAGGCTTTATATCAATATCATTGATGCTTTTGATAGGATAATTTGTAGTACCTGTAACTACCAACTTATTATTTACATCAAGATATGCCGTATCAGCCTGTGTCAATAATAACCGATATGTACCATTTGTGCTGACACTATTATACTCTTCGGAAACCGTGACCTGTACTTCAAGGGGATTGAAGATATTGGCCCCTTTACTTTTTAAAGCCTCTTCAAGCGTGTCAAAACCTTTTCCTAAAACCGATAAAATATTGAAGGCATAATGGTAGTTGCGCAGATTGGATATATAAGCATTCGTAACAGGAGATATCAAATCTATTCTATAATAATAGCTTTTAGCAGTTGGTATGGAATATGGATATTTGGCCTTAATAATCAGACAAGGTCTTTGTGAATTATCATTAATTGTATTTCCATTGTATGTTTCGAAGAAATACAACGGAGAAGCTTCTTTGGATACATAAGGAAGCGAAGGTGATAACGAAGAGATAGATGCATCCGACGGAATATTCTGTTCAGTAACAGGGCTTCCGATCTCCAATGGAACATTTATATTTTTAGGTGCAACTAATCCCGAAGAAGCGATATTATACAAGCCGATAGACTCTATAAAAAAGTATTTCCTGGCACTCTCGGTAATATCCACTGTGAGTTTGGATACACATCTAAGAAGCCGCACTTGATTAACAGCCATATCAGCAACAATACCTGAAGGTGTCAAAAATAATCCCCACATGGGAAAAGGGGCAGAGATACTACCATTCGAAACAGATTTTTTTAGTGTCTTAATATCAGACTCCGAGTTTACACTTGCCAAATTAGCGATGGTGCTAGCATTGGCTATAAAATGGACTTTTCTTACAGACGGATTTGCCTCAAAAGGTATCTTCACCTGATAAACCGCACCACCTTCAGGGATATTAGACTTGAAATGAATATTATCAGATCCGGAAACATCTATCTTCTTGATCAAGGCTCCATTTTCGCCAAATAGAAAAAGAGTGATATCCTGTATACTATTGTCATGAGCTTGTGCTCTCATATGATCAGCTCTCTGCCCGGGTACAATAATATCTATGGAAATAGTGGTATCGGGAACTTTGGGTTCACGAAAATCACTATGGGTACAGGAAGCAAACAATAGCACAAAGCCTAATATCCCAATATATTTGAGTTTCATACTTAACCTTTCCATAAGTTTTGATAATAATTTTCACTTCCTAAATAATCTCTTACACATCGGACAATACGGACTGAATCTTTAAAAGAAGATTTTTCACTCGGAACCTGTGCA
The DNA here is from genome assembly GCF_036320655.1 of Porphyromonas pogonae. Taxonomy (NCBI): domain Bacteria; kingdom Pseudomonadati; phylum Bacteroidota; class Bacteroidia; order Bacteroidales; family Porphyromonadaceae; genus Porphyromonas; species Porphyromonas pogonae. The sequence goes on from NZ_CP143258.1 coordinate 2,189,467, forward strand.
TTATTGACAAATTGAAATTGTTGAATGTCTACAACACCCATTCTACCATAATAGTCTTTATAAGAATCAATAGTACGTGACCAATACGTATAACCCTCATGAAAGTTTTTATAAGGGTTAGGTTTTGTGTTGAGATAATCTGACTTATTTCGATAATGCCCCCAAGCTTGATAAATCATCTTGAGTTCTAATATCGTGGGCATTCTCCATCCGTATCCCAAATTCTCACAAGACGAAGATGACAATGCTACAGATACTTTAGCTGGTTCGGAACTTTCGTCAACTTGACGTCCTGCAACCTGCTCCCATGCCCCGGAATAATCATTAGCGTATATTTCTATTCGAGGATAAAGGCGGGGATAAGGATCACTCGGAGTCGGAATAGGTGTTTTGTCGAATACCCCCATATTGTTTCTCGCATTATTATAAAGCTCGTGTCCCGGCCATACCATGATTACATTGGGATTGTCAGGCAAAAGTTCTATAAGAGGTATTTGCCTCACTTTGACTCTTTTGGTTATAGCTCCAGCCTTTATTTTGAAATATACGTCTCTACGAGCAGAAAATTCAGGAAATTGATCTCCTTTGAGTTTAAGTAGTCCATTGCTTATTTTTTCTATTTTCAACATAGATTTATAAGGCTCTTCCACCTCAAAAGAAATCATCTCATCCGGAATATTACTGCTATACTTATAATAATAAGGAGGATTGCGCTGATCCTTAAGTTTCTGAGCTTCTTCGGGAGATAATGTAGGGTAATTTCCAATATCTGTGCGACAATACATAATCACAGTATTTTCAGCATTCAGATAAATATTACCGAGATGTACATCAACGCCCCGATTGGTCCAGGGTAATACTATCAATTGGGATTCAGGAGCCTCCGGCAAAGCTTTAACCAATATATTGTAGTTTAAAGACTGATTTCTCAGAATGGAAAATTCTGAGGGTTTGGCTTCGCCCACTGAAACTTGATAGGACATATTCTTCGAATCATCTCCTAATTTACCAATCGTAATGTTCATAAATATCCGATTTTCCCCATCATATATATACTCTGGAACATAAAAGAATATAGGATTTACACCACTCACAGTCTCTACTGTGGGATTATCCTGTGGCCCACTTAAGATATACTTATACGGGAGATAACTATGTAAAGTTACTCTCTCCACCTCAAAAGTAAGCCCCCAATCTTCTTCATCATACGGATTGGTTATTGGCACAAGGCTATAATCCAACGGAAACCTTGCAATCTGTATTTTTTTCACTACAATGTTGCTTTTACGAGCGGCAGGTGATTGTGCCAACTCAATACTTATTTTAGCCGAGTTCCTAACCAACTCCATAACTTTTCCATTGGTACAACTTTCCAATGGCTGAGGATTTCTAATAGTCCCCCCCTTTGAAATAACAACATTTCTAACAAGAGTCAATCCCGATGCATCTGTTTTTGAAGACATCAAAAAGCCTCGTTCTTTAGATGGTATCTTGGGATTCTCATATTGAGCGCGTTCTTCGAAAAGTACCATTTTAAGCTCCGGCATTGTTGTCAAATCAGACTCATGTGATACTCGGCTCAAAGCCTCACTTAAAGTTGTAATTCCGGATGATTCAAATGCCCCTTTTTTACATCGGGGAGCACTAATCTCATTTGCAATCACATAGAAATTATATACCCCTGTTCTAAGCAAGATCGATTCACTTTTTTTGTCCAAACCATCAGGGAAATATATTCTTTCATTTATATGAACTCGGCCTGTTTTACTGTCAAAAGCCAAAAGCCGCACTTCATTCACCCTATCCTCAAAAAGGATATTGTCTTCATTGGCACCTCTCAGAGAAACTGTGATATAAGTATCTCCTTCCGCATCTACAATATTTGCGTCATCAATACCCTGACATGAATTTATCCAAAACACACCAAAGAGCAATAATACATACGATAAGATATCTTTTCTCTTCATAATATCACTCTTATAATCAATTATAACTAAATTTCAGCATCAATCTTATAACTATGGACATGCCATCCATTAATATATATCTGAGCAATGATATACTTGCCATTGACATCAGCTGCCGTAAGTACTAAGTCAAAATCATGTACACAATCCAGATTTATATTAGTTATATGATTTTTCAAGAGAATAATCCCCACTAAATCATGATTGAAAATTTCTAACCCGGTCTTTTTATTTGTAATAATAATACGACTGTTATGACCCGTCTGTAATTTCAATATCCCCAGCTTAGTTACAGACATGCCATTTTGAACGTTTGCCTGCTTGGGATACAGCATGGGTAAATTTTCCTTGATAAGTGTACCATCCAGAGCATAAGATGTATTATCAGAAAGGACTGCGATTTCATAATCTTCGGGATTTATTACCCCTTCCAATCTTATATTTATCCTATTGGTAAGCTCTTTTAAGTTGATTGAGACCTTATTTTCCATAAAAGAAGGATCATCTTTCAACACATTGAATGATTTACTTTCCCCAACAAACATATTCAAACTGATCAATCGCTCAAAAGCAGTGATGGTTCTGTTTAATTTTATATACAGATCCTTCTTAGTAGTCTTGCCCGGAACACAATCAGTAATTAAAAATATATTTGAAACACCTGCCCACGCGACTAACGAGTACTTACCCTCCTTGACACTGATAGGAAAAGAAAATGAAGGGGAAAGTGTAATATTGTTGAGGTTATAAGAACTGACCAAAATATCATCTTTATCAAAAACAAAAAGCTTGATATCCCTTATTTGCTCAGGATAGGTAGGTTCGGATTGACATATAGTTTGGGACATAAAAGATACGTCTATCTCTTGCAAACAACGATCCGTATCATCGTACAACCAAGAATCGCAACTCTGGAATCCACATGCCATGATGAAGAAAGCCAGAAAAAGTATCTTTTTTTTCATAAAACTTACTTTTAAGTATTGCGCCCAAAAGGCGCAGTCTTTTTATATTGCCAATCAATAGCCATTACCCACTTCAACTTTATAGAAATGAACATCCCAAGGCACAGTTGTTATAGTGACAGAAAGGTACGTTTTGGAGCTCAACAAAGGATCTTCAGGATCTATAGGATTAATGGGTTCGTCAGGCATTTTAGGATCTTCCGGATTTAATGGATTATAGGATAATCCAACTTCTTTAAAGCCTGTTACCTCTACATGATATATATTACTCCTCACAACGGGTGATATTGTTGGATTGGTGATATTGTCAGGATTCAACCACAAAACATATTTCATAATTCCTTTCTTAAAAGTTGAGACCTTTTGTCCGGGTATCGCCACTTTTGCGTCCTCCAATGTTTTATAGAATTTACGGTCGGATATCCCCATGTACAAATCGTCTCCGGGATTATAAGCTTTCCCATTTTCGAGTTTATTACCAACCGGAGCAAATGTTGCCTGTAACTCAATGTAAGGGGTATTTCCTTTTCTATATTCAGCATCAGGATGAGTGACAGGGAAGAGGAATTTACCATGATTGAGTGATCCTATAGTTTCGGGTGTTGGAGATACAAGTGTTGTAGTTGTTGCTATTAGGTTATTTAATTGTGAATAGTCATAGTAGATTTTCCCCTTATTAAGCCAGTCTCCATTAGTAGGTACATATCCGTAACCGGGAGATTGTAGATCTGTACGTCTCAGCATATACACCTTTTTGTTTCCCTGACCCACGGTGTATTGTACTTTAGATATCGTTACATAAGGAACCCCACTCTTATCAATTTGAGCAGATTGAGGAGATGTCACAATAGCTCTCGCAACAATTCTCTCCGCATTCACTTTGAACATATTAGGATTATCCGGTTTAAGGGCTTCAGCCTCGGTAACATTGTCTCGAACCAGTATCTTCACCTCATTAGTATTGGTCATCATAATCTCATCTTTGCCTGTAGACGTGTCATACTTCGCAACATCATTCAAAGTAAACTCATGCTCAACCTCGGAATATTCCTTTTCAAAGCCTTCCAACCCGGCAGCCTTTAATTTGTTAATGAAAGATGTTGTTGCATTAATAAGTACATACGCCTTGATCTCCTTACCAGCTTGTGCCTTCAGCGCAATATTAGGCTCTAAGACTCCTTGAGAATTAATATTCTTAAAAGCCGACTTATCAAAAGTCTGTGCATTCATGTAGTCTTTTCCAACAAGAAAAACTGTAACATTATTAATAACGTCTCGTCCATTCCATGTTCCCGCATTATTGTAATCAGATGAAGTAGCTTTCAATGAAGTATTTTTAGGAAACTTGATTGACATTCCCACATAAGTATTCCCAGTTTGTTCAGGTTGGGGTTGTACATTATTGTCTCGTCCACATGAAAAAAAGCTTAACGCAATAATACCTAACGTAAGCATACATTTTGCCTTCATAATTTAAGGATTTTAATTGTGAATTAAGACGACTCCCTCCCCTCTCAAGCCATAGTGATAGCCTAAAAAGAAAAGGATACTGTGATAGTATTATTCAGAAGTAAAGAATATATAACATAGAACAGCAGAAGCACTGTTGCTATTTATTATAGGAAGAGGGCATCAATCATCTAGATCAATGAAGGGGGTCTCAGTCTTTTATGTTATTAATCAGTGTCTAAAAACTCTCTTAATGTAATAACAGATACAAGTATAAAAAAGTTGAGGCGCAACATAAAAAAATATGTTGCGCCTCAATAATTATGTTAAATGAAATATTATCTTACTTCATAATCTTTTGGATAGTACTTTCTATATCCTTCATAGGTATATTACCCATCGTTTGGATAGGAGTACCTTTTACCGGAATAAATAACACCATAGGAATGCTATTTGCACCAAACATTTGTGCCAATGCCGGCTCTTTATCTACATTAATCTTGTAAACGATGAGCTTACCTGCATATTTCTTGGCTACCTCTTCTAATTTTGGAGAAAGGGAGCGACAAGGTCCACACCAATCAGCATAGAAATCCAAAATTGCAGGCACATTGCCTTTATACACAAATTCAGTTGCATTAGCTTCATAATCGAAGATATGCTCTTTCATGTATGCAGCATCAATATGGATAATTTTTCCTTCATCTGCCTTAGCCATCACTTTTTCAGCTTTTGGATTTTCTGTATCTGTTTTTGACGAACATGCTTGTAATACAGGATAGAAAGAGCCCAAAATAGTCAGGGCTATGAGGGAAACTTTTAATTTCTTCTTAAGCATTTTAAATTTATTTAAAGTGATTATATTATAAAACGAAAAATATACACTATTTGTTTTTCGTCATCAATATTTTTATTTCTTAAGCCAATGCACATACTCTTGCGCATTATCTGCAAGAGACAAGAGAGCCTGGGGATTATAGGTATCATAGAATGCATGGAAGCCTATGTATTTTGAGCGGAGAAAAGCTGCGATACCATCAAAAACAAACAAATAATGTTCCAATGTATGCAACTGAGTACCCTGAGTACTGAAAGCAGAAGAAGGGCTACCGCAAGATACAGCTGCACCGATCTCTTTCCCTTCCATTTTATCGCCACCTTCACCATAAGCCCAACCCAAAGTAAACACTTCGTCCATATACTTCTTGAGCATATAAGGTGCCGCATACCAATACAGGGGGTACTGGAAGATTATTCTATCATACTGCTCCAACAATTGATGTTCAGCCTCTATATCGATCTTCTCATCAGGGTAAACATCGCAAAGGTTTCGGCTAGCTATCCCCGCTTTATCCAGTTCTTCTTTCCATCTTTTATTAATTACCGAAGTAGATAAGTCAGGGTGAGTAATAATTACTAAAGTTTTCATAATTTTATGTGATCAATTTGAGGTCTCTATAATAAATTTCGACTCGAAAGTTATAAATTAATCCTCAATCATCAATTATTGAATATTCATTCCATCTATGAGCAATCGAGTAATAGCCATTATCCCGGCACGGTACGCCTCATCCAGATTTCCGGGCAAGCCCCTTGCCGATATGCTGGGTAAACCGATGATTCGGAGAGTAGTCGAGCAGGCAAAAAAAGTAGTGCACCGAGTGGTAGTTGCTACTGATGATCAGAGAATATATGATACGGTTAGTAATTTTGGGGGAGAAGTAGTGATGACCTCGCCCAATCACAGGTCTGGGACCGACAGATGTGCAGAGGCCTACCAAATTATGAACAAAGGTGAGGAGATAGTACTAAACCTTCAGGGAGACGAACCGTTCATACATCTACAACAAATCAGTGACCTGGTAGCAGCTTTCGACACGGCAGAAGTACAGATAGCCACACTGGCCGAAGCTTATTGCCCTGATGTTCCCGACATGACATTACAAAATCCCAACCAAGTCAAAGTTGTAATGGACATACGGAACAACGCCCTATATTTCAGCAGGTCGGTGATCCCTCATTTCAGAGATTGCACAGCCAATATGGCTTCTTTGCATACTTACTATAAGCATATCGGACTATATGCATTCAGGAGTGATGTATTGAAAGAGATCACCAGCTTACCTCGCGGAATACTGGAGCAGGCCGAAAGCCTGGAACAACTAAGATGGCTCGAAAACGGCTATAAGATACGTATCATCAAGACATCAGAATCAACCATAGGAATTGATACTCCGGAAGACTTGGAGCGTGCTGTTGCCCTGCTCAAAACCCTTGATTTACAAAAGTGATTGATCCTATTACCAAACAAAGAATAATAGACGCTGCCAACATTGTCGATGTAGTAAGTGACTTCGTAAGCTTGCGCAAAAAAGGTGTAAGCTACGTGGGCCTATGTCCTTTTCATAGCGACAGGAGCCCCTCATTCTATGTATCACCGTCAAAAAACATATGCAAATGTTTCTCTTGTGGCGAAGGTGGATCTCCCCTTCATTTTATTATGAAACACGAGCAACTGTCATACACGGAAGCACTCAAATATCTGGCAAAAAAGTATAATATTGAAGTCCAGGAACGAGAAGAAACAGATGAGGAGAAAAGAGAAGCCAATGAACGTGAGAGCCTTTTTATCGTCAATGAATTTGCCAAGGACTATTTTCATAAAACACTTCTCGATACCGAAGACGGTCGCCTCATAGGATTGTCTTATTTTACAGAAAGAGGTATCAGACCCGATACAATAGAAAAATTTAATCTCGGATACTGTACGGATAGCAGACATGCTTTTAGCGATCAGGCTCTGAAATCAGGATTTTCCACCAAAGCGTTGGTAGACTCGGGACTTGCCTATCCTAATGAGCAGAATAAGCTTATCGACAGATTTCGCGGCCGTGTAATATTTCCCGTACAAACCATAAGCGGGAAATTTGTAGCTTTTGGCGGGCGAATACTTTCTAAAAAGGACAAAGTAGCCAAATACGTCAATTCACCTGAAAGTCTTATATACTCCAAAAGCAAGGAACTGTACGGATTGTTTCAGGCAAAGAAAGCAATCTCCAAAGAAGAAAAATGTTTTCTGGTAGAGGGGTACACTGACGTGATCTCGATGCATCAATCAGGTATCGAGAATGTGGTATCGTCCTCCGGCACCGCTCTCACAGTACAACAGATAAGGCTTATCAGAAGGTTCTCGGAAAACGTCACCGTCCTCTACGATGGCGATGCTGCGGGTATCAAAGCGGCTCTTAGGGGCATAGACCTTTTGTTGGAAGAAGGTCTTCATATCAAAGTAGTACTCCTGCCCGACGGTGAAGACCCTGATAGCTACGCACGTAGCCATAGTGCCACAGAGTTCAAGCAATTTATCAAAGATAGTGAAGTAGACTTCATCACTTTCAAAACACAGCTATTGCTCAAGGATGTGGAAAATGATCCACTGGCACGTGCCCAGCTTATCAACGACGTCATCAAGAGCATCTCTCTTATCCCTGAACCCATAGAACGCGCTGTGTATATACAAAATACCAGCCAGCAACTCAACATGGATGAGCAGCTGATATTCAATGAAGTAAAACGTCTGAGGATACAGAGAGGAATGGCATCTCATCCTCAACCCGCCCCTGCACCTACTATCGCGACCTCACTACACACAGAAAACAATGCCGCCACGCCGGATAAACAAGAAATCATAGAAGCGCTTGTGGACGAAGGGCCCTACAGGAATGAGCTGGAGTTGATAAGGATGATCATCAAATACGGTGATGAAGACATCCTTGTAAAAGATAATGAAGACTCTCTCGAATACCCCATCAGACTAGCTGCCTTTGTAAAAAGAGAGCTCGACTCTGACGATATCGAGATCGGTAGTACCATCTTTACTCAGATACTCAATGAAGCGGTGGAGCTCATAGGCAATGAAGATATCAAACTCGACTCTTACTTTGTAAATCATCACAATGAGAAGATCCGATCCGTAGCTTCAGATTTGATTTCGGACAAATATCTACTGAGCAAGGTACACAAACATGCCGGCATAGCAGTGGAAAATGAATTGGAAGTGATGTTGAGAACTCGCTACCAGAGAGCCGTACGTGAGATATATGCCATCAAGAATGCTTACATTATCAAATGTATAGACGAAGTGCGTAAGGAAATCATGGAAGCTCAACAATCCCGAAATAATGATCTTATCATAGAGCTTATGCAGGAGTTGGTAGAACTCAACTCCATGAAGGCCGCCTTTGCACAGGCTTTGGGAGATCGTACCATTATATGACAAGTTCATATAGAAGTAATTTGCTAAAATCCCTTTTTTAGACTAATTTTGCCGAGCTATTGTTAGAACCCTGTCCTAACTCTAACGTTGTTGGTTGAGTGAATATTAAATACAAACATAAAATATATCAAAAGAATGACTGTATCCATTGAACATAAAAATGATGTAACGGCTCTTATCACCGTTGCTGTTCAAAAAGCAGACTATGAAGCTGAAGTGGAAAAAACACTTCGTAATTACCGCCAGCGTGCTGACATACCCGGATTCCGCAAAGGTAATGTACCTATGGGTATGATCAAGAAAAAGTATGGGGTAGGCATTAAGATAGAAGAGATCAATAAGGCAGTAGGCAAAGCTCTATACGACTATATCAACGAAAACAAGTTGGCCGTACTGGGTGAGCCCATGCCTCATGAAGATGGTCAGAAGGAATATGACTTCAACAAGGACGAAGACTTCGAATTTAAGTTTGATGTAGCTATCGCACCCAAAGCAGAGATAGCTCTCGGCAAAGAAGACAAAGTGCCTTATTTCAACATTGAGCCTACAGAGGAAATGGTTTCTTCTCAAATAGAATCTATGCTAAACAGCTACGGCAAGTCTGAAGAAGCTGATACTGTAGAAGAAAATGACATCGTAAAGGGTATACTTACAGAACTCGAAAACGGTGAAATCAAAGACGGCGGTATCCAGAAAGAGGATGCTATGTTACTACCCAAATATATCAAAGCAGAAGAGGAAAAAGCACTGTTTATCGGAGCTAAGAAAAACAGCGTGATTACCTTCAACCCCTTTGTAGCATATGATGGTAACGAGTATGAACTAAGCTCTTTCTTGGGCATAGACAGAAAGCAAGTAGCCAACTATAAAGACAAAGAATTTACTTTTGAGATCACATCGATATCTCGCCACACACCTGCTGACATTGATGAGGAGTTCTTCAAGTTGGCTTTCGGTGAACAAAGCGAAGTAAGAGACGAAGCCGGATTGCGTGCCAAAATAACCGAAGGCTTCCAAGAGCAATTCAATAATGAGAGTGACTACAAATTCCTACTTGATCTTCGTCAGATAATGATGGAAAAAGCAGGTAAACTGGAATTCCCAGACGAATTGCTCAAACGCTGGCTTAAGGTGAGCAACCCTGAGCGTACTCAGGAGCAGCTTGATGAGGAATATCCTAAAATGATAGAAGATCTTACTTACCACATGCTCAAGGATAAACTCGTTGAGAAAAACAACATTGAAGTAAGTGAAGAAGAAGTTAAGAACTTCGCTATCATCGTTGCTAAAAGCCAATTTGCCCAGTACGGTATGAGCTCTGTTCCTGATGAAGTATTGGCCAACTATGCCAAATCTCTTTTGGAAAAAGAAGATAGCCGTCGCAACTTTACCAACCGTGTTGTAGAGAACAAACTTGCAGCTGTAATAAAAGGACAAGTAACACTTGATGAAAAGACGGTATCACCTGACGAATTCTCAAAAATGATTCAGGAACAAGAACAAGCTTAGTATTTCTCAACTAAAGATATCTTTTTGATGAGCGGAGTGTTGAAGAACAAAAACTTCAACACTCCGCTCTCTTTTTTCCCGGAAAATATATAATAACCAATGACGCTATTGTTACAACCAACCCAGACTATTCGCTCCCATACCCCCCTCCTTCACCATAATAACCGGTTGATAAAAGAACTTATACATCCATAACCCGATACTTCCATACCGCTAGATCACTAAACATAAAGAGCACACCCCTTATGAGACTGTTCCAAAAGTCAACAGTCTCGTGGATTTTGGAGGCAAAGCCGACAAAAGACTCTTTGACCGGGCAGAGAAGGTAAAGTGCAAGGCGCTAAGAGTGAGTGCACAGGGAGTTTACTTCAGGTAAATGACCAAGCGCGAATCTCGCAAGCAACGAAGCAATTGGCCTGCTATGCAACGGTCTCCTTATACATTTTTTAACAATCCCCTATTGACAAGGCGGCGGGATGGATCGTATATTTGTAATGCAACTGCGCATTATATTTTCATCACAAAAGTTTATTAATTATTCAACCTTTATAGTTTACATATTATGCTCTTTACACATACAAAAATCAATGATTACGCATACCATAATGTAGGATATAGCTACCTCATTTCCTCCTACGGGAATAGCAATAAATCTCCCCTGTTCGATTACAAGTATAAGCTCATGCTCCACTCCAGCATCAAGTACAATGTATATTGCCATGAAATAGAAATGTCTTGATGGAGGTTTTATTTACTTAGCTTTTGTAAGGCAAAAACACAATGTAGATATCTAAGCAAGAATGAAATATCACCTATCTTAATCTCAATAAAGGTTTGTTATGATCACCACCCCGCATTGATCACAGGTGCCACATCCTATTTGATATACATCATCTACACTTTGCACAAAAACGAATGGCTCCGGAAGCGACTTTGCTTTCTGAGCCATTCGTTTTTTACCTGATATCTATAAATTATAGCTCTCTATTTTAGTTAAAACACGATGCTATTTTAGTTAAGATAACGTGAGTTCGATATAAGGGATAATAGGAATAATAGAGTTTAGAAAGTGTTGTAAATCAGTGTAATTTCTTATGTATTTCATTGCAAAAGTGGTGAATTATTTGTATCTTAGTAGTTGATAATCAATAAGATATAAACAAACAAAACACCACTTTATGAAAACAAATATAGTTGAAATTTTCTGTCTTACCGATGATTTTTCCAAACTTTTCGATACCTTGATTCAGCAAAGAACCCTTTGCGAAGGAAACAAAAAGCGAAGAAATCGCAAGTTTAGGATGTCCGATGCTGAAATCATGACTATTCTGATTCTTTTCCATCATTCGAGGTATCGCGATTTTAAGTCCTTTTATCTTCAATATATTACGCAACAATGTCATTCGGATTTTCCTTCGTTGGTCTCTTACAATCGTTTTGTGGAATTACAAAGCAAGGTGGCATTCAAACTAATTTCATTTCTCAATATGTGTTGTTTGGGCGAATGCACCGGTATCTCATTCATTGATTCCACACCTTTACGCACCTGCCATATCAAGCGGGCACACGGGCATAAGACCATGAAAGGATGGGCCCAAAAGGGCAAATGCAGTATGGGATGGTTCTATGGTTTCAAACTGCATATTGTGATTAACGACCGGGGTGAAATCATTCAATATCAAATCACACCGGGGAATACGGATGACCGTGCTCCACTTAAAGGCGGAACCTTCACGAAGAAACTATTCGGCAAACTTGTTGGCGACAGAGGATACATCTCACAAAGTCTTTTCGATAAGCTCTTCATTGACGACATACACATGATTACGAAGATAAAGAAAAACATGAAAAACACACTGATGAGCCTGTATGATAGGATATTACTCAGAAAAAGAGCACTTGTGGAAACCGTTAATGACCTACTCAAAAACGTTTGTCAAATAGAGCATACACGACATAGAAGCGTCAATAATTTCGCCATTAATTTGATTGCCGGCATAATTGCCTACAATCTGCTACCCAAAAAGCCGGAATTAAACCTAGAAATCATACACAATCCATCAACCCTCTTAGTACACCACGCTTAGACCGAACTCACGTTAAGATACAGTAGTATTACAGTTAAACTGTTTCAGTACTTTAACTAAAACACAGAAACATTTTAGTTAAAATACAACAGCAAGAGAAAAACGGTAAATACCAACTAAGATTTTACAAGAAAATTCCCTATGAAAGCAACAAGATTATTATCATGCTTGTAATTACTTATATATTAGATAAAGTACACCCTCAATTAGAAAAATCAGAGAAGTTACAACACTATCAAAATAGTTAAAAAACAACAAAAAACATGATTGTATCATAAAAAACACCCATAAAAATAATGACTATCATGTAAATACATCCCCTTTTGACTATGCACAAAATAACAATACAAGACAAGCCGCAATATTAGATAACAGGTTATGATTTACACCTTTGCATGACTTTATGAAAATATAGGAAACGTCTATATTATTAAATGAGAGAAATGGGTATCGGCTTGAATAAAGATCCAATTTAATATTATAAAATAGCGGTTATAAATAATCAATGTACTAACTTTGAAAAACTTAAACATGCAAATAATTGTTAGATAAATAGAGTAAAAACATGCAAAAGAAAATATACCCGTGTAAGGGCTTCGAAAAAGGCAGTAAAATACCTAACCTCTTTATTGCACTACTTATTGTGAGTGTAATATTTATAATAGCGACTCCTATTATTTATGCACAAAGCAATATGGTCAATGAAAGCCCTGTCAGAGGATGGATATACACAATGATTTGGGTGGTATTGATCATCTCTTTACTGATGAAACCCGCAAAACTGATTATTGATCTTGAAAAGAAACAAATAACAGGAATGCGCTTCCTAAACCTCTTTCCCCCAACTCGACTAAGTTTTGAACACATACTGAAAGCAGAGTTATGGCCAGGTAGCAAAAACTATGTAGCCATACATACAACTAACGGAAGAAAAGATATTATGGTGGCCGATGCTGCCAATTTTGTAAATGACCTGAACCGCGCTATTACAGCCGGTAAAAATGAAGATTGAAAGTATGATAAAAGTAGCACTTTGTCCAAGCCCCGAGCTATACCCCATCTACCATAATCCCAATGCCACAGTGATAGTAGTAGACGTGTTTCGTGCCAGTACGTCTATTGTAACGGCTCTGCATCATGGTGCAGATGCCATACTCCCGGTAAAGGACACACAGGAGGCGCAAAACTTGGGTAAAAAAATGGGATATGGCATAGCTGCGGAACGCAATGTAAAGAAGTGTGATTTTGCAGAGTTTGGTAATGACCCATTTGAGTTTACTGCTGAGAGAGTAAAAGGACGCAAAATAGTATTTTCGACCACCAATGGCACACGAGCAGTAAGAACTGTGGAACGCTTAGGTGTCAAAAACATACTCATAGGAGCCTTGATCAACTTATGTGCTACGGCGCGTTTTTGTGAAGAAAAGGGCATCAAAGACATTGTGGTATTGGCTGCCGGCTGGAATGGAAAAATGTCAATCGAAGATTGCCTATACGCCGGAGCGTTGTCTACTTACTTCGAAGCTCATCAGTCCGGCACCTGCGAAGGTGACGCTGCCACTGTGATGCACGACTTATGGAAAAGCAAGTGCTCGTCTCTACAGGGAAGACTAAGCTATGTACGCAAAAGCGAACATTACAAAAGACTTGTAGACAATCATCTTGAAAATAGTGTGGAGTACTGCCTGCAAACAGAGGGAGCCGACTGTGTGGCCAAAGTAGAGATAATAGATGGTCAACCATGGATCAAAAAATATTGAATTATTTTTATTATCTTTGTGGCGTTTTTATATGGACTATTCACCTATAACAGGTTATCTGTAGTGTGATGGGAGATTAGGAAACACTAATTTTGAGTAACACAATTAAAAAAATCAATTCAGATGAAATCATTTTCATTAGAAGGATCATTGAGAAATGACCTTGGAAAAAAGGCTTCAAAGACTCTGCGTAAAGAAGATTTGATCCCGGCCGTAATTTACGGAGGAGAAAACAACACCAACTTCGTGGTATCACAAGACAACGTACGTAAGCTTGTTTACTCTCCGGAAATCTTCCATATCGATCTTACAATCGACGGCAAAGCTACTAAAGCTATTTTGAAAGATATGCAGTTTCACCCTGTTACAGACGAAATCATGCACATTGACTTCCTTGAAATATCAGAAGACAAACCTATCGTGATGGAAGTTCCTGTAGTGCTTGAAGGCCATGCCGAAGGTGTTAAAGCCGGTGGTAAGCTTAGCCTTGAGATGCGTAAACTCAAAGTAAAAGCTCCTTATACTCAAATACCCGAGCAACTTCAGATCAATGTATCACACCTAGGTCTAGGAAAGACTATCCAAGTGGGTGCTTTGAGCTTCGATGGTCTTGAGATCGTAAACGCTAAGAACGCAGTAGTATGTGCCGTGAAGTTGACTCGTGCTGCTCGTGGTGCTATGGCAAAAGGAAAATAATAGGATTTCTACAGAATAACTATTATTTCAAAAATAATATAAAGGCTTGCTCCTTCCTTGGGGAGCAAGCCTTGCTTTTTGGGATGTAATATAGAGCCTAAAGGCTTGTTTGTATCGATGGTATGGAGCAACATAGAGTCTTTGTAAAGAGATGGCAAATTGACTATCTTTGCACAGATCAAAAACAATGATAACTAATATGAAATACTTGATAGTAGGACTCGGTAACATAGGAGAAGAATACCGTGGCACACGGCACAATATCGGATTCAGAATGGCTAATGCACTGGCTCGTAAAATGAATATAGATTTCAAAGAAGACAGATATGGAGCCATAGCCAGAGGAAGAGTAAAGAATGCTGAATTAGTGATATTGAAACCCTCTACTTACATGAATCTCAGCGGACAGGCTGTAAGATATTGGATGGGTAAAGAAAATATTCCCATTGATCGCATATTGGTATTGGTGGATGATTTGGCACTGCCCTTCGGCACTATAAGACTCAAAGGAAAAGGTAGTGATGCCGGACATAACGGGCTCAAAAACATAGCCCAACTCACCGGAACTACATCTTATCCACGACTGAGGTTTGGGATAGGTAATGACTTTCCCCAAGGCGGACAAATAGACTATGTATTAGGATTTTTCAATGACGAGCAAGAACAAAGTATTGACGACCTTACCGCTCAGTCTGCCAATATTATAGAAAGCTTCTGCCTGCAAGGGATAGAGCGTACCATGAACCTGTATAACTAAAAGTGTCAAAAGCAATAAAAGAGAAAAAGGCCAATAGCTTCTCAAAAGAAGTAACTTGGTACTACTAGCCCACATCTATAGAATCGGAGTTGTTCAATAACAACTTCTATGTAAATCTAACCCCGAAAGTTGTGTAACTTTCGGGGTTAGATTTATGATAGTTAGTCGTCCCTTAAAAAGCACATTTCAGCGCAATCCTCTCCATTGGGAGTGTTTCGCTGATTTTGTTTATTAGGTACAAAAGAAGCTTCATGGCTCTTTTGAAGTTATATGCCGCTGCAGCTAACATTACATTGATAGCATCCCCGAAGAGCCCTTTGTAAAAGTTACGTCCCAAGCGATAATCTGATTTTAAATGTCCGATAGTTGGTTCTATTCCTGCACGCTTGCAGAAAAGTCGATGCTTCTTTTTACGTTGATAATAACTGTCTTTAGCTTTTGGAGTGTCAGGAATCAATATCTGCGTACCGTTTATTTCTTTTTTTCCACGGTAACCTCTATCTCCGGCCAGTTTCTTAATCCTTTCTCCCGTGAGTCTCTTCACCTGATCGAGGCTTTGCTCTATGGTATGTCCGTCGTACTCATTACGGAAAGAAGAGGCTCCCAAAATCACTCCCGTCATGGAGCGTATAATCGAGACTTTGTTTCCAAACTCATATTTTTTGTGCTCCTTACCTTTACTGATGCATTGAACATCCGGTTCATGAAGAGAATAAATCTTTTGAGTGGAATTACGCCGTTGCGAAAGAATCCTTTCAAAGAGGGAAATGAGTTTGTCGTACTCCCTGTTACTACCTAGGTTTCGTTTAAGTTCCCGAACCAAACGTCCCGCTATTGTTCGTAACCGTTTATCCGCTTTAAGAGCTTTCTTACGGTTCTTGGGATGGTTGCGAAAACGTTGATCCCGATAAATTCTTTTCAATACGAAAGTATAGCTTTGACGAATGGGTAGATTGAGAGCCCTTGCGATTTTGAGAACCTTGCCTACTATCTTCTTATGCAACTTGGCATCTGTAGGATAGGTCACATTCTTTTCCTGCACGGTGGAGTCTATAAAAGCGGTATCGTGGTGATCCTTATCATTTTTGTCATCATTCACACGAATACTTTCTGCAAGAATAAGCTCTATCCCTCTTTCGCCGATACGTTTGCGGAAGTGAACCAGTTCCGAGGCATTGCAGGGAAAGGAAGGTGTAAACTCCTGCATGCCACAAAAATATTGAAAATAAGCGTTCTCACTCCATTGTTCTACAACAGATTCATCTGAAATATTGCGCAAATGCTTGAGAATTAAAAGACCACACATTAAACGAATAGGCTTACCTGGACGACCATTGTCAGGGCAATACAAGGAAGAAAAAGCCTCTTCGAACCTTTTCCAATCGATTTTATGGGAAAGTTTATACAGAGGATGTTGCTGGTTGAGCAAATCGTCCAGCGAAGAGAACAGAGATTGAACTGTTTGAGTAGGGCGTATCATAAAAAAATCTGCAAGTTTCTATATCCAAAGATACAAAAACTTGCAGATTTATCAAAGAATAGAAGAGTGCAATTTGCTGTATATCAGAAAATAAACACGATTTTAAGGGGCGACTAGTTAGAGGAAATGAACTGTAACTTCTACCGAACTTTGAGTCTCTGCCCTATTTGCAGGTTATTTGACTTAAGTCCGTTCCAAGACTTTATCTTGGATAGTTTTTGTTTGTATTTACGCGCAATACCTCCGAGAGTCTCTCCTTTTTTCACAGTGTGATAATCAATAGTTTTGCCTTTGCTCTTGGAGGGAGTGGATTTATTGTCGGAAAAAGGCTGATAATTGATAGGATCTTCCAATACCATCTTCAGCTCATCGCTATACAATGAGTCTCTACGCATATCAAGATTCAGTGCCGCTGCCAAGGGAAGCCGCACAGGGTAAGGTGTGCTATTACCGGGAACTATACCTCTTTTGTATTGAGGATTGAGCATCTCCAACTCCTGCCTGGATATGCCGGAAAGCTTCTGTATGCGATCGAAGGAAATATCCTTGGTTATCATTACAGTATCTGTAGCGAGAGGTACACCAGCTTCACGGGGTTTGATGTTATGCTCTTTGTAATAGACCATAGAGTAATATGCACCCATGAAAAGAGGAACGTATCGCCTTGTCTCACGAGGCAGGTAGGGATATATCTGCCAAAAGTCTGTAGCGCCACCTGCTCTGTTGATAGCCCTATTGACTGCTCCGGGACCACAATTGTATGCGGCAATGACCAATAACCAGTCACCATAGATGCGATACATGTCTTTAAAATAGCGCATAGCTGCTTCAGAGCTCTTTTTGGGGCAAAGTCTTTCGTCGACCAAACTATTCACTGTAAGCCCGTAGGCCTTGGCCGTAGGCAACATAAACTGCCACAAGCCTGATGCTCCCATGTGTGACACAGCTTTTGGGTTTAGTCCGGACTCAATAATCGTGAGGTATTTGAGCTCTATCGGTAATCCATTCCTATCAAGGAGAGCCTCGATATCAGGGAAATATAGATCGGCAACGGTGAGCATTGAACTCACTAGAGATCTATTCCTATTGAGATATAGCTCGATGCATTCTTTCACAATGGGATTATAGGTCATCTTCACTACGGAAGGAAGCTTTTCCAAACGTGAAATATAAACACTGTCAGCGACGCGCACACCATCGGGATTATAGGTCATTCCTTTTTTTGAAGATAAGGAGGAACCTTGTGTGTACCCCTTGTGCCAACTCTTGATGAGTTGCTCCAGCTCTTTATCATAATTTGCCGGTAAAGATATAGGATCTTTGGGCAAATTGAGGGTATCTGTCTTCTGAAAGTTATTCTTGGTCTGCGGACTCTCTTTTACTACTTTATCTTTTGCGGGATTGGGGTTAGTTGTTTTATTATTCTGCGCACATACTATGTCTCCCCCATGGACAAAGCTTATCAGTATAAGAAAAGAAACTGCGACGCTATTAATTTTAAGTTGCACTCAGTATTGGTTTAAATTATAATACAATCAAAAGGTTAGGTTGCACATTAACCCTATTTGATGAGAATTAAAGACATCTTTGGACATGTTTAATTCAGGCTTCACACGAAGAGAGAGGTCAGGAGAGATATCGAAGTAAAACAACTCCGCATCTACATAAGCATCCAAAATAGACAATGCATACACTCCTACAGCAACAATAATACTGAGATCCCGCCAACGTCTGTAATTATCACTACCTCTTTTGAGATTATCCCTGAGCTGCATATATTTAGGATAATCCTCGGGCTTGGTGCCAATAGGCGCAAAAGCTAACCATGAAGTATTCTTTGCAGGGTTGGGGCCGGCGAGGTCCTTATATGCATTATGATACTCCTTATAAGTCCTATTGTTCCAGTTGATCGCATAAGCACAAGCAGTAAATGCTCCCCAAACGATAGGAAGCTTCCAATATTTTCTATTATAGACTTGCCCACCACCGGGGATAATAGCAAATAGAAGAGCTTTCTTGGAACTGGGTTTCCATAGATTCAGGGGAGGCATCACGGCTGATTGTTCTTTGGGAGACAATGCTTGGGTAGATGCAGGTTTCCCCTTTAAATTGAGCGTATCCTGAACCCTTTGTGCTGATGTAAATGTTGGTTGAGTATTATTCAAAGAATCAGAAGCGTGATGACGAGCCTTGTTTAAGCTGTCAGGCACCGCAACTTTTGTTACGGAGAGAGTATCTCTCCGCACTATGATAGAGTCTGTGGTAATCTCACGTTTAGATAAAAGTGTACCGACAACGGACAAATCCCGATTACCGGCAAAAGCATGTGTGGTGAGAGTTACCAGAGCAAGAATATAAACAATAAAATATTTCACTAATTATGAATTTTCTCCATTAACAACATGATGCGTTCCAACTCATCATCAGAGTCAAAAGCGATGGTGAGTTTGCCTTTACCCTTGTCATTGCGATCGACAGCTACTTTAGTATGGAATACTTGGGTAAGATGTCCGGCGAGCAATTTGTACTCTTCAGGCACATGAGGCTTACCTTTGCGAGAAACAGGAGCCTGCTCCCCCTCCTCCATCTCGCGTGCTATTTTTTCTACTGCGCGTACACTGAGACCTTCATGTATGATACGACTATAGAGTGCCAATTGCTTCTTGGTGTCTGAGATCTGAAGTAACGCCCGAGCATGCCCCATATCAACTTTACGCTGTGTAAGCCCAAGCTGTATTTCGGCAGGAAGTCTGAGTAACCTTAAATAATTACTAATAGTGGCTCGCTTCTTCCCGACTCTTTTACCGAGATCTTCCTGTGTAAGCCCGCAATGATCGAGTAAATTCTGATATGCCAGAGCGACCTCGATAGCATTGAGATCTTCACGCTGAATATTTTCGACAAGAGCCATTTCCATGACATTCTCGTCATTTACGGTTTTGATATACGCAGGAATACTGTCAAGCCCCGCCATTTGTGAGGCACGCCATCGCCTTTCTCCTGAAATAATCATATACCTTCCCGGAGAAATCTCCTGCAGAGTAATGGGTTGTACCAGCCCCAATGATTGAATGGATGAAGCCAACTCATGTAATGTATCTTCGGTAAACTCTTTACGTGGCTGGTTAGGGTTGGGCTCGATTTGGTTGAGAGGAATCTCATTGATAGAAGAGGTTCCGGCAATTTCTCCACCAAGAAGAGAGTCTAAACCACGCCCCAAAGCAAACTTATTCTTTTGTTTTGTCATGATCAATTTTCGTGCTTTTTGAGTATTTCAGCAGCTAATTGCAGATGGTTAATGGCTCCCCTACTATCGGCATCATACAGCAGAGCTGGTAATCCATGGCTTGGAGCCTCACCCAGCTTAACATTTCTCTGGATTACTGTGTCAAACACCAAATCCTTGAAATGTCGCTTCACTTCCTCATAGATCTGATTATTGAGTCGGGTACGACTATCATACATGGTAAGCAAAAAACCTTCGATATCCAACTGCGGATTAAGACGCCCTTTAATAATGCGAATTGTATTGAGCAGTTTACTTATTCCCTCTAAAGCAAAATATTCACATTGTACCGGAATGATAACCGATCCGGCCGCAACAAGGGAATTAACAGTAATGAGCCCAAGTGAAGGCGAACAGTCGATAAAGATATAATCATATTTATCAACTATAGGAGCTAATACCTTTTTTAAGACTAACTCACGATTAGAACGCTCGAGGAGTTCAATCTCAGCCCCCACCAAGTCTATGTGAGAAGGTACAATATCCAACCCATCTACCGGTGTAGGCATAATGGCCTGCTCAATAGGCATGTCGTTACAGATACATTCATATATTGTATTCTGCAAACTTCCTACATCAACACCTAATCCGGAGGATGCGTTTGCCTGAGCATCGGTATCAACCAAGAGTACCTTACGCTCAAGAGAGGCTAAAGAGGCAGCTAGATTAATCGCCGTTGTAGTTTTACCTACTCCGCCTTTCTGATTAGCCAAGGCTATGATTCGTCCCATACTTTAGTGTTATAATTTCACCCCAAAACTAACGATTTTATAGCAGATGAACAAGGCTCTTAAAACTGTTTGAAAATATAACGCACGAAGAATGAATATAGTATAAGAAAATGCCCTAAAAACAAATATTTTTTCACACCAAAAATTTGGAGATTCAAAATTTTCCTTTACCTTTGCAACGCAATTGAGAACAACGGTAGCAATAAAGTTGAATCAATTGGAGAGATGGCAGAGTGGTCGATTGCGGCGGTCTTGAAAACCGTTGAACTGCGAGGTTCCGGGGGTTCGAATCCCTCTCTCTCCGCAGAAAACATTTTGAAGTGCTCTGAAAAGAGCTTTTAACAATGCAAACAAATACGGATAAGTGTCGTAATTCTAAGGAGTTACGACACTTATTCTTTTAATACCACTAATTGCTTAGAGTAGCATTAGGACATTGAAGTTATCTCAAAATACTCTTAATTGGCTACAATATGGCTACAAAAAAAGTTACAAAAAAACAATTGTAGCCAAGAGTACTTTCAGAGCTCGTATAGATGACTATCAAATTACTGTTTTTCAAATAATTATGTCGAACTTTGCATCGGCAAGTTTTAGAAAAAAGTAAAAAAACAATGATGTTTTTTATAGCCTCATGGCTACAATAAATTATTTTCTTTTTTACTCAAAAACTTCCAAGGCAATTAAAAAACAGTAGAAATGAAAACAATTTTTCGAACAGTCTTCTATTTAAGGAGCAACTACACAAACAAAGAAGGGTTATCGCCCGTAATGATTCGTATTTATCTAAACAATCAACGACTATCTATCGGCTCATCAGGAGTTGCCATTAATCCAAAATCATGGGATAATGAAAAAAATCGTTTGAAAGGTCGCTCAACAGAAATCCTACAAGCAAACCTTCAATTAGATAATATCCAAGCAGGATTACAAGCTATTTTTCGCCGTTTAGAGTTATCCGAAGATCTCAGTCTTGAATTAATTAAGTCAGAGTTTTTGGGCAAAAAAGAGCAACTTGACACTATTTTATCGTTGTTTGAAAAACATAACAACGACATACGAAATCAAGTAGGTATTAGTAAATCAGTAGCCACCCTGCAAAAATATGAAAACTGTAAACGCCACTTTTCTAATTTTATTAAATCGAAATACGGTCGTACAGATTTAAAACTATCCGAAGTAACACCTATCGTTATTCACGATTTTAGGATTTATTTATTGACAACTAAGAAATGTATGCCTAATACAACTACAAAAATCCTAAAATTTTTCAAAACAATTATCTTATTTGGGCGTAAAAACGGCTTCTTAACACATGATCCTTTTCGTGAAATTCGCTTTCATTTAGAGCCCGTGGACCGTGGTTTTCTGACAGATAATGAAATCAAGACAATAATGCAAAAAGAAATGGTTACACCTCGCTTAGAGTTGGTTCGTGACATGTTCATTTTCTCTTGCTTTACAGGACTTGCATATATAGATGTAGCAAACCTCACAGAAGACAATATAGTTGAATTGGACGGTAAACAATGGATTATGACTAAACGCCAAAAAACTAAAATCGCCACTAACATTATCTTGCTTGATATTCCTAAAATGATCATAGAAAAATATGCTTCTGTTAGAAAAGACGGAAAGCTTTTACCCATACTTTCTAATCAGAAAATGAATGCCTATTTAAAAGAGATTGCAGATATATGTCAGATTAATAAGAATTTAACCTATCATGTGGCACGTCATACATTTGCTACAATGAGCATAAGTAAAGGCGTCCCTATTGAAACAGTTTCTAAAATGCTTGGACACAGCAAAATACAGACAACTCAAATTTATGCAAGAATAACGAACAAAAAGTTAGAAGCAGATATGTTGGCTTTATCTTCCAAATTAGATAAATTTACTGATTCAATGAATATTAACCCTTAAAACATCCAAATTATGAAAACAACAAAAAAAGAATTGTCTTATTACCGACTAAGATTAGAAGCTTATTTGAAAGATTATCATCCGCACCGATTATCGGATGAAAGGTTTATCACAGCTCGTTCAGATGCTTCGGCAAAGGCTTATGAAGAAAGTTTCCTATCGGGTGCATCGCCCGATGAAGCTAATGCAACAGCCTTGGAAGTGCTGTTTGAAGGATTGCATTTTTCTGAATACTTTTTTATCGAACAAATTCTCGACAACGAATTTTCCGATGAAGTTCCTGCTGAACTTACTCAGAAATTAAGCTTATTACTATTAAAAAATGATACAGTAAAAGCAACTATTGCTAAATACAGCCTCGACGACAAATTAGATGAAAAGCCGGAATACAGCCTGCTTTACACCGAACTTACAGGTGTGATACAACTCGTTATCGAAAACAACAGTCTTCTGAAAAGCCTGAAAGCATAACCTTAGTTTTTTTACTTCATAAAAGGGATAGTTTCTACCAAGAAATTATCCCTTTTTCGTTTTCTCACTTTCCGGTTATAATCTGACTTCATTTTTGTTCTTCCCGATTTTTTCCAAAAGGACGAGTATTGTTTCGTTCGGCGGGCAAAGGTAAAACGTGTTTCGTCAAATGCAAGGTCAAGCCCTTTGGATTTGGCTAAAAAATCTTCCTCTTTCCACTTTGTGGCGAGCGTATTTTTTGCCAAAACCTTGCTTTTTGCCGAAGCCACTACCTTTTTAAGCCCTCGAAACGAAACAGGCATACTCCGACCTTTGGACGCAAAAAAAAATGTCAGAAGTTATGAAACAGTCAGAAATATATACAGAAAAGGACTTTGGGAAACGAAGCGACACCTCCTCCCATTACCGCATAAACTGTGGTAAAAACCCTGTCCCTGTGGGCGAAATAGTGAAACATTGTGTGGAACAACTTAAAAAGAAAAGCTATGAGTACCAATAATTTTGCTTTTGAAAATCGCTGTATAGTGGTGGAAGACGATGATTTTACATTTGAGAATGTGCCTAAACATCTTGAATACGTGCAAGGAAGTAACCGGAACTATCCGAGTTACTATTTGGATAAGTATAGACACCGCTTTCATACGCTTGATATTGTGATAACGGCAGCTTATTATTCGGGTGCTTGTATTGATTATACACCCAATGACAAGTATTTAGACTGCATTTACGAGTGCAGGAATTATGTTTCAAACCGTGACGCAGATGATATATTCGATGATATTTATGCCGACTTCAAAGCCTATAAGCCGAAAAAACGTGAATTGCGTAAACTTGTGAGAGATGCTTACAACGCCAAATTGGGAAATTATAAGCCTTTTGATACACTTTTCGAGTTTCTGTTTGCCTTAGAAAAAGTTGAAGCTGATAAAATTCTCGATAAAATACGTGATGATTACGGTTACACGGAAGTCCGTAAAATTGCCAATTTCTGTAATGGCGAAGCCTTGTACGAGCCTATTAAAGAACATCAAGCCGTATGAAAATTATCCGATTATCACACCGAATTGTTATCACGCAAGCACGTAACTTTCGTGAATACAGAATATTACAATCCAAGAACTACAAAGGTAATTCTTTCTCGAAGTTCCTACGAATGTGGATGGATTGGCAAGAAATCAAAGACGTATTAACATCTAATCAATAACTCAATGAAATCAACCCCTTTACGGCTGATAGTAGCTTTATTTCTGATAATCGGAACGGTTTACGCTGTTTCGGTTATCGCTACTTCGGAAACGTTAATGCTTGTAATGATTTTAACGGCATCTACGCTACTGAAATTCATCATCCGAGAAACGCTTTACATCTTGTTAACCGTACTGAAATTGGCAGTTATTATTGCCGTAATAGGATTGATATTATCATACATATTATAACAATCAAATAACATTCAAACAAACAGAATATGAAACCGACCAATTTAATAACGATGCGTGAAAACCTTACCAAGTTGGACGCCAAAGAGATTTACTATTTCCGTTGGACTTCGGGCAGTCTTTACACGGTAATGGCATCAGACGGAAAGAGATACGGACAAATAATCACTATCGGGTACGTTAAGGAGACCAAGATATTGAACGAATTGGGACTGCCTATATACAACCATTGTCCCATTAATTAAATCATTTACAAACAGTTAAAAACAGAATGAGATATGAAAAAAGCATTTAACATTACAGATTATATTTTGGTAAAAGCCGATACAGACAGCGATTGGGACAACTGCCACTTCGCTATCATCCATTGCACAAAAGAGTGGCGAGAAACGATGATACAACGACTTAAAGCCGTTCAGTCAGTTGAAAATGAACCCGGATTTATATCGCTAAACTATTACGAAACATCGGTTGATTTTTATTGTGCAGACGAAAACACCCAAAGCGAAATAGACCAAATATTGGGCGGAAAAGATTGGGCGTTTGTTGAATTGGATGAAAACGAACAAGAAACATTCCTTACACCCGAAAGCTGTTTGAACAACTACAAAATGTCGTTTTATCAACACGGAACAGCAATTTACTCTGCACACGGAAAGCATTCCGGCGATGAGTTTTTCACTTCTGATTTTTCAATCAAAAGTGTTTTGAACTATCATCAATCTACTATCGCAATCAAACGGCTATTTTAATACACCATTAAAACATTCAGAAAAATGAAAACAACAGAACATTTCAAAAACACCATAGGAACCTATCTGAGAGATAGAGCCGAAACGGACAAGCTGTTTGCCGTATCTTTTAGTAATCCCGACAAGAATATCAACGATTGTTGTACCTACATTCTTAATTGGGTAAAACAGAGCGGATGCAATGGTTTTGCCGATGAAGAAATTTACTCGTTGGCAGTGCATTATTATGACGAAAAAGATATTGAAATCGGCAATCCAATCAACTGTCAAGTGGTCGTAAATCACACTGTTGAATTGACTGCCGAAGAAAAGGAACAAGCACGTCAAAACGCAATCAAACGAGTTGAAAATGAAGTTTACAATCGTATGACTATAAGCAGGAAACGTCAGAATGTACAAGCTCAACCGTGCGTTCAAAAAAGCCTTTTTGACCTATGAAACCTAAAACAAAACTTCAAAAGCAAGTCGCCGAACAAAGTAAGCGACTTGCACCAATTACCCAAAGACAGAAAGATTGGGCATTTCAAAACTGTTTTGACCTGCAAGCCCGACGACTGAAAAGCGGCAAGCTAACCTGTTTGGAATGCGGACACTCGTGGAAAGGTGGACACGTTTTAGCAGAGAGCATTTGCGGTTGCACGTGTCCGAATTGCGGAACAGAGTTAAAGGTAATCAATAGCCAAAAACAGACTTTTAAGTATGCCGAGTACTTTGGAATGATAACCGTTTGCGGTGGCTTTCAAGTCTTGCGTTATTTCTTTTTAGAGAAACATTGTCAAGTAGGTAATCCGGCACGTCTGTTTTGTCGCGAAGTGGTGCAACATTGGATAACACCAAGCGGAAAATGTGAGATAATGGCACGGTCGAGAAATATGAGTATATTTTATTACGATGTTTGGAATTGGACGTCAGAACTTGAAATACGCCGTGAACATCATTCACAACATATTTCGCCCGTAGCAGTTTATCTACATAAACGTTATATTCCCGAAGTGAAACGCAACGGATTTAAAGGAAATTTTCATCGCTTATCGCCCCGAACACTGTTTTGCAACATCCTTTCGGATAGTCGAATGGAAACCTTATTGAAAGCGGAACAATACGATTTATTACGTCACTTTTCGGTTAGACGTTCACAAAGCCTTGATGATTATTGGGCAAGTATTAAGATTTGCATCCGTAATAAGTACACAGTAACTGATGTATCACTTTGGTGCGACTATGTGGATTTGTTGCGATTTTTCGGGAAAGATGTGCAGAACGCAAAATTTGTATGTCCGATTGATTTAAAAGCCGAACACGACCGTTGGATGAAAAAGAAAAAGGCGTGGCAAGAACGCCAAAAGCGTGAAGAAGAGCGAAAACGCTTGTTGAAAAATGAACAAGCGTATCAAGAACTGAAAGCAAAATTTATCGGATTGGAATTTTCGGAAGGTAGTTTGTACATTCGTGTTTTGAAAGATGTAAACGAGTTTTACGAAGAAGGAAACGCCCTTAAACATTGCGTATTTACGAACGAATACTTTTTGAAACCCGACACACTTGTTTTTACTGCACAAATAA
The DNA here is from genome assembly GCF_036320655.1 of Porphyromonas pogonae. Taxonomy (NCBI): domain Bacteria; kingdom Pseudomonadati; phylum Bacteroidota; class Bacteroidia; order Bacteroidales; family Porphyromonadaceae; genus Porphyromonas; species Porphyromonas pogonae. The sequence continues at coordinate 2,216,578 of NZ_CP143258.1, forward strand.
ACGGCAAACGAATTGAAACGGTGGAAGTTTCGTTAGAAACCTTGAAAGTTATTCAATCACGTGGCGTTTGCAACGTAAATACCGAATATCACGAACAAATTATTTCACTTGTAAATCGTAACGCACACCTTATCCGAAAGCGGATGACGGCTTGATGTTTTCATTTTTTCTGACTGCCCCGAAAGTTTTTCGTGAACTTTCGGGGCTTCTTTTCTTTGGGGAAAAGGCAAACAAAGAAAAGAAGGAAAAGAAATTTGCCGAGATGGACTGGATTTTAACAAAGTTATAAACTTTGCGGAAAACAGATTTTAGTCAAAAAGCCCCTACATATCACATGTAAGGGCTTTTCCATAATTTATTTAATTTTCATGTATGAAACAATTTGGGATATCACTCCCTTTTATCTTCATCTTTTGCATTAAACTGAAACTCCAACTTCCTTTCATTTCCGAAACTATCTTCCACAACCACTTCAAACTGCTGACTATCGTCTGAGCGTGAAGTGTAGTACAATCGGAACTCTTTATCCGGTAATGGATAGCGGTCATTAGGCAGAAAAACATCTCCATCTTTTCCTAATTGCAACTCGCCGTATCCTTCACTTTGGAAATAACGAATGGTATAACGATTATCGGCAAAGTTCCCTGTTTCGATTAAGGTGCATCTAACTTCGACAGTTTCGTTTTGTTTGATGTCTTTACGCACCGGCATCGTGCGAATATCGAATTCGTAAGCCTGTTGAATATCCAATTTACTATCACAAGCAGATAGACAAAACCCGGCAATGAGTAGCACTCCCACTACCCAAATATCTTTAAGTAATTTCTGTTTTATTTTCATTTTTATTTCTTTTTTGTTTGTTGATTTTACTTTTGTAAAGTTTCCCTTTATGGAGATTTATAGAGCTATAAAATAAGCCTTATCCCCGTTTGCAAAGAAGGTCTGAACATCTCCACATCACTTCCCCACAACACATTGCATTTCCCTTTTACGAAAAGCACAAGATTGTCGATTACAAACACATCTAATGCCAAGTGATAAGCACCGCCGTAAACAAATCGGTCTCGTGTCAATAGTGTTGCACCGTCGGACAAAAGCTTTTCATTTCGATTAACCGTTTCATAACCTGTAACGGCAGTAATTCCGGTATTGAGCAATACGTTCTTTCCTGCATCGGAAAAGAGATTTAAGAGATAACCGCCTTCAAAAACAACCGTTTCGGAAGGGATTTGCATTTCACGATAAGCAAAATGCTTTTTCGCATATTCCAATCCAAACAACCATTGATTAGCTCGTTTGTGATTAATCGTCATCGCCATTTCCAAATTGAAATTACCGTTTTCAAACAGCTTGCTTTCCGTAATCGGAACACCTGCGGATAATTGCAATCCACGTTGTCCGGGAATAAGCCGTTGAGCGTGTGATGCAGTAACTATCGCCACCGTCATCACGAAAAATAAAAGTATCCGTCTCATCAGAATTTCAGTTTTAAGTTATCGATGTTTTTCGCACGGATTAAATCTTCGTTCTCTACGATAAAGGTCTGATGGCGACCGCCGTTTTGTTCAAAGAGCGTTACTTCCAATACTTTATCATCCGGCAAAGTGAACTGTTCCAATGTAAATATCGAACGTTGTGTTTGCAATCCGCCGATACGGATAACATCGTTATAGGCTCTCAATGGTTGTAGAACTTGTTCTTGAATGGCGGTACGTTTGGCTATTTTTTTATCGACCACCTTAAACGTGATAAAGTCGATGTTGTACGGCATTTCACTTTGGTTTTTCATTTGTAAGTGAAAGTACAGAAGTCCGTTGTGCGAATACAGTCCACGTAACAGAAACTGAATACCGAACTTTTTCGAGCCGATATGTTTGATTTCACTGCGGTTGTTTTGCCAAATGGTTTTCATTATCAGCTTGACCAACACGGGCGATTGATTACCCAATTCCTTGAAATAAATATCGGCTTTGTTGGTGGGCAAATTGTTCGTACCCGAATGCAAAAAATCCTGCATTTCGATATTCAGGCGTTCCGGTTCTTCGGCATATTTTACATTGAAACTGTAATAACTACCGTCATCACAAATAACCGAAAGATTGGTTTCCGTTTCAAAATCACGCACGGCAGCCTTTACGCGAAGTACGTTGTCGGCATCTTCCGCTTTCCCTGCAATAATGTTACTGCTTCCCAAATCAACGTAACGGATTTGAGCGGGAAAAATCAGATGAACGGTTTTCTCGAACGTGATTTGCAAGCCGTAAGGCAACACTACTCTTCCGTTAGGAATGGAACGGCTCATACCTTGATACAGGTCGCCCGAGCCGATTTGGGCGTTAGCAAGAAAACTTCCTGCCAATAAAATGGTAGATAAAAATAGTTGTTTAATTTTCATTGTTGTTGTTTTTTTTGATTTGTAATTAACTTATTTATTGTCTGTTAGATAAAGCAAATGTCCGCTTTTAAGCGTTACTTTTACTTCCCGCATTTTTTTGTTAATGTATTGCGATGCACCCTGCATTACACCCTTTCCTGCATCGGCAGCCAATTGTTGTCCTGCGGATGAATTAAACGTGAAACTCGTTCCTGCCGATTGTCCCATTCCGGCAACGACTTCCTTCACGGCGTTCATCTCTTCGTGATTGGGAATAAAGATACCCTGCTGTCCGTCCATATCATACGCCGAGAGATTGACGCCGATAATTCGCCCTTGTTGCTCAATGCTTGTTACGGAAAGGGTTAAGCGATTACCTTGTATTTTGGCAATGGCGGTCAAGAGTTTGTTTTTCGGAAGGTGCAGATTGGCTACCCGTGCCGTTTCCAACAGACGTAAACGAACAGCTTCGCCGTCTTTTATGGTTATCGTTTCATGAACCGATACTTTCAGCGTGTTTTTATCCAAGCCTTCATTGATATTATTCGTACCGGAAAAGAAATAGCGATTACGCTCTTGTAATTGTTCAGCCATAAACACGCTGTCCGGTACTTCTTGATAAAGTGACGAAACCACGTTTTTCATTTCGGGCAGTACGGTAAATGTCGGCTCTTTGGTTTTGGCTTCCGCTTTGGTGTGAGCATTAGGCAACGGCTCGTCCATTTCTCGCTCAACGGCAGTTTCAAAAGGATTTGTTGTTGCCGTTTGCTGATTTTGCGGCATATATTTGGCAGCCAACTGATACGACTTTTCCATTAAAGCGATGTGGTCGTCTTCTTCATTTTTACTCTCTTCCAACTCGATAAGCTTGTCACGAAGTTCCGTTACTTCTCGCCATAACTCTTCCTTTTCAGGGTCGTGAGCAGGCGGCTCGTTAAATGCTTGCAACATCCGGGTAGTTTCTTGATATTGATTGACCGATTTTAACATAGGGTCGTCGTTGTCGGTTTTGTATGCCGATAAAGCTTCGTTCCTGTTTTCGCTTTCACGGTCGAAATAATCGTACAAACTGCCAATCATTCCTTGTTGATTTTTCTCTTTTTCTTCGTCTGTACCAAGTGTATAGGCTTTCAGTTTATCGTCGGGTAAGTCGAGATTGGATGCTTGCGGAATATCGTCGTTCAATCCGATTTGCTCTTCCGCTTTTTTCTTTTCATCCGATGACGGCTTAAAAACAAGCCACATAAACAGAACGAAAAGAATACCCATTGCACTGAAAACAATTGCCTTTTTTAGTTTCTCTTTATCTTGTGGCGACAATTGTTTAACGATGTCTCTTTTGTCGGGTTTGTCTTGTTTTCCGCTGTTTTCTTGTTCTTCTTGCGTCGAATGAGCGGTCTGTTCCGGTGGAAGGATTTCTTGACTTTGTTCTTTTTCATTTTTCATAGTTATTGATTTTAGGTAGTTGATTGTTCAAATTTTTCTGTCTGATACAAACTGTCTTTCAGTATCGGTGTATCTATCAGTTCCGGCACGTCTTGTTTGATTATTTCGGTCTGTTCCGTTTTTTCGGTTTTCTTTTCAGGAATAAACATCGGTATAATCAATCCGATACAACTGATAAAATAAATACTGCACACGGTTATCAGAATTACTCGTCGCTGACGCATAGTCAGTCGTTCGCACCCTGCTTTAAGCCACAAGTGCAATCTCAAATAGGCTCGCTTCATCGCTTTATGGTTTGAATGTCTTGATTTTGCAATACAACGAAACGTTCCAAGGTAAACCCTTGCGGATTATTGTCGGAGCGCACCGAATTAATCAGTTCGCAATCGGTTATAAGCGAACGTTCCGTGATGTTGCTTTGACGAATAATGTATTGCCGAGCAAATGTTTTTGCTCTGTAAGGATAGCTCTCGAAGTTGCACACGATGCTGTCTATTTCGATGCGTTGATTGATATTTCCCGAAATTATTCGTGTGAAATACCCTTTTTCCATTAAATCTTTATAGTAATTGTATGCAGACTTGTCGGCAAGCATAAAGGCACGTTTCATATTGCTTTCAATGGCATTTTTGTCGGGTGCAACGGTAAAAAAGAGTTCGTGAAAACGTCTTATGTGTTCCCTTGCTTCTACCGGACGATTGGCTTCCGCATTTTGTGAAAGTGCCAATATCAACGATTTTCCGTTGTCCAACACATATACTTTTTCTCGTTGTTTTTCGGCAAAGCTGTATGATTGATAGAGTGCGTATCCGCAGACACACAAGCAGAGAACAACAAAAATCAATGCGTACAAGCGTATCTGCTTGAAGGATGTTTCGATGTTTTTTAATGATTTGAATTCCATAATATTAGTTTTTTGTGGACAAGTAAACGGATTGTCAAGGATTTTTCCCTTTACGCAGTTTACTTGTCCACTTGTTTGTTTTTGGGTTATCTCTTTTTAAGCATTCCGCGAATGCGTCCGGCAACATTTCCTGCCACTGCACCGCCTGCCGCAGCCGTCGCTTTTCCGCCTGTTACGGCTTTGTTTCCGGCATGTTTTGCCTGTTCACTCAGGTTTTTGCTGTAATTGCCCATACCACCGCCTGCTTCGATAATCCATCCTGCTATGGTGGGTACGGTAAAATAACCCACGATACCGATAAGAAAGAAAACGATGTAATACCAATTGCTTCCATCGGCAATAAAGTTAGGGTCTTCCAACATGGCGATGTCTTTTTGTAGCATTAACACCTGTATTTTTGTCAAAAGAGCAGTCAAGATACTACTCACAGGCAACCACAAATAGACGGAAATATATCTGCTGAACCAAGCCGTTATTGAACCGCCCAATCCATCCCACATACCAATGGCAAATACAATTGGTCCTAAAATGGATAGGACAATCAAAAAGAAAGTTCGAACCGTGTCGATGACTAATCCCGCAGCTTGATATAAAAGTTCCAACAGTTCATAGACCTTTTCCATCATCCATTTTTTGGTATTGTAAGCTGCTCTTTCAGCATACATTCCCGCAATGGTAACTGCATCGGATACACCGATGATTCCCATTTCTTCGATTTTCTCGTCCCATTTGGCTTGGTCTTCCAAATATGCCGTTTCGGGATTTCGCAAGAGTGCTTCGTATTGCAAATCATCTCGTTTCTGTTTCAATGTCTGTACTTCACTGTTTTGCTGTTTTACCATCTGTTCCGTGCCTTTTACTATCGGACTTAATACGGCATTGATACTTCCCAAAACCAACGGCGAGAAAAACAGGATGCACAATCCCAATGCAAAAGGTCGTAGCAAGGGATACACGTCAATGGGTTCGGCACGTGCCAACGATGCCCATACTCGCATCGCGATGTAAAATAACGCACCCAATCCCGCAATTCCTTTGGCTACACCCGTCAATTGTGATGATAAGGGTATCATCTCGTTGTACGTTGTACGTAACAATTCGTGTAGGCTGTTAAAATCCATATTATTAGTTTTTAGTGGATGAGTTTACAAGTAAACAAGATACGATTATCCTTATTTTCAGCATTTTGTCTATCGCTTTGACCCGTTTACTCGTCAACTTGTTTACTTTTATTTACCAAAATCTATGTTCATCCATACCGTAAAGTTCCTGTACACGACGAGTATCGTCTTTTTTCTTGGCACGAACGTAGCTTACTGAGATGTTTTTGCGAGTGTAATAGGATGTGATTGCTTTGTACTCTTTTACCTGTTCATAGATAGCGTTAATCATATCCATACGTTCCTTGTCGTTCATCGAGAAAGAACCATTTTGCACTATGGATTTCAACTCTTTGATTGACTCGCCGCTCAATTCAAGCAATCGGGCATAACCCGATGCCATCGCAGCAAGTTCGGTTGGACGAAAGTTGGTGTCGGAAAGCATTCGTTTGTAAGCATCCACGTAAATTCCCGTGATGTCGCCCACCATAACCAATGTTTCCTTTACCTTGTAAGCATCGCCGATTAAGTTGTTTACTTTTTTAAGGGCATCATAATACTTTTTGGTGTCGTTGTAGAGTTTTTCCACTTCTTTAAACCCGTTCAGGGTGTTTTTTACGGTTTTACTTGCCGTGGCTATCTCTTTAACCGAGTTGGCGATATTACCTGCAAAGTTACCCGGGTCGGTTACCACCCATTGGGCGTTGGCTGTCCCGAAACAAAGAGCAAAAGCCAATAGAATAAGAGAAAGTTTCGCTTTCATGATGATAATTTTTAAAAGGTTATTGATTTGATTTATTTCCATTTCTTTTCTCCCTTGCCTTTTCAGCAAGTTGTTTGATTGCCTGTTCAATGTTGCCATCGAGCTTTTCAGCCAAATTGAGCACTTCCATTTTTTCGGTCTCTTCGGTGGTGTAGGTCAAATACTCTTCCGTGGAAACCTCGGTAGCATAAACGGCAGATTGTGTCCCACCCAAACCAATCCACACTTCTTTATAGAGCCTGCCTCCGTCGTTGTTCATGTTAATGGAAAGGATTTGCGATTTCTCTTTTTCTGTCAGACCCAACAAGTTCTGTATGCTGTCGAACTTATTGGCATACTTGCGTTGGTCTAACAGGATTTTACAGTCCGAGTTATTGATGATACTCTCTTTCACGATAGGACTTTGAATAATATCGTCCACTTCCTGCGTTACCACAATGGCTTCTCCAAAATATTTGCGGACGGTTTTGTATAGATACTTGATATAATCCGCCATATTTGCCGATGCAATAGCTTTCCACGCTTCTTCAATCAATATCATCTTGCGAATACCTTTCAGGCGTCGCATCTTATTGATAAAGACTTCCATAATGATAATGGTTACTACCGGAAATAGGTCTTTATTGTCTTTCACCGCATCAATTTCAAACACGATAAAGCGTTTGGATAACAAGTCGATGTTTTTATCGGAATTGAGCAGAAAATCGTAGCGACCGCCTTTGTAGTACTGTTTGAGCGTAGTCAAAAGATTATCGATATTGAAATCTTCTTTGGTTACTTTGATGTCCCTGTTTTCCAAATCATTTCGATAAGTATCCCTGAGAAATTCGTAAAACGAATTAAATCCGGGCACAATCTCTCTGTTTTCTCGGATAAGGTCAAGATACACGTTCACGGCAGAACCCAATTCGCCCGCTTCCGTTTTAGAAATCTTTTCGTCTTCGCTTTTCCATAGCGTTAACAAAAGCGTAGAGATACTTTCCCGTTTTTCTACGTCATAAACATAGTCATCGGTGTAAAACGGATTAAACGAAATGGGATTTTCATCGGTATAGGTGTAATAAATACCGTCTTCTCCTTTTGTTTTACGGTTAATCAACGAGCAAAGTCCCTGATACGAGTTTCCCGTATCCACAAGCAGTACGTGTGTGCCTTGCTCGTAGTATTGGCGTACCATGTGGTTGGTAAAAAAGGATTTTCCGCTTCCCGATGGTCCTAAAATAAATTTATTTCGGTTCGTGATAACGCCTTTTTTCATCGGCAAATCGGAAATATCCAAATGCAGCGGTTTTCCCGTGAGCCTGTCCGCCATTTTAATACCGAAAGGCGACGGCGAACTTTTGTAGTTGGTCTCTCCGGTAAAGAAACAGAGTGCCTGTTCGATAAAGGTAAAGAAACTCTCTTCGGCGGGGAAATCGCCTGCATTACCCGGCATTGCCGCCCAATAGAGCGTTCCGGCATCTACGGTGTTGTGTCGTGGACGGCACTCCATAAGGGCAAGAGCCGAACCAACATCGTTTTTTATCTGTTTGAGTTCTTCTTTGTCATTGCTCCACGCCAACACGTTGAAGTGTGCTTTGATGGAAGTCAAACCTTGCGAATGTGCCACGTTCAGATACTCTTCTATCCACTCCCGATTGATTTGGTTGGAACGAGAATATCTTGCCAACGAAAGCATATTGCGAGCTTGCTTCTCGAAGTTTCGCAAGTTTTCATCGCTATCCCCGATAAACAGATATTGATTGTAGATATGGTTGCACGAAAGTAACAACCCCACGGGTGCGGCAAAAGATAGTCGGCAATCCGAGCGGTCGGTGGATAGTTTTTCATAACGACTGTCGGTGCTGACATTTGTCGGCAAATCATCGGTATCGCTAAGCGTGTGAAGGCAGAGTATATTGTCGCCTATTTTCACTTCCGACGCTCCGAGTTTTATATCTGCCAAAGATGCCTGCTCCGCTTCATTTAGTGTAAAATAGCGGTCTAATAATCCCCTTTTTCTATTCGTCCCGCAAATATCGTCTGCCGAAAGACGGGTAAGTTGCATTATTCCGCTGTCGTTAATAATCCGCTCGAACTGATCCACGCTTTCCAAAAATCGACCGATGGTCTCTTTGTCTTTTATCTCTTTAGGTAAAATAGTTCCCCGGCACAAAGTGCTGAAATCACTCTGTTGTGCCATTCGTTGTTTGGTGGTTTTGGTCAGATAGAGATATACGGAATGGTTGAGAAACGGACGTTCATTGAAATGTCTTTTATACGAACGGCTCAAAAAAGAGAGATTTTCCTTGCCGAAATCGGAACGGTAATTCTCTTTGATAAACCAATCTTGCTTATGCAAAATGCTGTAATCGGGCAATACACGCACGGCTTTGTTCCAAGTGGCGTGCATTATTTCGTATTCGGGCGATGTAAGGGTAAAAAGTTCGGGCAGTTCCAACGAGAAGGCAACGGTTACATCGGCATCTTTCGATACGATGCAATCGCCTTCAATCGCCAAAAGCGGGAACTTATCTTCCAATCGGCTTTTCTTGCTGATGTTTCTCATCGAGTTGCTCCTTTCTTGCGGTTAGATTTTTGTATAAGACGGCACACCGAACTACGGCAGATCAAATAGCGGGGATGATAACCCACCGCACGGCGTTTCATTAAGCCGTACTCTCCGTATTTTCGGTTCATGGCGAAAGTTTGCCACACCAACACGGTGGCACCCGATACACCCAAGACCAAACAGAGTGATTGGCTTACGCCGAACATGTAAAGGACAACGACAAGGATGAAATCAGCCAACAACCCGCCCACGAAAATGAACAGGTATTGAGATTTCAGTCCTTTGAACTCTACCGTTCTGCCGATTCCTTTGTTGATTTCGAATTCCGCCATTTTTACAAAAAGAATGAACGTAAAATGGTAGCTGCTACAATCAGGAACACACAAGCTCCGAACCACGATGCTGCCGTTTTGCTCGTATCGGGGTCGCCGGCTGAGAATTTTCCGTACACTTTTACTCCGCCGATAAGTCCTACTACTGCACCAATGGCATAAATCAATTTGGTGGCAGGGTCGAAATAACCAGTTATCATTTTAGTGGCTTCGTTAATTCCGGCAGAGCCGTCGCCCTGAGCAAAAAGGTTGGCAGCAGAGAGTGTCGCCATAATGAACACAAGATGAATTTTCTTTTTTGTCATAATATTAATGTTTAAGGTTATGAAATGTCGGTTAAAAAGAGTACGGAACAAGCCTTAGATTTAAGGTTTAGATTGGCTGACGCGGCTTGTTCCGTCTCTTGCTTTCAAGGTTTAGATTAAGGTTAACTTTGGGCTTTATAAAAATTGCATCCAATTTTCCGGTGGTGTTTCAACTTCGGATTTAACTTCCGATGTTTCATTTCCGGCTAAAATCTGCATCAATTGTGTGCTGAGTTCTTGCTGCATGGCTTCGTGCATTTTCAACTTTTCAAGAAAATCGCTGCCACGCAGCTTTTGAGCCGTCTTTTGTAATGATGTTTTCTCTTGTTCGGAAACTGTTTTACGTTCGACGGCTCGTTGCATCTGACGAATTTCTTTTGTCGTCAGGCTTTCGTCGGAAACTTGAATATCTTCGCCGAAAAGGATGTTGAGTTCTTCATTTTCAATCAAGCTTTCATCTATTTCATTTTCGGGCGACATCGGATGAAACTCGTTTTCATCGTCCACGCTTGGACTTTCGGGTGCAAATGTAGCTGTTTTTATAACCCGATTTTCATCGGCTTCCTTAGGCTTTCTTTCCGTTCCTTGCGATGGAAACGATGTTTTGGTTTTCCCGATAACGGATATCTGTTTTTCTGCTTTCAGCACATTTTCGGAAGTCGTGTTCGGCTTGTTTCTCGGTGCTTTTTTGTCGTGTTCAAAAATTATTATGTACACCAACAGCAACACAATAACAATTAGAAGTAAGGGTATTGCATTCATAGTAGTTCTGTTTTATGGGATAATGGGTTTTCGTCTGTTTTTCTCGATGCCTTTGCCGATGGTATCCTTGTGTCGGGATAGATGTTCCCGCAAAACATTTTCTATGTAGGCAGAAAGCGTGGTTTTACTACGCAAATCGTGCAGGATATGGCGATACACGTCGAGTGTTTCTCTATTTAACGAAAAAGATACACGATTTTCAATTATGCAGGGATTAAGAAATGTTTCCGTATAGGTTTCAAAATCTACAATTTGTGAAACTATTTCTTGGGCTTTCTCTTTCGGTTTTTCCGTTTTCTGTTTCGGAATAACGGTGTTTGATTGGGATGTTTCTTCCGGTTCCATTCCTGCCATTTTGCGGATTTGTTCGGCAATGGCTTTGTTACGTTGTTCTTCGATTGTAGGCATATTCTTTGGCTTTTTGCTTTTTGCTGTTGGCTATTAGCTTGGCATTCAAAATCATTGGGCAGTCAGTAAATTTTCCATTTTCCCTGCCAACAGCCAATGGCTAACAGCTTATTATAATGTTAGTTTTCTAATTATTTCTTCGGCAAGCTCTTCGATATTGCTTCCTGCGAGCAGCTTTTTATCGGGTGGCAGGTAGGTGGAACGGAACACATCCCGATTGTCGGGTGTCAACTCTTTTTTGAAACGGGATGAGCGGGGTAACCGACTGTCGAGAATACCCAACTCCTGACGGGCTATCTCTTGGTCGTAAAACTCGATAACGGCAGGATTGACCCGTTTGTCGATTTTGTTCCAAAGCATATAAATCTGACGGATTTTACTGCTTGTCAGTGAAACACCTAAATCACGCACGGCAAGAGCGTAAGTCATACAAGCTACAAGCGATTGCGGATCGGGTTCTATGGGCGAAATTACGTAATCCATATCTACTGTTAATCCAACCAATGCCGTATCGTCGGCTCTGCCGGGCAAATCGAAAAAGACGTAGTCGAACTTCTCAGCAGAATGCTTTGCCAAAAAGCTTTCGGCATCTTGCAAAGCTCTTTCAGACGTACTTTTTAGAATACGATAGGCAGGTTTGCCAAAACTCTCAAAATGTTTTTTCATTCGCTCCAACAGTGCGGAATTGCCATTTTGAACGGTCTGTTTGTCTCTTTCCCGCATATTGAAAAAACTGTATTGCGAAAAATCGCAATCAACGACAAACAGATTGATTTTTTTCTCGTAATACAGGTAGCTTGCCAAAATTTCGGCAATGCTACTTTTACCCACGCCACCTTTCAGCGAACCGAAACCGACGTAAACAGGTTTGTGCTTTTGTTCATTCTTTTGTTTTTGCATAATTGTATTTGTTTAATTGTTTGTGTATTCTTTTATTCTTTTCTGCACACATTCCTTTATTCTCATATTCTTTTATTATCGTATTCACATAATATTGTATTCATTCTCTTATTCTTGTATGCTTGCACAACTGCACAACTGCATAATTGCATAACTGCATAACTGCACAAAGAAAATATTGCACACATTCTTGCATTCATTCTTTTGTTTGTTCATTCTCTTATTCTTTTCTGTATTATTGCACAAAGAAAAGCGTAAATACACCAAAGTCAAGGCTTCGATTGACTACGCTTTCTTAGGCTTTCCTCGGATGGAGATAAACCCGCCTATTGCTACAAAATAGCGACGTAACTTTGTATCGGATAAGTTCACATTGTTTCCGAACAACTGTTTTTGGACAGTCATCGCATAAATTCCGACTGCCTTGATAGCTTTTCAATACGTTTAATTCGGCAAGGTGTACTTTTGTCCGACAACGCGCTGCTTAGCCGACAAAAGTTCCTTGCCCCGGTGCGGGGATGTGAAGTTTACTCCAAAGTCGTAACCTAAAACCTAAATCTATACAATGATGAAAAAGCAAGAGATTGAAAACAGTACATCGTTTCGCTATTATCTGCGATTGAACGAAAGGGATAATGCCCGATTTCTCGACCTGTTCGAGCGGTCAGGTGCGAAAAGCAAGTCGGATTTTATCCGTCATCGGATATTTCAAACGCCTTTTCGAGTAATTTCTCACGATGCTTCCGCCGTAGATTTTTACGTGCGATTAACCCATATCAACGCTCAAATGCGTAAAATAGGCGTGCTGTATAATCAGGCTGTCCGCTCGATTAATGTTTATCATTCGATAAATACCGCTCGTGTTTTATTGGCAAAATTGGAAACCTATCAAGAGAAAACTACATCGCTTTTGGAAGAGAGCATCCGTTTAACCGAAGAATTTAGTGTGAAATGGTTGCCGAAATAACTGCTCCGATTAGCCTGAAAAATGTATTGGGATACAACTTCGCCAAGGTAAAAGCGGGAACGGCTTCGGTTATTCTTACTTCGCTTTTGAGCGTGGACGAGAACGGCAAAACAGACTTGTTTCGTGCATTGGCAGATATGGAAAACCGTTTGCCGTCGGGTATTCGCACCAAAAAGCCTGTATTTCATTGCTCAATTAATCCGCATCCGAATGATGTATTGACAGACCAACAATTACAAAATATCGCTTCGGAATATATGGAACGAATGGGTTATGGAAATCAGCCTTTTATCGTATTTAAGCACAACGATATTGCTCGTGAGCATATTCATATTGTATCGCTTCGGGTAGATAGTTTCGGAAAAAAACTCCCACACGCTTTTGAAGGTAGACGAAGCAAGAAAATAACCGATGATTTGGAACTGAAATACGGTTTAATACCGAGCGAAAGTCGTAAAAAACCGCAAAAAGATATTGCCGTAAAGGAAATTAAATCGGCAGATATAAATAATGGGAATGTTCGTGAACAGATTTCCGATGTGGTTCGGGCTGTACTGAAACGATACGCTTTTCAGTCGCTCGGCGAGATGAATTTGATTTTATCCCGATACAATATTTCCGTAGAAGAAGTACGAAAGGAATACAAAGGTAAACAGTACGACGGTTTGGTCTATGCCATAACCGACAAAGACGGGAATAAATTGATGTCGCCTTTGCACGCGAGTAAAATCGGTCGTGGAACCGGATTTAGTGCTGTTTCACGTCATTTTGAAAAATCGAAAGCGGTTATCAAAGAGAAAGCTCCTTTGTTTCGCAATGCGATTATTGAAACAATGAAAAATTCGCCTGATAAAGAGCAATTTTTGACTACAATGAAGGTTCACGGTATTGATGTGGTTTTTCGTCAAAACGAAGAAGGACGAATTTACGGTGTTACGTTTCTTTCGGATAGTTTGGGTATGGTCGCCAATGGTTCACGATTGGGCAAAGGCTATTCGGCTAACGTGTTTAACGACTATTTTACAAACGGAAAAAATCCGTTTTTAGACTATTCTATACAAGAGATTGATACAGTGAAACAAATCAATACAGAAAAAGAACTTTCTGCGAATCAAGCAATCGAAGAAGAACTATTTTACGAAGAGTTTTCCGAAAACAGTGATTTGCCAATTACCGTTCACGGTATCGATTACAAAGAGTTGGCTTTTCAACGTAAGTTGAGAAACAAATACGGAAAACTGAAAATCAACAGAAAAAGAAGAAAACTATAAGGCTTTATGCAACAAGAAGACGATTTAAGGGGACTCGCCAAAACAATGGAATTTATGCGAGCCGTAAGTATTTTATTTGTGGTAATTCACTGTTATTGGTATTGCTACGAAGCGTTCCGGGAATGGAACGTAACGATTGGTGTATTAGACAGAATTTTGATGAATTTTCATCGAACGGCAGGATTGTACAAGCATCCGCTGATTACGAAATTCTTTTCGGTGTTGTTTTTAGCTTTATCTTGTTTGGGAACAAAAGGCGTAAAAACCGAAAAAATCACGTGGACGAAAATTTGGATTGTGTTGGGTTTCGGCATTGTGCTGTTTTTTCTGAATTTTTGGATATTGGCGTTGCCAATTGCCAAAGCAGGTATTGCAGTGTGGTATATTTTTACAATTTCGGCAGGTTATATTTGCCTATTGATGGCAGGACTTTGGATTAGTCGCCTTTTGAAAAACAACCTGATGGATGATGTGTTCAATACCGAAAACGAGAGTTTTATGCAGGAAACCCGATTGATGGAAAACGAATATTCGGTCAATCTGCCTACGCGATTTTACTATAAAAAGAAGTGGAATAACGGTTGGATAAATGTGGTAAATCCGTTTCGTGCGACTATTGTTTTAGGTACTCCCGGCTCGGGAAAATCGTATGCCGTGGTTAACAACTACATCAAGCAACAAATTGAGAAAGGCTTTTCGATGTATATCTACGATTTTAAATTCGACGACCTTTCTACCATTGCTTACAATCATCTGCTGAAACATATTGATAAGTATGAAGTGCCGCCGAAGTTTTACGTGATTAACTTCGATAATCCGCGCAAAAGCCACCGATGTAACCCGATAAATCCGCAGTTTATGACCGATATTTCGGATGCGTACGAGAGTGCTTATACCATTATGCTGAACCTGAACAAAACGTGGATACAGAAACAGGGCGATTTTTTTGTGGAAAGTCCGATTATTTTGTTGGCTGCCATTATTTGGTATTTGAAAATCTATGAAAACGGCAAATATTGCACTTTTCCGCACGCTATCGAGTTTCTAAACAAGAAATATGCCGATACTTTTACTATTCTCACAAGCTATCCCGAATTGGAAAACTACTTGTCGCCTTTTATGGATGCGTGGGAAGGCGGTGCACAAGACCAATTGCAAGGGCAGATTGCATCGGCAAAAATTCCGTTATCAAGAATGATTTCGCCCGCACTCTATTGGGTAATGACGGGCGATGATTTTTCATTGGATATTAATAACCCGAAAGAGCCGAAAATACTTTGTGTGGGTAACAATCCCGACCGTCAAAATATCTATTCGGCAGCGTTGGGATTGTATAATTCGAGAATTGTCAAGCTGATTAACAAGAAAGGGCAGTTGAAAAGTTCGGTAATTATTGATGAGTTGCCGACAATCTATTTTCGTGGATTGGATAACTTGATTGCCACGGCACGAAGTAATAAAGTGGCTGTTTGCTTGGGATTTCAGGATTACTCGCAATTGACACGCGATTACGGCGATAAGGAGAGCAAGGTTATCCAAAATACGGTGGGTAATATCTTTTCGGGACAGGTGGTTGGCGAAACCGCCAAAACCTTATCGGAACGTTTCGGAAAAGTGTTACAGAAACGGCAATCGATGACCATCAACCGACAGGATAAATCGACTTCTATTTCCACGCAGATGGACAGCCTTATTCCGGCATCAAAAATTAGCAATCTTACGCAGGGAATGTTCGTAGGTGCGGTGTCGGATAATTTCGACGAACGCATTGAGCAGAAAATCTTTCACTGCGAAATCGTGGTGGACAATGCTCGTGTTGCTGCCGAAACAAAAGCTTACCAAAAAATCCCGGAAATTGTCTCTTTTACCGATGAAAACGGAAACGACACGATGCAACAAGATATCGAACGAAACTATAAGCAAATAAAAGCAGATGTAGAAAATATTGTCTTATCTGAAATGGAACGGATTAGGAATGATGATAGTTTGAAGCATTTGGTAAAGGAATAGAGCAGTCTAATACCACAAATAAATTATTATCGTAGCCATTAGTACCGCCAAACTCCTGCTATAGCAAATAGTTTTTCGATTTAATCGTTTCAAGTGGGTGCGAAGTGTCAGATTGTGTCGTTCGATATGGTTGGTGGAGCGAAAAACGGTGCGATGTATTTTTCGGCTGATAAGATAGCCGTAGTTTTTCAGTTTATCGGTATAAATCATTTTGGCTTTCGATAGAAAAAGACTTTTAAGCACTACCGACAAGGTGCGGTTAGTGCGTCTGCCCACATTGAAAGCTACTACCTTGCGAGTTTCTCTATCCAAAGCGTACACTAACCAACGCAAACGGCTTTTCTTGCCGATAAATATACGCATCTCGTCCACTTCGTAGCTTTTGCCTATAGCAATAGGTGGTTGTTTGATTTTGCTTGCTATCAGCAAAATTCGTTTTAGCAAAGTGGTAACTGAAATCCCCAATACTCGTGCCGTGCTACGAATGCCCAATCCTTCTTTGGTTAGTTGAATAATTTTGTGATTGGTGTTGGGCATATAGGCTTTGTATCTGTAGTTCGTTATAAAACGTTTGTGACAATTCTTACATTGGTAACGTTGTTTACCTGTACTACTTTTACCACTTTTGATAATATTGTTAGAGTGGCAATGCGGACATAAAAACTCAACTCCCAATCTGGAGCATAAAGTACCGAAACGTTCTTGTAAACTCATTTTTTCATTGTTTTTAATCGTAAAAATAGCGAAAGGCAGAGAATATATCCCTGCCTTTATACCTATAGATTAAAATTATTGTTGATAATCAGATGATTTTTTTGACAACTCCCGATCTGGAGCATTACCCTCCTTAAGGGTGATATATGACTGTATTAAATCGTAATTATTTCTGTTAAAGTTTAAAATTTCGACTCGATTGAGTTTTCCATCATAATGTTTTTCTACATCCTTTATGTAGTAATTATGAAAAAAGTCATCATAATTTATCCAAGGAACATATTTAAGCCACCTTTTAGGAGTAAAAATTATAGGTTCATTATTTTCAGGATTTATTGGTAAATATGTTTCTTCTGTTTTAAACTTAAAGGATTTATAGTCATAGATTGGAATTGAGCACTTCTCTATTGGAATTTTCAATTTTTGACATTGGTCTATTGTGTAGTCTGCCAAGAATGACTTTATTAATGAGCAACTTATGTCACTAATTCTGTCTTTTGAAACATTATCAACCAACAATTGAATTTCTTCAAAATGTTGAAAACCTTGCTTATTTAATTGTGGAATTGCCCTGAAAAGGTTTAAAATTTCATCTGCGGTTTTTATCCCAATTTTTTTTCCTTTCCGAGTTTTAGAGTTACCTAATCCCACTTCGCTACATTCTGAAAGTTCAATTAGTATACTCCTGCTTTCATTTTCTTTTCCTTTTAAATAGTTGTTCCCAAGCTCATTGAAAAGATTTACAATACTCGTATGTAGTGAATTATCTTGTTGAGAATTAATTTTCCAAAGTAAAAATGGGTCAACATAAAGTGGGATGTCTTCATCCAAAAATGGTATAGCAAAATCCACTTCTTCTTGTAAAAAAGGAAGTCCGTGAAAGTCATTTAGTCTTGGTCGTACTATAGCCATAATCTAAAGGAATTCTATTTCATATAATTGTCTTAAAGTTTCTTCTCGATTTTCAAAATCACAAGTTCCTGTGAAATACAATCCTTTAATACTATCCGCCAAAAAATGTTGATAAATGTTTACACTTTTATTGAACACGTTAAATGATTTTCCAAGAATATTTGATAAATCAATTTGACTGAAATTAGGTCGAATTTCAATTGTTGCAGCTTGTTTCGGGACTTGGGTTATTATTTTAATCTTTTCTAGGTCTGAATCAAATGAGATTTGAGTATTCCGAACATATGATTTAGGGTATCTATCTTTAATAGAATTTAAAATTATGTCATCTAAGTAATCCTTTGGAAATAATTCCTGTTTAGGATAATTTAAAAGTTTTAAAAATTGATTTGGTTCAGGATCGTCCTTTAAATAATAATCTTTCTGTATTTTACGCAAATATGCAATAACTCCAATTACAATTTCTTGGTCATATGAATTTTTAGAGACTATATGAATCTCTTTCATTATTTTCCAATCATTTAAATCTAACATTTTTATCGACTTCATAATTTATCGTTTGGTCTTTATAAGGTTACGCATAACGGTTCGGGTATTGCCGCAGTGGGGGATTTTCAGCACCAAAGTTCAATAGATGTACTACCGTTTGTTTAAGCACAAAAGTTTCATAGAAGCACTTTACCCCCCATTGCGGCAATACCTTGTGTGTGCCCTGCATGAGCAGTGCACCCACCACCGTAGGTCAGTAAAAATGTCAAATTTACAAATTTTATTGAAAATTCCTATTGTGCGTGGGTGATTTTTTTTTCCAGAGGGTGAAAATCCCTTATGCGCGGGGTCGTGCCCGAAGCATTAGCAAGTCGCAAGCTGGTTGTTGGTGACGACAGCAGTGAAGGAAGCGAGACTGCAAAATCCGGTACTGACGAACAGGAACGGTATATGAGGCATATCTGTTTGGGGTAAGCAACCACACCCTTGTAACACCCTAAAGGTATTTTGTGAACAGATATGTAGATACCGCAGTGATTGGATGAAGGAAAAAGCTCTTACCGGGGGAGGTCTCAGAGGAGGGAAAACCTACCTGAGAAGTCAGCAGAGGTCATAGTAGTTACAGGCAACGAGCCGGCAAGTGTTTCGCACCAGATAGTCGGAGGTCTCACAGAGGTAACGAAGGACTGAACGTAAAGAAGTTTCAAATGCAGCAAGGATTTTCGTTAACGGAATAGCCTTCGGCAAGCGAAACAGAGTAGAAACAAAGATTAAAAGAGTAAACAAGACCAAAATGGAATTGATTGAGCAAGTGATTAACCGTCAAAACATGATGCGTGCATTCAAACAAGTCAGGCAGAACAAGGGTTCAGCAGGAGTTGACCGCATGCCCGTAAAAGAACTATACGACTACCTGACAAAGAACAGGGAAAGTATAGAGCAATCCCTGTTAAACGGAACCTACCTGCCACAACCCATTTTGGGGGTAGAAATACCCAAAAGCAACGGAAAGGTTCGCCTGCTGGGTGTACCTACCGTGGTCGACCGGATGCTTCAACAAGCCGTAGGGCAGGTGCTGGGCAACCGGTTCGAAATGGATTTTGAGGATTACAGTTATGGCTTCCGTCCGAACAAAAATGCCCAACAAGCAGTACTCAAAGCACTGGACTACATCAACAGCGGTTATCAGGACATTGTAGATATTGACCTGAAAAGCTTCTTCGATGAAGTTGACCACTGCGTTCTGCTTCAATTGCTGTATCGCAGGGTAAAATGCCCGCTTACCTTACGCCTTATCCGCAAATGGCTGAGAGCTCCGATTTCAATCAACGGAAAATTAGTCAAACGCCGCAAAGGAGTACCACAAGGCAGTCCGCTAAGTCCGATACTCTCCAATATTATGTTGGATGAACTGGACAAGGAACTGGCAAGGCGAGGGTTAAAGTATGTCCGTTATGCTGATGACTTCAGCATTTATTGTAAAAGTCAATGGCAAGCCCGAAAAACAGGCAACGAAATTTATCTCTTCTTAAAGAATAAGCTTCACCTGCCTATTAACAGGGAAAAAAGCGGCATCAGACGACCAGTAAATTTCACCCTGTTAGGCTTTGCATTTGTCTCTACCTATAAAAAGGGGGAGAAAGGCAAATACCAGTTGGTGGTAAGCGTCAAAGGATGGAAAAATCTGAAACTGAAACTCAAAGCCATTACCCGAAAAACCACTCCCGCCACTTTCGATGAGCGCATTCTCAAGCTGAAAGAAGTACAGCAAGGCTGGCTTCAATACTACCGTATGGCAAGTATTCAGGGAAAACTCAAAGACGTGGACGGGTGGGTACGCAACCGACTGCGCTGCTGTATCTGGAAACAATGGAAGAAACCTGAACGACGACGGAAAAACCTGATACGCTTGGGAGTTGACCTTGAACACGCTTACAGTCACAGCCGAAGCCGTATGGGTACTTGGGCTGTAGCCTGTAGTCCTATTTTGAAAACCACTATCACGGTGGAACGACTACAACAACGGGGTTACGAATCTATGTTAACTTATTATCTGAAAATTGCTCCATTTCTTAACGAACCGCTGTATACGTGAACCGTACGTACAGTGGTGTGAGAGGCTCTCCCTGTCGGCTAACTACCGACAGGGCAGTCTACTCGATTAGCGGCTGTATTTTTATCAAAGTTCAATTGTCCGTTCTATGTTTATTTGTTCTAAAAATGTTTCATCGTGCGACACAACAATGATTGTCCCTTGGTATTCATTTATTGCTGCTGTCAGTATTTCAACATTCTGTATGTCTAAATTATTTGTTGGCTCGTCAAAAATAATAATATCTGGTGACTTACTGTTAATCGTCAAGCAACAAAGTAACAAACGCATTCTTTCGCCACCACTCAAAGCACTACAAGATTTGTCCCAATCATTTTTTGTAAACAAAAAGCGGTTGAGCCGGATTTTGATTTCGTGTTCTTGTAATGCAGAAACATTGAATTGTTCGGCTTGTTCGTAAACTTTTAGTTTGTTGTCAAGCAAAGAATAGTCTTGGTCAATGTAAACTGCTTTGTTGTCTGCTCGGTAAATTGTTCCTGCTTGCGGTTTAATGTCGCCCAAGATGAGTTTTATCAAAGTAGTTTTTCCCGAACCATTTGTACCTTTCAATGCGATTCGTTCGCCACTTGTAATTTGAAAGTTCAGATTGTCTTTCCAAAGCGGTTGTTTGTGGTAAGCATAATTGATATTTGTTGCCGTAAACAAAACTTTTCCTTTGTGTAATGCTGAATTGTCAAAACCAAACTTCATTTTGTCAATGTCAGGCAACGAAGAACGAAGTTCTTGTAAGTCTTGCGAAATGCCCCTGATTTTTTCTGCGTGAACACTTTTCATTTTTGATGTGCTGTTTTCTGCATTGTTTCGCAAAGTGTTCAACATTATTCGGGCAACGCCCGCTTTTTCTTGTTTGCCTCTTCCACGACTGTCTAATTTTTGCTGTCGTTCCAATGTTTCCCGTTCTTTTTCTTTGGCTTTTCGCAGTTCTTTTTCTTTGCTTTGAATGTCTTGACTTAAAGCGTTGTTTTCAATTTGTTTTTGCTCTTTGTAAAAGTCGTAATTACCGCCATAAACTTTAACTCCGTGTTTACTTAATTCGCAAATTGTGTCCAACAAGTTTAGTAATTTTCTGTCGTGGCTTACAACAATCAATGTGCTTTTTGTGGACTTAATGAAGCTATACAAAAGTTGTCTGCCCGAAACGTCTAAATGATTGCTTGGCTCGTCCAACAAAACCAATTCGGGTTGATGAATGGAAATTCCCGCCAAAAAAACTTTTGTTTTTTGTCCTCCGCTTAACGTTTCCATTTTTTGCGATAAGTCTAAGCCGTCCAATTGCCAAAAGTTCAGTGCCTCTTTGCAACGGTCTTCTATTGTCCAATCGTCATTCAGCAAATTGAAATTTTCCTCGCTTGTGTTTCCGTTCAAGATGTCTTTCAAAGCGTTCAATTTGCCTTCAATTCGCAACGCTTGTGCTATTGTCAAATGATTGAATTGTCCGAAAATTTGCGGAACATAATACGGCTCTGCGTCAATGTTTATTTGTCCGCTTGAAGGTTGAAGTTCGCTTGCAATAATTTTGAGCAAGGTAGATTTCCCTACTCCGTTGTTGCCTATTAAAGCTGTCTTTTCGTGATTGTTTACTGTCAGATTGATGTCGCTAAACAGTAAATCTTTGCTTGGGTGTGTATATGAAATGTTTTGTAAAATCAACATAATTTCTTTCGTTAAAGATGAAACAATACAGCAACCGCTTTGCGGTTGTTGTTCTGATATGTCTGAAAGTAATTATTTTTTACATTCTGTCTTTACTTAATTTTTTGTGTCTGCAAATATATGAACTTTCTGTTTAGCACGGTCGGTTGTAATATAGCCGCTAACGAAAAATGGTAGCCGTAGTTGCCGGATTTACAGCACTTTCGTATCAATTTAGCACTTCGGTTCGTTAAAAGCACCAAAGTATCAAGTTGGCACGAAAGCCGGCAATTATCGGCTACCATATGTTAGTGGCATTTATCATTTCATTATATTCATTTGCTTTAACGCATTTTTTGTTACATTAATTCTCGATGAAATAAAATCATCAACATTCAATCCGTCTGTCGGAATTACATTTGTTGCAAAAAAATAAACATTAGATTTTGTTTCAACATAACCAACAAACCAACCATTATATTTTTCTTCTATCGAACTTAATCCAGTCTTACCGCTTAAAATGTAATTTTCAGTTCGCTCAATTTCCATAATATTTTTGACAATCTTTATTGTCCTATCAGAAATTGGAAATTTTGAAAAATAGAATTTCCTTAAAAAGTCGATTTGTTGTTTTTGAGATATTTTTGAATTTCCTTCAAGCCAAAAATTGTCAATCGTTAAACTGTCAAAAATCATATTTTTATACTCAAATTTTTCTAAATATTCTTTCATTTTAATTGTTCCGATTTTCCTTGCAATTTCCTGATAGCAAGGAACACAGGAAATTCTAAAAGCATCTTTAAATGATAAATCTTTTTCCCAAATATCCATTTTTCTCTGCTCGCCATTCCATTTTAAAATAGTTGTATCATTTTCAATAATGCCTAATTCAACAGCAATTATAGAATTTGGAATTTTGAATGTTGATGCAGGTAATTTTCCGTTTTTAGCCCAATCAAAGTCATTTGAGTAAAAAGTATTCTTGTCGTTATCATAAATTAGAATTGAACCATTTACTTGAAAACTATCTAAAATTTTGTCAAAATCAGAAATTTCTGTTTCAATTATGTTTTTATTCGTTGTTGTGTTACAGCAAACAAATAAAAATATCATTGAAATAAAAACTACAAATAAAATATTTTTCATTTATTGTCTAATTATCGTTTGTTTTTGTTGCCACTAACGGGAAACGCATTGGCGAAGTGGCGGATAAATTGAACCGAAAGTTCAATTTAGCAGTGACGTAGCCGATGTGTTTCCACAGAAGCTAAATTATTAAAAAAAAGCTGAATGTGGGACACATTCGGCGGAATAAAAAGCACAAAAGTTGAATTTTGAACTTAACCCGCCATTTTGCCAATGCGATGTTGAACTGAACAAGGGAAATGAGCGGTATCCTGCCAGACAGGATACCGACATTCACGAGGTTTCGATGGTTAGTGCGCCGCATCGGAGCGGGCCTGCTACCAGTCGTCGGTTAGACGACTGGCGACTTCTCGGTGGCAGCCCCACGGAGCCGAAGGAGCACCAGCCCCAACGAAACCAGTACCGCCATCGCCGTGGCGTAACAGATCACGGGCCACGCTGTGTCACCGTTTAAAAGTGCCACCGCCAATGTCCCGACAATGCTGACTATCAGGCTTTGAACGCAGAAGTAGAACGCGACCGCTGATCCCGCGATGTCGTCGAACTCTGCCAAAGCGCCGTTCGCGGTAACGGACACCGTGAAGACAATACCGACCGCGACAACCCACATCGGTAGGATGAAGGTGAGGAATGACGGCGAGCCGTAAAGTTCGCCGATCCCCAACAGGACCGCTCCGCAAACAAGCAACGCCATCCCACGCGCCACGCATCCTGCGATGCCCCATCTGGCGACAAAGGACTTCGCGAAACGGGTTGTCACGATCATTACAAGCGCGACAGTGGCGAAGGCAAAGCTGAATCCGATCTCGGAATATTCCGCTTGGCCTATGAGCACACGGGGAGCCGTCGAGAAGAAGACGAAGTAGGTGCCCATACCGGCGCTAAAGCCGACAGTGTAAACCCAAAAAGCCGGACTCGCGAAGATCGGCAAGACAGATCGGCGCGTCTTGACTTGATCCAGAGGGCGGGTTTCGTGCCACCTGAAACCCGCATTTAGGAGTGCGAGCATCGCCAGTATAGCCAAAGTAATGAATATCGCCTGCCATCCCAAGAACTCGCCGATCAATACTCCGGCGATAGGGCCGAGCGCAGGCACGAACGCCAGCATCGAACTGAAAAGGCCGTAGATGACGACACCCTCAGGACGGTTGGCATAAACGTCGCGAACCGTCGCGAACGTCGCCACCAGCATGGCCGACGCGCCCACTGCTTGAAGTAGACGGAAAGCGACAAAGGCCGGTGCAGTTGAAGACCAAGCTGCTCCCAGAGACGCAATGACGAAAGCCGTTGCGCCCGCAAGTAGAATTGGCCGTCGCCCGATTCTGTCTGAGAGCGGACCAAAAATCACCTGGCCCACGCCGAGCATCACCATATAGAGGCTCAACGTGAGTTGGATCATAGCGGGCGTCGTGTTCAGGATGCCGGGCATCGCTGGAACGACAGGGAGATAAATATCCATCGCCAGTGAAGCGAGGATGTCGAAAGGAGCCATCAGCAGCAGTGCTGCCGGCAGCGTATAGGCCCACGCGGGGCGTTGTTTTTGTTTATCAGTCATTTATGTGTTTTTCTATTCCATCAATAATTGATTTCCAATCATCAACGTGTAATTCGTGTCCTGTACCTTCAAGGGTGATTAGATTTGAACCTTTTATTTTTTCTAGTAAAAAACCTGCATTCTTATAATGCCAAATTTTGTCGTCTGTTCCGTGGATAATTAAGGTGGGTTGTTTGATTTCGTTTAATCTGTTCCAATATTCTTCACCACCACCACCTTGCGATGCAGCGTGATTGAACATACTTATATAATTGTTGGCTCTATTGAACTCAGCTCTTATCAGTTTTTCACTTCTTTGTTTGTCAAATTGTTTCTTGCCACTCATTAATTCTGCACCCTGAATTAAATAGTTTACCACACTGTCTTCATTTGTCCAATTGACTGTACCTGCTTTACTATGGAAATCTAAAATACTCGTGTCCATTTCAGGTATAGTTGGGTCTGAGTCTCCCCAAGGGCCTGATGACATAAGAGTTAAGGAGTTAACTCTGTCGGCAAACTTTATTGATGCTATTTGAGAAATTAGTCCGCCCAAAGAAATCCCCACAAAATGTGCTTTGTCAATCTTGTAGCCATCCAATATTGAAATAGCGTCATTAGTTAAGTCAACAATATCGTATGGAGTAGAACCTGGTTCATAATTAGTGGATTTTCCTACATCTCTGTTGTCGTAACGAATAACAAAAAATCCTTTTTCAGATAATTGTTGGCAAAATTCAGTGTCCCAATACAGCATTGATACGGTTGCACCTGCTACCAAAAGGATTGCTGGATTTTTCTTATTTCCAAAACTTTCCGTACAGAGTTCAATGCCGTTTGTTTTAATTATTTTCTCTTTCATTTCTGTTTTCCTTTGTTTGCAACTGATTATTATCAGTCCTAAAATTAATATCCAAAGTAGTTTTTTTTTCATTTATCAATGTTTAACTGTTATGCTGGTATCTTTCACAATGCCCGCTAACGGTCAAGTATAAGCGTAGTGCGGGTTTTCGGAGCAATACACTGTCCGCTAGCACGAACTTTGATAGATGCCAAAATACCAAATTTTAGCCACTTCGCCCGCATTACGCTTATACAATGTTGGCGGTAGTTTTTTTATTCAATTCTCCTTAATACCCCCTTTAATTTTGCTTCAACTCCAAGATTATCAAAAAGTTTTTCAGTCAATGTTAATGTCTTCTTGAAAGCTGTTTTAATATCTGTCGGATCTAATTCTGATGTTGTCTGCTGAAATAACGAATACCAATATGGATCTATGTCTTTTTCCAAGCTTTTTGTTGGACTTTCCCAATGTTTGGTTTGGTATGTTTCAATTCTTATTAACCAAAGTAAATATTTTTGAACATTTGATAAGCTTTGGTAAGCGTGAGCAAATTCCTGTCGTTTAATTAAGTTGCTTGTTGTAAGTAAAACATTCAACAATGATTGGCTCAACCACAGGATATTTTCATTTGTTGTTCGATCAGGTACTTTAGTTTTTATTTCTTTGAGCGTGTTAGTCAATAAATCTTCTTTATCTACTAAAATCATCTTGTCAAAGTCGCTAAACTCTACCAAACCGTCCCACGATTTGATAACTTCCATTTGGTCGTTTGTCAAAAAATGAAACTCCCCCCTTATCATATTTTCAAAAATGGCAACTTCACTTCCATACTCGTTGGTAAAATATAATGCCAAAGGATGAATTTGGCTTACCCAATTTTCAGCGGAAAATTTTTCTTTATCCTTCAAGAAGATGTAGAATTCAATATCTGAATATTTGTCCCCTTCATTTTTGGTAAATGACCCGTACATAAATACGGCAGAAATATTTTTATCATTTTGAGCTATTGACTTTGTTTTGTCAATCATTTGTAACTGTGTCATTTTCTAATTTTTTAATATTAACAATCGCCCTTTCTACTTTGCGTATTAAAGGATATTTCAATTCTTATTCTATCTTACAGTTACTTATAGCTTCATTTTCTTGAATGTTTTTCGTTGTTAATTGTTTCTTCAAATTACCGCCAACGGTTTGGGTATTTGCGATGGCACGGCATTTGAAAACCGTCAGCCGAAAATATGCACAAAAGTTGATAGTAGTACAAATGTTCAATTACTTCCGTCAGTCGTGCTATTGCAAATACCATGTTAGCGGGTCGTTGTTCTATGTCAAATAATAATTGTTTATTCATTAGTCTATAATAACATTCTTCCCTTGTTCTCTAAGTTTTTCCAGTCCATCTTTCATAGCTTTAATCTCTTCAAGGGTATGTCCGTGCCAACCGGTTACTTCTCCAACAACTTTAAAAGGATGTTTCGAACGATAGGATTTTGTGGGATTACCAGGAAATTTTTTGTCCGTTACGTTGGGGTCATCTTCTATGTCGCCTGTTGCTTCTACTAAATAAATCCTTTCACGTCCGTTGCCCAAAGCAAGTTCTGCTCCTAATATTGCAGTATTCAGTGTAGCCGAAACATAAATATGCTTTAATATTCTGTTTTCTTCATAATTACTGTTGAAACCTACTTGAATGAAATCGCCAATTTTCAAGTCAGCCTTTGTTCCGTGAAAATAGGTTTGAGCAAACGGTGTAGGAATATGAAGTACGGCTTTATCTTCTATTTTGGTTGTGTTCATAGTTATTTCTTATTGTTTCTCGTTTACTTTTTCAATTTCTTTATTCATCAACTCCAATGCTTTGTGGAAGTATTTTTCTAAAATGTTTAATTCATCACTATTGAATGACACAAAAAGGTCGTGTGTTTTGTTTTGGTAGTTACTATAAAATGGTGTAACCAACTTTGTTATTCTATCAATATTGGGAACTATGATTATTTTCCGCCTGTCAGTTTTGTCGGGCTGTCTTTTTACGAGTTTTTTGTTTTCAAACCGGTCTATTAGCCCTGTAACCGAACCTGTTGTTAACCCTGTAAGTAGGGCAAGTTCACCTGCTGTCATTTGACCTTTTTGAATTAAGAAACCTAAATATTTATGGTCAGTGCCAGTCAGTCCAATTTTTCTACCAATGCTTTCGTGCATTTGAATAGATGTGTAGGCATAAAGTTGGCTCAATTTCCTTAAGTTGATGATTTTTTCTTTGACAGGCATAAATCTTGTTAACCATTTATCTTGACAACAAAGATAATATATTTTTTTGGTAGTTACCTAAAATGTTTGATTCAAAATTTAAGGATAGTTGATTTTGGTTTGTCTGTCAGGGATGGGTGTCGCTCTACAATGCCCGCTAACATCTAATTTACGCAACAAATATACAACATTCGTATATATTAAACTTATAACATTCGTATATTATTTTTTGATTTAATTCAAATAAATATTATATAATCCAATATATCATATAAATAACTAAAATAAAAAGAAGTAAAAATATTTGTATTTACGAATGTTTTGTTATATTTGCAAAAAATATAGTCTTATGCAAATTGAAGCCTTATTAGCTGTATATGAAAGAAAGTTAGTACTTCAAAGATACAGTAAAAACTCTATTATTAACTACAAAAGTGCAGTTAAAAGTTTTCTACAGATTGCAGAAAAAAAAATTAACAGTCCAAATGAGCTTGGTGTTACTGAAATAGAAAAGTATGTTTTTTGGAAAATAAATAAGCACGCTGTAAGTCATTCTTATCAAAGGATGATAGTGGCATCAATAGATAAGTTTTACCGATTGGTGGTTGGTGTGGAATTAAACTTGAAACATTTGTATCCTTCACGCAAAACTCACACGTTGCCGAAGTATTTAAGTTTGAATGAAGTAAAGAAAATGATTGACTTAACGACAAATCAAAAACACAAATGTATTATCAAACTATTGTATGGTTGTGGATTGCGTTTGAGCGAGTTGTTAAATTTAAAAATTACAGATATAGACTCCGATAATATGGTTGTTCATATTAGAAATTCAAAGGGGAACAAAGACAGGGTGGTTATGCTCTCTAATAAATTATTACAAGATTTGAGGGAATACTTTTTAGTATATAAGCCCAAAGAGTATCTGATAGAGGGACAGTGGGGTGGAATATATTCCGAAAAAAGTGTGCAAAATGTGGTAAAAGATGCGGCTGTGAGAGCCGGGATCAAAAAACAGGTAACTCCGCATATACTGCGTCATAGTTTTGCTACTCATTTGCTTGAGAATGGTACTGATATTAGATATATTCAGCAATTATTAGGGCATTCATCAATCAAAACGACCGAAATTTACACGCATATAACCGATATTTCCAAATCAAAAATTAAAAGTCCATTGGATTTTTTATAAGGGGCTATTTTGATTTCGGATTTCGGATGGCGGATTTCGGATTTAAAACTTGATTATCAGGGTGTTATGTTCTGCAATCTCTTATTTAGTATTTCTCACTTCATACCTTTTATTATTGTAAATTTGGGCTAACGGTCTCGGCTATGCGTAGTGCGGGGTTCGCAAATGTTCGCGCGGGCGTGAACGCTTGAAAGTCCGATTGGACTTTCTGCGGGCTAACACCCCGCCTTGTGCCAAACCGCCTGTTGGCAGTAGTGCATTGTTTGTTTCGTAACGCTATCGTCCTGCTGAATGCAAAGATAATATTATTTATTATGTGTTTGGGAAATAGTTTTTTAGATATATTAAATTTGTTCAGCGAAGTTACAAAGTAGGGTTTCGAAGACATAAACTAAGCCAGCGAAGATGCCAAAATTAATTTCGAAGGCTTTGAAATTGATTTCTAACGGACAGAATAAAGTTTCTAAGACATAGAGTAAAGCTTCTAAGGGGTAGGAATTGATTTCTAAGACACGGGAATTAACAGCGAAGATACGGACTAAGGTTTCTATGGGGGGAAATGAAATTTCTAAGACATGGAACGGTTATTATAAACATTAAAAAGAACAATAGAAACAGGCGGCTACGCCGCCTGTTTCTATTGTAGGGTTATTGGTGTGGTTTGCCACGCTGTTTTATTTTTCGGCTATTTCTTCGCTTGTGGTACGTGGGGCAGAGTTGAGTTTTTTGAGAATTTTGGCGTATGAAAATTCGTCTTGCTTATTGGGATTGCCTTTGTAAAAGTTTCGGGCGATTTTGGCTACGCTTATTACTTCATCATAAATGGCGTTGAATTCGGTAACGGCTTCGGCGGTTATGAGTTTGCTACTGCCTTTGAGGGTTTCTTGGGTTATGTTGGCGGAAGCCATTTGGTCGGCGTATGAGGTGATACGGTCGAACGTGGCTTCGTCGGTGCCTTTTTCGGTGATTTCGCTTTTTAGCTCGGTGCTTAGGTTGACTTTGAAGCGATAGAGTAATTGTATGAGAACTTCTTGGTCGCGAGCTTGCGACTTTTTGTGATAATCGGCGAAGCCGAGTGTTTTAAGAATTTCATCTCTGCGAGGTTTATCGGATTTGAAGTCTTCTTCTATCTGAATTTTTACTTCAGCCAAATCATCAAGTGCAACGGCTTGAATTTGAGTTACAATTTGAGTGGCTTTGCGTTGGTCGGAAGCACTGTCGATTCCGAAGTAGTTGCTGAAAGCATTGTCTATACGGGTTTTTAAATTTCCGAAAAATGGGTCTGCCAATTTCGGCGTTTGCCAATAAGAAATTCTTGATTGGCGATTGCATTTTCGATAATGGCGGCGCAAGCGGTAAGCATGTCCACGTCTTTGCCTGTATAATTGCGTTTTGCTGTCATGACATTTTCTTTTTAAATGGTTATTGTTATTTATATTGAAAGTATTTTGTTTTATTTTGGTCGCTTTCCTGTTACGGTTATCGAATAAATGCCCACATTTCCTGCCTTGTATTTTTCGATAGTGATTTCGTCTAAATGTTCTTGCAGAACTTCATCGGGAATTTCAACTGTTTTGGTTCGCTCAACTTTGATTTCAGAGAAGTTAGCTTTTTTTATTTCGCTTAAATAATCTTCCCGCTGAATGGCGCTGGCAATGCAACCTGCGTACATTGAGGCGTTGTCGGTGAATTTTTTTGGAAAATGTCCGTTCAGCACTACATCGGAAATGCAAAAGTGTCCGTCAGGTTTCAAAATACGGTATATTTCGCTGAAAATTTTGTCTTTTCGAGGTAATAGATTCAACACGCAATTACTTACAACCACATCGGCAGTTTGGTCGGACAAGGACATGTTTTCTATGTCGCCTTCCAAAAACTCAACATTTGTAAATCCTCGTTTTTTAGCGTTATTTCTTGCTTTTTCGAGCATTTGAGGGGCAAAGTCAATGCCGATTACTCGCCCTGTTTCGCCTGTTTCTTCGCGGGCAATAAAGCAGTCGTTTCCTGCGCCGCTGCCCAAATCTATAACAACATCGCCCTCTTTTATTCCTGCGTATTCGGTCGGAAGTCCACACCCCACGCCCAAATCTGCGTCAGGCTCATAGCCTTTTAGTTTCGTGTAATCTTCGCTCATTATGGTGTAAACTTTGGTTGAGGGTTGGGCGGGGGCTAAAGGATTGCAACAACATTTCTGTTTCTCATCCGAAGCTAATGCCAAATCGTTGTAACGTTGTTTTACCATTTCTTTGAGGTCGATATTTCCATTTTGGGAAAGCCATTTTTTGATTTCCTCTTCTTTGGGAATACTGCCTTGCGTAATTATTTTTCCGTCAATCACAAGGGCGGGCGTGGTCATCACACCGTAATTCATGATTTCCATAATGTCTTCCACTTTCGCAATGGTGGCGGTGGATTGGGTTTCGTCCACTACTTTTTTAACTTGGTTGTACAAATCGTTGCATTTTTTGCAACCTGTACCTAAAATGATAATTTCCATATATTTTTAAATATTGATAATGATATAATATATTCCTATTCCGATAAAAATTATGGCGACAATGCGCCTGAACCAAATTTCAAAAGATTTCATTCGGTTGTAGAATGTGCCGATATTTGCAACGCTGAATGCTAATAAAAACGCAATGATAATAACTGGTAAGCCTGTGGCTATGGAATAAATCGGCGGAAGCAACAAGCCTTCGCTACTTGTGATAGTTAGCGGAATGAGCGCCCCGAAATAAAGCATTCCGCCGTAGGGACAGAATGCCAATGCAAACAATGTTCCTAATAAAAATGCGCTCCAATAGTTGCGTTTGTTTTGTTTTTTGCTTAATTGAGAAGTCCAATTGCTTAGAAAAGGTATGCTTAATTTGATAAAATCAAGCATGAGAATGCCGATAACGATAAAGGCAATGCCTATCCAAATGCCGTCGATTTGCTGAAACCACCTTGCTATGTGGAATTTGCTCGCACCAAAAAAAATCAGACTTGCCAAAGCTGTGTAGCTAAACATTCGCCCAAGTGTGTAAAATATGCCGTTGAATAATACCTTCCGTTTGTGTGTAATGTCTTTGCTCAAATAAGCGGTGGCGGTAATGTTCATGGCTAAAGGGCAGGGGCTGATTGCGGTCATTATTCCAAGAATAAATGCCGTAAATAGCGGAATGTTTGAACTATCGACTAAATTTTGTAGAAATTCCATTATTGCAGGTGTCTATTTATTTCGTCTGTGATTAGTTTTTCGAGTGATTGCGGGTTTTCTACGGCTGTTGCAAAGGCTTGGTCGGTGATTTCAACGGCATTTTCGCCTTTGGCTATAATCAGGGCGTTCCACGATACTTCGTATTTTTCTGCCAATGCTTCGTTGCCTTTTTCGCTTGTGTTGATTTCTATGAAACGTACTTTTTCGTTGTTGGCAAAGTTTTTTTCAACGGTTTCTTTCGCTACATCTTGGACGGCAACGCAAGTTTTACAGCGTTGTTTGCCGTGAAAATAAAATACATTTACGTTTGTTGTGTCGATTATTGTAGTGTTTTCTGCTTTTTTGCTTTTCTGTCCGCAACCTGCCAAGATTGCGATAAGAATGAGAATTAATGTTGTTTTTTTCATTTCTATTTCATTTTGTTTTTAAATCTGTTTTACCTGTTCGTATTTCGTAATTTTACGAACAATGTGGTTAAAAAAAACGTTTATTCATTCTTCGAGAGTTCGATAAACATCTCGCCAAACATTTTTTTTGCTAACAGCCAATTTTCTTTGTTGATACAATACTTTACCGTTGGCGGTGTGATTGTTCCTTGTATCAATCCCGATTCTTTCAACTCTTTTAAATGTTGTGACAAGGTGCTTTTCGCAACAGGCAAAATTTCGGACATATCACCATGATAACAACACGTTTGCTTTGCCAACATCTGCAAAATAGCAACCCGCACAGGGTGTCCCAATGCTTTGGCTAACCTCGCCAACTGCTCTTGCTCTTTTGTCAATTTTTCTTTTGCCATATCTTTAAAATGTTTTGCAAAGATATATTATTTTTCTCTATGTTCGTAAAATTACGAATAATATTTTTCTGAGAGGTGCGCTGTTTCGGGTTACGCCCGCATTACTGCCAACGTTTTGCGGCTTTGCGTAGTGGCGGATTTTTAGCACAAAAGTTCAATCGAAGAACTGCACTTGAACCTACCGCAAATCTGTCATACGAAGCACTGCACCCGCCATTACGCCAAACCGCTGTTGTGCGTAGCTTTTAATCAACATTCCACGTATTCATTGGGTCTCCCTCAAATGCATCGTCAATTACGTCATCACTCCAACCATTGTAACCGCCATACTTTTCATAGCTACTCCCATAATCATCGTGGTCATAGTCATCATAATAATCGTCAGGTTCGTAATCTTCCTGCGTAATATATGTGCAAAGCCCGTTCGCAGAATAATTGTTGTTCGGAAAAAGACTGCTGAACTCTTCCCAATCCATATTCTTAATGTCTAGTTTTAAAATTTCGTTTGCTGTAATTGGTGCAGAAATATTTGTAATGTATGTATCTCTAGTAATGTATGTCCCAATAACAGTTTTTTTCTCATCTATAATGGTCCCCTTTTTTAGGACAACAAAATTAAAAATTTAACGTATAAATAATTAAAAGTTGTCTTATGGAAAGAAGTTCAAGAAAAAAGTTTAGCTCCTCTTTTAAATCAAAAGTGGCATTAGAAGCTGTTAAGGGGTTAAAAACGATTAACGAGATTGCTTCCGAGTACGGATTACAGCCGTCTCAAGTATCAGAATGGAAGCGAGTTCTTATAGAAAATATGCCGGAACTGTTTGAGAGGAAAAGTCAGTCTAGGGAGAAACATTTTGAAAAAGAGAAGGAGGAATTATTGAAAATCATTGGCAGTTTAAAGGTTGATAATGATTTCTATAAAAAAAAATTAAAACCCTATCTGTAAAAGAGCGCAGAGCGATGGTGGATCCCAAGGACCCAACATTAAGCATTGTTAAGCAATGTATTTTGTTATTTATTAGTCGATCAGGGGTTTATTATCAGCCTGCTAGTGAGAGTGAGTTAGATTTACAGATCATGTTAGAGATAGATAAATATTTCACTTTATATCCATTTTATGGGACTAGGAGAATGTCAGACCATTTAAAGGAAAAGGGCTATCATGTGGGAAGAAAAGCGATAAGATCCTATTACATTAAGATGGGAATAGGGGCAATTTATCCCAAAAAGAAGCCCAATACAAGTGAACCTAATAAAGAACATAAGGTTTATTCATATCTATTAAGAAACTTGAAAATAGAGCGTAAAAATCATGTTTGGGCAACAGATATTACATTCATTCCAATGCCCAAAGGACACATGTACCTTTGCGCGATTATAGACCTGTATTCTCGATATGTCCTTTCCTGGAATATTTCAAACACCATGGATACAGCACTTTGTATAGGAGTCTTAAAGGATGCACTACAACATCACGGTAAACCAAAAATATTCAATTCTGATCAAGGGAGTCAATTTACTTCTCCTAACTTCACAAATATTCTTGAAGATCAAGGTGTTATGATTGGCATGGACTCTGTAGGAAGAGCTTTGGATAATATATTTATTGAAAGATTGTGGAGAAGCGTTAAATACGAATGTATTTACCTCAATGCATTTGAAAATGGAGTTCAACTATACCAGGGATTAGAGCAATATTTTAAGTTTTATAATTGCGAAAGGAAACACCAATCACTTGATTATCAAACACCTGAAAAATTATTTAGAAAAATTGTGTAAAACACTTGAAAGTTTCAAAAAGATCTCTAACTTTGCAAAGTTAAAGATTTAAGTTCTTTGAAAAATAAAATATTAACAAATTAAAAAAACTGTCCTAATAAAAGGGGACACTTAACTTTCAGGAACGAAAATAAATAATTACAAGGGTGGTGTATAGACAGACTAAGGTTTAAAAGACAGGTCTTTATACAATGTAATGTGACTGTAGAATGTCCATAAAGGACTAAAAACTGCTTCGATAAAATCGACCGAATTGCTATAAACATCATTCTTAGCGCAGCTGCTAAAGTATAAGTTTTGAAATAATTCAACAACTTCAGTTGGGGAAATTTCTTTTTTTAATTCATTATCGGCTATTCCTTTACAAACCGCATCTGACCACCCATTGATGTCTTTTTTGATAACTTCTTGGATCTTCTCTTGAAACAGGGGATAATGTTTATTTGCTTGCAATAATAAATGATGAAAGCCACTGAGCGGATTTAAACTAATATATTCTTTGGCAAACCAAGCCCAAATATCGGATAAGTGTTTCTCGCGCAATAGTATATATTCTCTTAAGCTTAAACTTGTATTTATATCGCTAACAAAATAAAGTGCATTGAGATTTGAGAAAAAATATGTGTCAATAGTAAAATAAAAAAGGTTATTTTTATCTTTGAAATGATGATATACACTTCCTCGTGTTTTGTCTATATACTTTTCAAATTCACGAATCGTAATCCTCTCAAAACTTTCTCTAAGAAAAACTTTAAATAATTCATGAGCTATTTTCTCTTTGGCTGATTTTTTCTTGTCGGGGGTAAACAAATCTCGCATAACTAAATAGTTACTAGTTTATTATTGTATAGGACCCTCTTATTAAATAAAAAAGGGTACGAAACCTTACGTGATTCCGAAACGAGGGTACAACCAAATACCCAAAAGAACGAAAACAGCAAAGTTCGTACCCGTATGTGGTATAAATACATACGAGAGAACATTGCGTATTTTACTCGTTCTTTTTTCTGAAAATTGGTTGTTTTTCGTTTCGAGTTAATACGAATGCAAACAATGCGTTAGCAATAGAATTGCTTTCCGCATATTATTGACTACAAAATTACATGAAAATCTCCCTATTTCCAAGCGCGTGTCATAAAAATCAAGGCCCGGCTTTTCCCAGGCTGCCGTACGGTGCTCGAAGCACAAATGTTACCTTTGTAATAATTAACGGGCTTTACGGCCCCAGTATTAATTAAATTCCGACAATTTTATGGAAAAAGCTTGTGGCCTTGACGTTCACAAAGATAGCGTGTTTGCTTGTATTTTGAATGAATAGGGCGAAAAAATTTTCGAAAAACGTTTCGGGACACTTACTCCCGATTTGACGACATTGCGTGATGTGCTTGTGGAGTACGGCTGCGGGCGTGCGGCCATGGAAAGTACAAGCATCTATTGGATGCCCGTGTGGCACGTATTGGAATCGGATATTGAACGGACTCTGGCAAATCCGGATTTTATCAGCCAATTACCCGACAGAAAGAGCGATGCCAAAGATGCCGCCTAGATTGGCGAGTGTTTGCAAAAAACCAGATACGGGGCAGTTTTGTAGCCGGCGATTTGCTGCAACAGATGCGGCAATACACCCGCCAATGTTACCGCCTGACCAGGAACCGTGTACGCCTGGAACAACAAATGGATAATCAGTTGCAGCGGTGCAACATCCGTTTTTCCAATTACATCTCCAACCAGGGCAAAAACGTATCGCAACGAAAGATTATCCGCGCGATAATCGCAGGCGAACGCGACCCGACCGCCCTTTGTTCGCTTGTTCACGGCAGGACCCTGAACAAGCACGGGCGAGATGTAATCACGTCTTCCTTGGACGGTGTGATTGGCAATTGCGATGTTGAAATACTTAAACAGTGTATGGAACAAATAGAGTTTTTAGACCATCAGCAGGCCGTGTGCCTTACCCGTTTAGAAGAATTGGTAAACACCCATTTTGCCAAGGAAATCTCCTTGCTGTGCTCCATACCGGGTATTAAACTTTTCAGCGCCTATTGCATTTTAGCCGAAACAGGAAACGACATGACCCACTTTCAAAAAGCCACCCATTTAATCGGATGGGCAGGCTTGAAGCCCCGAAACGATGAAACGCCCGGAAAAATACGCTCGCGCAAAACTTTGCACGGCAACAAATACTTGCGCCAAATGCTAACAGAATGCGCATGGTCTGTTACCCGTTCAAACAAAACGTTTTTGGGACGAAAGTTCAATCATTTGTCAAAACGCATGAAATCGCAAAAAGCGCTTGTAGCCATAGCACGTAAAATGCTTGTCATTATTTACAATGTGCTCAAAACAGGCTTGCCTTTTGACCCGACAAAAAATCTACAGGCTCTTTTGCCTGATTGAGACACTGTCTTTTACGGACGTTTCTCTCCGACTATTTCGCAGGTCCCTATCTTTGTGGTGAATGAATAATTATCCCGTTTTCGCAAAATGAACACTCCCAGACACAGTCGGTAATGAAAGCGCGTGTGAGACAGGAAAGCTCGCAGAGGAAAGTATCTTATTTTACAACCAGGCTTTGAGGCGGCATTATTGCTGACTCCAAGGTCGTATTGGTCGCAATCTAACCTTGTGCGGTAGCAGAAAACTTATTATCAAGATGATATATAAAGTAACTGATGATAGGAATAGGGGATTTATAGAGGAAAGATATATAATTGTTTTAAAAAAACGTCATTTTTTTCTCTTATATTGAGCGTATTTTGTACATCAACATAATAGACTTTTGTTAGCTTTTCCACTCTTTTCCCTTCCTCTCCCTTCCAATCCATCCACTTTCCTTACCAACCAATTTTCCCTCTATATTTGCTGACCTAAACCTTAAAAAGCAAATAATATGGAAACAAACAATTCAGACAACTACGTTCTTGTACTTGAAGACCGCAGTCAAGCCAAATCTGCCGATGAAGCCGGCAAAATATCCGTAGTGTCATCCATCGACAAAAACGGCAAAATCAATACCGTAGAGCCTTTGGACAGCAACAGCAATGCTTTTATGAAGTTCAAAAAGAACGACAGCATGTTGCAAAATTTCTTTTCCAATCTTAGCCAACAATTTAAAGATCCGTCCCATACGGGCGTTTATCAACTGTTAGCAGATAAGGTGGAGGAATCGGTAGGTGTACTCAAAAAAATGTTGGAAAACCGAGATACTCCTGCCAACAAATCCGCTCTTGATGCCGTAAGAGTAACCGCAGACGATTTCGCACCCACACAAAAACCAACCGCCATTAATCCCGATGATGTTGATTGGAAAGAGATGGAACGCATCGGGTTATCCAAAGAAAAATTGGAGCAATCGGGCGATTTAGAAAAGGTGTTGAATTGGCAAAAGTCCAATCTTTTATCCATTGCCATTCCTTTTGGCGATACCACCATCTACACCGAAGCTCGTGTCGCACTTCGACATGATGAAGACGGTAAACTTGGTTTAGCCATTCACACTTTACGAAAAGAGCCGCAATTGGATTTTCCCTATATGGGCTACCGTTTCAGTGAAGAAGATAAAGAAACACTGCTCCAAAACGGAAATTTAGGAAAACAGGTGGAACTCACTCCTAAAAACGGAGAACCGTTTAAAGCCTATATCTCTATTGACCCACAAACCAACGAAATTATCGCCTTGAAAGCTGACCGGATAAATATTCCACGAGAGATAAAAGGTGTGGAACTCACTTCCGAACAGTATAAAGATTTAAGCGAAGGAAAAGCCGTGAAAGTGGAAGGAATGCTTTCCCGAAACGGAAAACCATTTGATGCTACGCTTCAAGTAAATGCAGAACGTAGAGGCATCGAGTTTATTTTTGACAACAACAGGTCGTTTAAAGAACGTCTTTCGCCGGAACAAAAGCCCGAAAATAAATACGGTATTGCCGGAACTATTTGCGGACTTACTCTCTCAGAGAAGCAGCAAAAAGCACTTTCTGACGGGAAAACTCTTTACCTGAAAAACATGGTGGATAAAGAAGGACAGCCGTTCAATGCCTATGTGCGTTTTGATAAAGATGAAAACCGTCCACGTTTTTACAGATGGAACCCCGACAAGAAAGAAGGAAAAGTAGAAGCCGTTGCCGAAGAAAACAAAACCCAAGTGGCGGTAAACAATGAAGGCAAAACCAACGAAGCTACCAAAAACGTGAAAGAGCCGCTCAAAAGCGGACAAACACGACCGGACGAAAAGCAGAAAGCCAAACAGGAGAAAAAACAGGAACAAGCTACCAAGAAAAGAGGCAGACACATATAATTGTCCTACGTGGTTGGGCAAGTCGATTATACAATCCGCTTGCCCAATTTTTTAACATTTTATTTACTAACCTAAATCTAATTATTTATGAAAACATGCATCATTGCGGAAAAACCTTCCGTGGCACGCGACATTGCTCGTATTGTGGGAGCAAATCAAAAACAAGACGGCTATCTTACCGGAAACAATTACACCGTAACATGGGCATTTGGACATCTCGTAACGTTGGCGATGCCTGCCGAATATGGTTTCGAGCAATACAACGCTGACGATTTACCCATTCTGCCCGAACCTTTTAAACTGACGGTTCGTCAAGTGAGAAAAGGAAAAGAGTATATTGCCGACCCTTCGGCTCTCAAACAACTAAAAATCATTCGCACCTGCTTTGACCAATGTGAACGAATTATTGTCGCTACCGATGCCGGACGTGAAGGAGAGCTTATTTTTCGCCATATTTTTGACTATTTGCAATGTAAAAAACCTTTCGACCGACTTTGGATAAGTTCATTGACCGATAAAGCCATTCGGGAAGGATTGGAGAAATTGAAAAACGGTTCAGAATACGATAATCTATATTTTTCAGGGAAAGCCCGAAGTCAAGCCGATTGGCTTGTCGGTATCAATGCAAGTCGAGCACTTTCTATTGCAGCCAAAAAAGGCGGTTATTCGTTGGGACGAGTGCAGACACCCACTCTTTCGATGATTTGCAAACGGTTTCTCGAAAATAAAAATTTCCAAAGTGTGCCGTATTGGCAAATAAAACTCACTATCGAAAAAGCGGGTATTCGTTGTAAAGCCGTAAGCGACACTAAATTTGAAGATAACGCCATCGCCCGTTCTGTCTGCAACGCTTACTTTGCAGACAAAACCGGCTTATTAACGGTGTCAAAAATCGAGCGAAAGACGGTTGATACAGAACCGCCCTTCTTATTCGATTTGACAAACCTGCAAAAAGAGACAAACCGAAAACACGGCTTTTCTGCCGATAAAACTCTTTCCATTGCTCAAAGCCTGTACGAGAAAAAGTTAATCACTTATCCACGTACAGGCAGCAGATATATCGGCGAAGATGTTTTTGAAGAAATCCCTTCGCTTATCGAAAACCTGCACATACATCCCATTTTCGGAAACTACGCCCGAACACTTAGCCAAAAAATGCTGAACAAACGAAGCGTAAACGATGCCAAAGTAACAGACCATCACGCTTTGCTGATTACCGAAAACCTTCCCGACAGATTAACCGCTGACGAGCAAATAATTTACGATTGTATCGCTTCACGAATGTTGGAAGCCTTTTCAGAAAAATCTACACAAGAAGTACAAAATGTAGTGTTTTCTATTGGAGAGTATCTTTTCAAAACGAAAAACAGTCGCCTTTTAGTAAGCGGTTGGCGAAGCGTGCTGAACGAAAAAACAGAAACGGATGAAAATGAAACGGTACAGACCGAACTTCCCAATTTTATGCAAGACGAAACCATACCCGTTCAATCTCACGAAATCACTCAACATCAAACCAAACCCAAACCGCTTTATAATGAAGCAACTCTACTTTCCGCTATGGAGACGGCAGGCAAAGAGGTTGCCGATGAAGAAGCCAAAGCCGCGATGAAAGAGTGCGGGTTGGGAACGCCTGCCACGCGTGCCGCCATTATCGAAACTTTAATTATAAGAGATTACATCGTCAGAGAAAAGAAGAGTTTAATTCCTACCGAAAAGGGACTTGCCGTTTTCGAGATTGTAAAAGACCGTAAAATAGCCGATGCAGAGATGACCGGAAGTTGGGAAAAAGCGTTGGCAGATATCGAAACCGGAAAGATGAATGCAGAAACATTCCATAAAGGTATTGAGATTTATACCCGACAAATCTGTAAGGAGTTGTTGTCTCTCTCTTTTTCTAACAATTCTACAAATCTAATGGATTGTCCCAAATGCAAAACCAAAAACCTGATATTTTATCCCAAAGTAGCCAAATGCAAAGAGTGTGATTTTTTAGTATTCCGTGAAATTTGCGGACTGTTACTTTCCGATGAACACTTGAAAGCTCTGTTTACCGAAGGAAAAACACCATTACTAAAAGGCTTAACCGCCAAAAGCGACAAAAAATTCAATGCTCGATTGGTATTAAATGCCGATCACACCACATCTTTTGCTTTTGAGCCTAATAAAAAATCCGATACCAAATATAACCGAAAACCTTAATCTATCTCTATGGCTTACAACAAAAGGCAGACCCTTATTGCCAATACCGAAGCGATACGAACCCTGTTTCGTATCGAAAAAGAGCATCGCTTACCCACAACTGCCGAACGTGAAATTTTATCCCGATACAACGGTTTCGGCGGACTAAAATGCGTGCTCAATCCTACCGATACATTAGCCGATTTGAACCGATGGACGGAATCCGAAAAAGAGCTTTTCCCGTTAGTGGCTGAACTCAAAGAGACTATCCGTCAAAACACAGTAAACAGTCAAGAGTTTAATCTTTTTTGGAACAGCATCAAACAGAGTGTTTTGACTTCGTTTTATACGGATAAGCGAATAACCGATGCCATTGCTGATGTTTTGGACAATGCCGGTATTCGCATTGACAAGATGCTTGACCCTTCCGCCGGAATGGGTGTATTCATACAATCTTTTGCCCGACCATATACGCAAGTAACCGCTTTCGAGAAAGATAAAATAACCG
This sequence comes from Porphyromonas pogonae, assembly GCF_036320655.1. Taxonomy (NCBI): domain Bacteria; kingdom Pseudomonadati; phylum Bacteroidota; class Bacteroidia; order Bacteroidales; family Porphyromonadaceae; genus Porphyromonas; species Porphyromonas pogonae. The sequence goes on from NZ_CP143258.1 coordinate 2,258,257, forward strand.
GACGCATCCTGAGAGCATTGTCGTCAGACAGACAAAATACGGATATAAATATTCAAGGGTTTGAAGAAATTCCTGCCGAAAAAAACGGCACGTTCGATTTGATTACGAGCAATATTCCATTTGGGAATATGGTGGTTTACGACCGAGCCTACGCCAAAGGCAAAGACCCGATTAAGGAGGTTTCTACGCGAGCCGTGCATAACTATTTTTTCGTGAAAGGATTGGATACGCTTCGAGAAGGCGGCATAATGGCTTTTATCACTTCAAGAGGCGTGTTGGACAGTCCCAAAAACGAACCAATCCGTCGTTATTTAATGGAAAACAGCCGACTTATTTCAGCACTTCGTCTGCCTGATAAGATGTTTAGCGAAAATGCCGGAACGGATGTCGGAAGTGATTTGATAGTATTACAAAAACAGACAGGAAAAGGTATTGCAAACAAAACGGAAGAACTTTTTACTCAATCTTTCAGCGTACCCAAAGGCGATGGTTTCAGTATCGCCTTTCATCATAACGCACTTTTCGAGGGAGATAGCGATGAAGTAAAAAGTCGTCTTGTCGCTACCGATAAAACGATGGATACCGACCCTTACGGCAAACCTTGTTGGGTTTATACCCACGAAAAAGGTATAGACGGCATTGCTGATGATTTGACAAGAAAGCTTTTTGTCGATGTAAATAACAGATTGGATAAACAACTCTATCGAACAGGTGTTGCGAGTAATGAAGATATTGATATAGTACAAAATATAGAAGAAAGGCAATCCAATGAAGAAAATTTGCATTTAAAAGAGATTACATCCCACATCAGCAATCCGTGGTTACTGTCGGAGTTGGAACGAACTCAATTTCAAGAAAACAAGAACATCTCAGATTTGCAAGAAGGCGATATGCTGCATATCCGTTTTTTAGGAACGGAAACAATGGCGGTTTACACCGAAAATCCGCCTGTCACGAAAACCGATACGGTTCGAGCGGTTATCAGTGCGGATGAAAAAGGCGAAAACAGAGGTTTAATTACTGTCCCGACAAGCGATATTTTAGGCGTGTATGCTGTAAGTCCCGCTATGGAACAAAATCTTGCACAGCAAAACGAAATCGACGAAACTGTTAATCCTGACCAATTGCCGATAGAAGAACTGCAAAAGTTGCAAAAAGAGATTTTATCTAAACAAGAGGATAAAAACATTTTGGTGTTGATGCGACACGGCGATTACTACGAAAGCATCGGGAAAGTAGCTGAAACGGTTTCACAAGTATGCGATGTCCCACTTGAAACACGAGTGGGAACACCTTACACAAGTTTTCATCATTACCAATTAGACCAATATCTTCCATTATTGGTGCGAAGCGGCAATCGTGTTGCACTCGTGGATAGATTGGAAGAACCCAAGCAGGAAGTAAAGAAAGAGGTTGCCGAAAAGGAAACCGAAAAATCGGAAGAGCAGCAAGCTTACAACCTTGTTCCCAAATCTATCCAAAAACAACTTCCCGGACTTTATGCTACCGACAATGAGTTGGTGGGTAACCGTATTGCTTACGCACGTTATTTTCATCCGATGAGTTCCTACACGGCGTATCTGTTGGAATACGACCCGAAAGAGAAATTGGGTTTTGGTCTTACCACGATGGGTTACGAGTGGGAGTTGGGTTATATGTCCATCGAGGAGATGCAGTCGGTAAAGGTGATGGGTTTGGGTGTCGAGCGAGATATTCACTTTCAGCCGAAAGCATTATCGCAAATCGAAGAGTTGAAAGAGTATGTCGGCGAAGATTATACACATGCCGAAGATATTCAAATTATAGAACCTGAACCTGACAAAGCGGAAGAAACATCCGATGAGCCAATAATTACGGAAACAGAAAAGGTTGAAACCATCCCTGCACCGGAAGAAAAAGCACCCGACGGAGTTCCCGTTTTTACACTTTTCTCGCAATTTGAAAACCAATCTGAGCTTGAAATACGTCCCGATTTGGAAGCACCGCGTAAAATGAACGACCAACAGGTCTATTTCGATGCAGACCATCATCCGATAGTTTCAACTTCAATGGATGAAGATTTCGGACTTTTCCCGCCGGAGGAGATAGCGGCATGGAATCGTGAAGTGGAAGCTTTTAATCAAATCGAGCAACAACGTAAAGCAGAAGTAAAGCCAACGCCAAACCCTGTAACACCATCTGTTTCCAATCTTTCAACAAGTCCGACAATAAAACCCAAACCGAAACAACTCGTTCGGAACAGAGGAAGTCGGGCAAAGAAAGAGGCATTGCCGAAGCAACCTGACCTGTTTTCCGGAATGTGGAATGAGCCGATTTCTAAAAAAAAAGCAGAGCAGCCGGAAACAAAACTCAAATCCCTTTTCGATGCATCGTCACGTCCTTATCTTTCCGCTATTGGTAAACATTTGCGGGACGGTTCGGTAGTTGTTCAAGGGAAACAAATCGGTTATTTGTCGGGTATAAACTCAGCCAATCCGCAGTTTAATCCCATTGACTTGCCATACGCTCAGCTCTCAAAAATGAGTTTGTATGTTGATATTCGGGATACTTACCATCGTCTTTACGATTACGAAGCGAGTAAATCGGTTGAGGACAAGGAGCAGCGAAGTCGCCTAAACACGCTTTACGACCGATTTGTGAGCAGTTACGGACATTTGAACAGTCGCAAGAATGCGGAACTGTTGCGAATGGATAGCGGCAGTAGCGAGATTTTCTTTTTGGAAAGAAGCCTTGACGAAAAATATATCAAAGCTGATATTTTCGATCGTCCTACTGCTTTTGCCGTCGGAGAATTGGAGAGTGCAAGCGACCCTATGGAAGCTCTTTCGGCATCGCTCAATAAGTTTGGCGATGTCAATCTGCCTTATATCTGTTCGCTTTTACCCGAAAAGGAAGAGAGCGAAATTCTTTCGGAATTGGAAGGTCGTATCTATTACCAACCCGAAGAGAACAGCTATCAGATTGCCGATAAATTTATCGCGGGAAATGTGATTGAAAAAGCCGATAATTTAGAGCAATGGATATTGGGAAACGGCGAAAATGATGCGGTAAAAGCAAGTTTGCAAGCTTTGCGGGAAGCCATACCTACGCCTGTTCCTTTTGCCGATTTGGATTTTAACTTTGGAGAGCGTTGGATACCGTCAGGTGTTTATGCCAAGTTCGTATCGGAATTGTTCGATACCGATGTAACGATACATTATAACTCGTCTGCTGACGAATATACCGTGAAATCGGACCGCAAAACACCGCAGATTTACCACGCTTTTGCCGTAAAGGGAGAGTTTCGCACCTACGACGGTATCAATCTGACCAAGCATGCTTTACACAACACAATTCCCGACATCAGTAAGTCAAAAATGGTTATCGACCCCAAAACGGGAGAAGAAAAACAAATAAAGGTGCGGGACGGCGAAACCATCCAATTGGCAAACAGTAAAATTGAAGAGATAAGGGAGCATTTTACGGAGTGGTTATCGCGACAATCCGATGAGTTTAAGAACAAGTTGGCGGAGCGTTATAATCGTCTGTTCAACTGTTTTGTTCGTCCTGAGTACGACGGTAGTCATCAAAGTTTTCCCGGATTGGACTTGAAACGATTGGGCATATCCGATCTGTATAAAAGTCAGAAAGATGCCGTATGGATGCTCAAAACTAACGGCGGCGGAATTTGCGACCACGAAGTGGGTGCGGGAAAAACTCTGATAATGTGTTGTGCAGCTTACGAGATGAAACGTTTGGGATTGGCAAACAAGCCGATGATTATCGGGCTAAAAGCCAATGTGTATGATATTGCCGAAACATTCAGTAAGGCTTATCCCAATGCACGTATTCTCTATCCGGGCAAGAACGATTTTACAGCCAAAAACCGTGTTCGCATATTCAACGACATCAAAAACAACGATTGGGATTGCGTAATTTTAACGCACGAGCAGTTTGGAATGATACCGCAAGCGTTGGAAATACAGCAAACCATTTTACAGCAGGAACTTGATTCCGTGGAAGAGAATTTGGAGGTTCTGCGTCAGCAGGGTAAAGAGATATCGAGAGCAATGCTCAGAGGTTTGGAAAAACGCAAAAACAACTTGGAAGTGAAACTGTCGCTTATCATGGACGATATTGCCGAGCGGAAAGATAATGTAACGGATTTTAAACGTATGGGCATAGATCATCTGTTTGTAGATGAAAGTCATAAATTCAAAAACCTTACTTTTACCACCCGACATGATCGTGTTGCGGGATTAGGAAATCCGGTAGGCAGTCAGCGTGCATTGAACATGTTATTTGCCATTCGCACCATACAGGAGCGTTCGGGAAAAGACCTTGGAGCGACCTTTCTGTCGGGTACTACTATCAGCAACTCGCTTACGGAACTTTACTCGATTTTTAAGCATTTGCGACCGCAAGCGTTGGAGAAACAGGGTATTCGCACTTTCGATGCGTGGGCAGCCGTTTTCGCCGAGAAAAGCACCGATTATGAGTTTTCCGTTACCAACGAGATTATTCAAAAAGAGCGTTTCCGCACCTTTATTAAAGTGCCTGAATTGGGAGCGTTTTACAGCGAGATTTGTGATTTTCGTACCGCCAAAGATATTGGCATAGACCGACCCGAAAAGAACGAAGTTTTGCATAACATTCCACCCACACCGGAACAAGAGGTTTTTATCCAAAAGTTGATGGAGTTTGCCAAAACGGGCGATGCCACGATTTTGGGACGTGAACCGTTATCGGAAAGAGAAGAAAAAGCCAAAATGCTTATCGCTACCGATTATGCACGTAAAATGAGTTTGGATATGCGAATGATTGACCCTTCATTTTCCGACCACATCGACAACAAAGCTTCACATTGTGCCAAGTTGGTAAACGATTATTATCAAAAATACGATGCTCAAAAGGGAACACAGTTTGTCTTTTCCGATTTGGGAACTTATAAGCCGAACGAGTGGAATGTTTATGGCGAAATAAAACGAAAACTGACGGAAGATTACGGTATCCCGAGCAGCGAAATACGTTTTATTCAAGAATGTAAAACGGAGAATGCCAAAAAAGCGATGATAGCTGCGATGAATAGAGGCGATATTCGGGTTCTGTTTGGTTCAACCGAAATGCTCGGTACGGGAGTGAATGCACAGAAACGTGCCGTTGCCGTGCACCACTTGGATACGCCGTGGGTGCCGAGTGCGTTGGAACAACGAGACGGTAGAGCGATAAGAAGAGGAAATGAAGTTGCCAAACGCTTTGCCGACAACACCGTAGATGTTATTATCTATGCGGTGGAACGTTCGTTGGATAGCTACAAGTTTAACTTGTTGCACAACAAACAGGTTTTTATCAATCAGCTTAAAACAAATTCGTTGGGCAGTCGCCGTATTGACGAAGGCAGTATGGATGAAGCTACCGGAATGAATTTCAGCGAATATGTGGCAGTGCTTTCGGGTAATACCGATCTGTTGGAAAAAGCGAAATTAGATAAAAAAGTAATGGCATTGGAGAGTGAACGCAGAAACTTCCAACATGAGCGGGAGACAGCCAAGTCTAAATTGGAAGGCGTGAATATGTCGATTGAGTTTCATACCAAGATGATAAACGAGAGTAATTCGGATTTTGAAACGTTTAAGCAGAAAGTAAAGAAAAACGAGGACGGCACCTATCAAAATCCGCTTCGAATAAACGGCGTACCGGAAAATGCCGATATAAAAACCGTTGCCGTAAGGCTGAAAGAGTACGAAGACAAAGCTCGTACCAAAGGAGAACATCTGCCTATCGGCGAGTTATACGGTTTTCAGGTTTCGGTCAAGAGCGAGGCTTCGATAAAAGATAGTTTCGATTTCGTGGATAATCGTTTTTTCGTGAAGGGGAACGGCAGCATCTACTACACATATAACAACGGTCATTTGGCAAACGACCCGAAATTGGCGTGGATGAACTTTATCAATGCCTTGGAGAAAATCCCGAGAATCACTGAAAGCCACACCAAAGAGTTGGAACAAATACGTGCCAAAGTTCCTGTGTATGAATCTGTTGCTGCTACTTCTTGGAAAAAAGAAGGTGAACTGAAAGAGCTGAAACGGCAAGTTGCCGAATTGGACAGAAATATCGCTCTTTCGCTGAAAAAAGAAGATAACAGCGAGGTAAAACAAAATACTGCCACATCTCAACAAAAAGAGAATAATTCGGCGGAGAGAGTGGTGGGTGTGAAAGTGAGGGTATGAAATTCGTCCGAGAACACTACTTTTTTCATACAAAATAAATGCAATTTAATTTTCAAAGTATCCAATCCGATTTAGGTAAAGAAAACAGGCAGACAAAAACCAACCGTACGACGTAGTTCGGTACGACTAAGTTCTTGTCTGCCCCTTTTATTTTGAATACTGCTAAATTTCTTGCTGTTTAGTTCGTCTGCGGCACATCGTCCGATTTATTTGAAGCCGTTCAATCACTACGCTAACACTTCGTTTCATTCAGGTTCAAAAAATCTGTCCGACAAGCCTCGACGAAATCCGATGGATAAAGAAGCTAAAACGAAAAAACCTCAATTGAGATTGAATTTTTTTGTTGCTTTTTTGCTTATTAGTTTATTTTCGTTGTTAGTTGTATATATTTTATATGCAATTGGAAATAAAAACGAACTATTGGTATTTTTCAAAATTTCAATTTATGCTAATTTTGATGCAAAGGTAATCAGAAACAGATTACCTTTGCTATATTTTTAGCAGAAATCCTATTTTCGATCAAACACAACCTGCA